>NZ_CP040908.1:2100416-2415000 GCF_013488205.1 Empedobacter falsenii | reverse complement strand
AATGTCCAAGAACTAAATCCAAAAAAGATATTGATGTCTTTGAAATCTTTGGCAAAGGTTGTTCTCGGAACTAAATTGTTTTCACTGAATAATAAGAAGTTTTGAAATGTATAATAAAAAGCTTGATTCCAAGAGAAATCTACTCCAAAATGTCGTTTATCAATGAAATAAAAACTTAAAAAATTGAAAATAAAAATCGCAAAAAATGCTAATAAGAAAATCGAGAATCCTTGTCTTAATCGTTTCAAATTTGTTTTCAATGGGTATTGATTCCTGCTGTAAATTAATAGTACGATGGTCAAAAATGCGAATCCAGCTTCTTCGTAATCCAATGCTTTGAAAATATTTCCGAAAAGGGAAAGTATAGCAAATATTAAAGCAAAAACCCATGCAGATTTTAATCCTTTGATGAGATAAGATGATGTAATCAATAAAGCAATTCCAACAAATAGAATCATCAATTTTGAAAGATGCATGAATTCGGTTGGTAAATATAATTTTTCGAAATGCAAACGTTCTGCAAGAGGAGGAGTGATGACTGAAATTATATTAATCATTCCTAATGTAAAAATCATAACAGCAGGAAAAATTCGCGCAAATAGTTTTCTTCCACGCCACATAAAACTCAAACATCCAAAACCTAAAGGCAGCCAAAATTCGAAAACGCGATACAATAAAGTTGTAGCTAAACCTTGATTGTGAGAATAACCAAATTTTGTTAAAATATACACCATCGTAAATTCTACAGCGCCCAAACCTCTCAAAAATGGCGAAATAATCATCAATAAAACAGAAATCGTATATGCCAAAGCCGCCGCATCAAAAGTGGGTTGAATGCCTAACGCTAACATTGCGATGTAGACATGTAAAATCCCAGTAATTTCGATGATTGTCGAAATTAGAATCGTGAGATTAATATTTTTTCTGTCAAAAGAAGCTTCAAAAATTGGATTGATTTCTTCTGTAATCTTTGGAAATTTATTCTCTATAATTTGATAGAATTTATTTTTGGTTTTGAATGAGTTATAAATGAAATAAACCAAAATTAAAATTATGCCCAAAATAACTAATGATATCCATGAGTCATTAAAGTATTTGTTGACGTAAATACTATAAATAATGATGGGAACGCCAATGATGAAAACCGTTAATAATCCAATAAAACCATAAATAGAACTTGCTTGAATGATTTTATTTGTTTCAAATTGTTGTTTTTTGATTTGTTTGGGTAAATAAGCCAAAGAACTAATTCCGCCCGCTGGTAAAAAAACACTGATAAAATTTCGTTTGAGAAATAAATTGACAGCGTCCCAAAATTTAAGAGGTAAACCAACTGCTTTGAAACTTGTGATATACATTGCAGCTTGTAGCGAAATATAGAGAAGCGTAATTCCGAAACCGATCAACAGCCAAATAGGTTTTGCGCTTTGGATACTCGGAATAATTTGCATCATTTCTTTGCGTTCGCTTCTAAAAAATACAAATGCGAGTAATAAAATAAGTATTGCTAAAACTTGTTGCCAAGGTATTTTTACATATTTTATAGATTTTGGAAATCTCATGTTGGGATAGTTAGTTTTATTACTTCAATTTATTAAAAAATTAAATATCAAAACTTATGATTTGCTTAAAAATCTCTTATATTGAAAATAAAAATAAGATATGGAGACTGGATTAAATTTACGTCAAGCTATTTTGAATGATGCAGATAGAATTTGGGAAATTTTGCAACAAGCGATTCAGAAAAGAAAGAAGGAAGGAAGTGATCAATGGCAAAATGGTTATCCAAATCTAGATGTTGTGAAAAATGATATCTCAAATGGTTTTGGTTATGTAATTGAAAATGATGATAATCTAATCATTGGTTACGTCGCAATTATTGATGAAATAGAACCTGCTTATACAGCAATTGAAGGAAAATGGTTGAATGATGATCCATATATTGTGATTCATCGATTGGCTGTTGCGCAAGATATTAAGATGAAAGGTTTAGGAACTTGGACGATGGATGAGATTGAAAAAATAGCAATTACAAAGAAAATACAGAATATAAAAGTTGATACCAACTTTGATAATATTGGAATGTTGCGTGTTTTTGAAAAGTTAGGTTATCACTATTGTGGCGAAGTTTATTTTGATGGAAGTCCAAGAAAAGCTTTTCAGAAGATTATTCAGGATTTAACATGATTAAAGATTTCAGATAGAATTTATAAAAACTAAATAATCAAATTGATAAAAAGATTCCTTTTTTGGAATCTTTTTTTATGAATTTACATAGGGTAATTATGTTTAAAATGTAAAATTAATATTTTAACACCTAATTTTTATAGGGTGTAATTGAAAATAGATGATTTTATTTAAAAATAATCTAATTTTGATAGGGTTAAAATTAAAAACTTATGAAAGTTGGATTAAAATGGAAAGTAGCTTTTGCAATTATAACACTAGTTGCATTCGCTGGATTATTTTGGAAACCAGTTGTAGATATTCCAAATACAGGAGAATTCCTTAGCGAAGAAAATATTGTAAATTCAGATGTCGCCTGGATTTTAGCAGCTGCAGGATTGGTGTTATTGATGACGCCAGGTTTATCATTTTTTTATGGTGGAATGGTAGGTAAACGAAATGTTATTTCTACCATGTTACAAAGTTTTATTGCCTTAGGTGTGATTTCGATTTTGTGGGTTGTAGTTGGGTTTTCACTGTCTTTTGGTGAATCAATTGGTTTTACAATAAATGGAGAACATTACGGAATTATTGGTAATCCATTAAGTTATCCATTTTTTAATCATGTCGGAGCATTTCCACACAAAGACATGGCATCTACAATTCCATTTGTTCTATTTGTATTGTTTCAAATGAAATTTGCAGTCATTACACCAGCGCTTGTAACTGGTTCTTTTGCCGAAAGAGTACGTTTTATTTCGTATTTATTGTTTATGATTTTATTTAGCTTAATCATTTACACACCGCTTTGTCATATGGTTTGGCATCCAGAAGGTTTATTGAATAAATATTTTGGAGTTAAAGATTTTGCTGGAGGAACTGTTGTTCATATGAGTGCAGGATTTGCAGCATTGGCAGGAGCTTTGGTGATAGGTAAACGTAAAAACAGAGAACACAAACCTGCAAATATTCCATTTGTTATGCTTGGAACAGGAATGTTATGGTTCGGATGGTTTGGTTTCAATGCTGGTTCAGCTTTGGGAGCAAATGCCACAGCAGCTTTAGCTTTCGGAACAACAACAATTGCTTCTGCTTCTGGAATGATGACATGGATACTTTTTGATAGAATTAATGGTCGTAGCGTTTCTGCTATGGGAGCGTGTATAGGGGCTGTAGTTGGATTAGTAGCAATCACTCCAGCTTGTGGGTTTGTTACAATTCCTGAAAGTATATTTTTTGGCTTTATAACTGCTATGGTTTCAAATGTAATGGTTCATTGGAAAGTATTAAAAAGAGTTGACGATACTCTAGATGTTTTTGCATGTCATGGAGTCGGGGGAATCATGGGAATGATTTTGACAGCTATTTTTGCACATGGAGAAAATGCGAGTTTGTTACATGGCGGGGTACACGTGTTTGCACATCATATGATTGCTTTGTTGCTCGTTTCGTTATTTACTTTTTTCGGTGCGATTGCTTTATTTTATATTACAGATAAAATGATTCACTTGCGCGTGAGTGATAGAGCGGAGTTCGAAGGGTTAGATTTGTCGCAACACGAGGAAAGTTTGCATTAATTAAACAATAGTATTATAAAAAAATCCGACTACTTTTAAGTAGTCGGATTTTCAGTTTATATTAATCCAGCACGCTTTAATAAAGCATCTGCTGTTGGTTTATGACCTCTAAACTCTTCGTACAGTTTCATCGGTTCTACTGTTCCACCAGATGATAAAAGTTTATAGAATTTTTGAGCTGTTGCTGGATTGAAAATTCCAGTTTCTTGGAAAAATGCAAAGGCATCTGCATCCAAAACTTCGGCCCATTTATATGAATAATAACCAGATGAATATCCACCTTGAAAAATATGTGAGAATGAAGTACTCATCATATTTTTATCAATTTCTGGATACAACTCTGTTTGTTTGAACGTTTCTTTTTCAAATTGTTGTAAATCATTAATTTCAGCCAAATCATTCGCATGATATGCCATATCCAATAATCCAAAACTCAATTGACGAACAGTTTGATAACCTTCCATAAAACTTGAAGAAGCTTTTACTTTTTCAATTAATTCTTGCGGAATAATTTCTCCTGTTTGATAATGTTTTGCAAATAATTTTAAAGCTTCTGGTTCGTAACAGAAGTTTTCGTAAAATTGAGAGGGTAATTCAACAAAATCCCAATAAACATTTGTTCCAGAAAGACTTTCGTACGTTGTATTTGGTAACATTCCGTGTAGCGCATGTCCAAATTCGTGGAACAATGTTGTTACTTCCTGAAATGTCAATAAAGATGGCGTGTCTTTCGTTGGTTTTGTAAAATTACAAACAATCGAAACGTGCGGACGTTTGGTATTTCCATTCACATTAGAAGCTTCTCTATAACTTGTCATCCAAGCACCAGGGCGTTTTCCTGCTCGCGGGAAAAAGTCTGCATACAATAAACTTAAGAACGCTCCATTTTTATCTAGAACTTCATAAGTTGTTACTTCATCGTTGTATTTATCTATGTTGTGAATTTCTTTAAACGTAATTCCATATAATTTTGTTGCTACATCAAAAGCTCCTTCAATCACATTTTCTAACTGAAAATAAGGTTTCAATTCTTCGTCAGAAAGACTGAATTTTTTCTGTTTTAATTTTTCAGCATAATATGCATGATCCCAACGTTGCAATGTTTCAATCCCATCAGTTTCTTTTGCAAATGCAGTTAATTCCTTAATTTCTTTTTCTGCAAACGGTTTTGCTTTCGTTAATAAATCATTCAAGAAATCTAAAACTGTCGTAGGTGTTTTTGCCATACGTTCTTCCAAAACATAATCAGCATGCGTTTTATAACCTAATATTTTAGCACGTTCGTGACGAAGTTTTACAATGTTTTTGACATTTTCTTCGTTGTTAAATTCATTATTTTGATAAGCTTTTACACCATTTGCTCTAAACAATTTCTCTCTTAATTCACGATTTTCTGCGTATTGCATAAACGGAATATAGCTTGGTGCTTGCAACGTAATCAACCAACCTTCGTGATTTTTTTGTTCAGCATCGGCTTTTGCTTGATCAATTGCATATTGAGGTAAACCTTTCAAATCATTTTCATCTGTAATAATCAATTCGTATGCATTAGTTTCTGCCAATACATTTTGACCAAATTGCAACGATAACATCGAAAGTTGTTTGTCAATTTCGCGTAATTTATTTTTGTCTTCTTCGTTTAGATTTGCACCATTTCTCGAAAAACCTTTGTATTTTTTTTCTAATAAATAAGCTTGTTCATCGGTTAAATTCAACGAATCCTTTTGATTATAAACGACTTTAATTCGTTCAAATAAATCTTGATTTAAGCGAACATCATTTCCAAATTCAGATAATAAAGGCGAAACTTCTTGCGCAATTTCTTGAATTTCATCATTCGTTTCAGCCGAATTAAGGTTGAAGAAAATAGAAGAAATTCGTCCTAATTTTTCACCAGAAAGTTCCATTGCTTCAATTGTATTTGCAAAAGTTGGCGCTTCAGGATTCGCAGTAATTGCATCTATTTCTGCTTTCGCTTCTTCAATTGCTTGGATAAAAGCAGGTTTGTAATCTTCATTTTTGATTTTAGAAAAAGGAGCACTTTCAAAAGGTGTTTCAAATTTTTCTAATAACGGATTTGCCATTTATAGTGTATTTTTTTAGTTAAAATATATTTGTTTGAACTCTTTCAAATTCTAATCCAAATGTAAGAAATCTGACAAATCGTCAAATTTAATGTGTGATTAATTTAGAGTTATTTACATTTGTTTTAAAAGTAAACAATTATGAGTGTAGCCTTAATATTCAATCAAAAACCAACAGAAGAATGGCAAAGAAATTTACAAGAATTGTTGCCAGATACGAAAGTTGAAGTTTATCCAAATATCTCAAATTCAGATGATGTAGAATTTATTGCAACTTGGAAACCGCACAGAAATTATGTGGCTGAATTTCCAAATCTAAAAGTTGTACAATCTGTTGGAGCAGGAATTGACCATTTGTTGCATACCAAAATTCCAGATTCAATAAAGGTGTCACGTATTGTTGATCCTGCTTTGAAACAAGAAATGTTTGAACATGTTTTGGCTTGTGTTATGACTTCAATGAAAAATTTGTTGACGTATTATAAAGATCAAGTTCGTAAAGAATGGAAACCTACTACTTATCAAAATATCAAGGAAACAACAATTACAATTTTAGGATTAGGTGAAATCGGAAAGTTAGTAGCAGAGCAATTTGTTGCTTTAGGTTTTCAAGTCAAAGGTTGGTCGAATTCGCCTAAAAATATAAATGGAGTAGAATCTTTTGCTGGAAAAGAAGGCTTGAATGTTGCAATTTCTAAAACTAATTTTATTGTCAATATTTTGCCTTTGACAGGTGATACAGAAGGTATTTTGAATAAAGACTTTTTTAAAGAATGTTCAGCTCATACAGTTTTGGTTAATGTTGGTCGTGGAGCACATTTGGACGAAAAGGATTTATTAATTGCAATAGAAGAAAAACAAATAAAAGAGGCGTATTTAGATGTTTTTATAGAGGAACCTTTACCTGAAAATCACCCCTTTTGGTCGAATGAAAATGTTTATGTAACACCTCATATTGCGAGTGTTACAAATGCAACAACAGCTCTAAAACAAGTTGCAGATAACTACAACAGAATGAAAAATAACGAGACTTTATTGAATGAAGTTTCATTAGAAAGGGGATATTAGATATACCAAAATGACGTAAGATTTTGTTAAAAAGACGCATTTACGTTTTTACTTGTCAAAAAAATCTTTTAACATTGTATTCGAAAAAATAAAAGCTAAAAATGAGTGATTATATTCAACTTTATTCAATTGATAATATTTTAAGAACTTACAAAGAAGAAGCAACTGATCGTCGGTTAGCAATCTTTGACGTAGGTCCTGAAAACAATTATTATTTTGTAAAACGAAAACCTTATAAGTTTACGTCGCTTGGGTTGATTTTAATTACTGCAGGAACATGTGAAATCACAGTAAATTTAGAACCAACGTTAATTAAGCGTGATGATATTATTGTGGTTCTTCCAGGTCAGTTGTTCGAGATTATAGAACACTCGGTTGATTTTGCTGTTCAAGCAATCTTCATTGATTCAGATTTGATTATTGAAGCTGGTTTTCACGTGAAATCCAATAATTTAGTAGAGTTTTTGTCGTCTAAATATCCTAAAATCATTTCTTTAGATAAAAAGATTGTACGTGATATGCGTTACAATTTGAACAAGATTAGTAAATACACCATCAAGAACGAAAATATTTTTGCAAAAGATTTGGTTTTACATCATTTTTCGGTCTTGATGTACGAGATGGGAAATTACTACAACCAAGCTGTAATGGCAAAAAGTACTACGAAAGAAGTCAGAAAGGAGGAATTAGCTAAACAGTTTTTGTATTTAGTTTCAACTCATTTTCGTCGTCAGCGTAATGTACAGTTTTATGCAGATGAAATGTTTATTAGTCGTAAGCATTTAACCAAAATTATCGTTGAAGTCTTTAATAAATCGCCTAAACAAATCATTGCCGAAGCCATTGTCTTAGAAGCAAAGGTCTTGCTAAAGAACCCAAAATATAGTGTTTCTGATGTTGTGACAGAATTAAATTTTATAGACACCTCAGTTTTTAGTAAATTTTTCAAAAATTATGCAGGTGTTTCACCAACAACTTTCATCGCTTCTAACTAATAATTGATGTAAATCAATGCAAATGTGAAAACTTTCTAAAAACGTCTTTTTGACATATTATTACGTTTATTTCGCTAACTAATTTGTTAAATTGGATAGACCTTTGTTGCTCAAATTTTAATTGATGCGTCTTTTAGTAGATAATCGATACATGAAATTTGAATGAAAAGAATTTTATGGTGGTAGATTTTACAAAAAAAATATTTGCACATATTTCAGCAATCGGTGGTTATGTGCCAGAGAATAAACGAACTAATTCCGATTTAGAAAAGATTACAGACACTTCTGATGAATGGATTGTAAAAAGAACGGGAATTAAAGAACGTCGTATTTTAGAGGAAGGTTTAGCGACTTCTGATATGGCGGTTAGTGCAATTCAGAATTTAATTGATACATACAAAAAAGACATCAAAGATGTTGATGCGTTGATTGTTGCGACTTCTACACCAGATATGTTGATGCCTGCTACAGCGAATATTGTATGCGAAAAGTTAGGAATAGAGAATGTTTGGGCATTTGATATGAATGCAGCTTGTTCTGGATTTTTGTACGCGTTGGACATGGGCGCTTCGTTGATTGAAAGCAGACGTTACAAAAATGTTTTGGTAATTGGTGCTGATAAAATCAGCGCGTATGTAGACATCAAAGATCGTTCGACAAATATTTTGTTTGGAGATGGAGCTGGAGTAGTTTGGTTAGAGCCTACAAACGAAGAAGGAATTTTAGACGCTTTGTTACAGAGTAACGGAACAGGAAAAGAATTCTTGAATATAGAAGGAGGTGGTTCTCTGTATCCAGCGAGTTCACAGTTGTTGGTTGATGAAAAACGTTACATTAGACAAGATGGGAAAATTGTATTCAAAAATGCAATTCAATCGATGAGTGATACGTGTGTCAATGTTTTGAAACGCAACGATTTTTCTGTAGAAGATGTAAATTGGTTGGTTCCGCATCAAGCAAATAAACGAATTATTGACGCTGTTGGTAATGAAATTAATATTGAAGAAGGTAAAACTTTAATCAATATTGAGAATTACGGAAACACAATTGCAGCGACGATTCCGTTATGTATTTGGGAAAATACATCAAAATTAAAGAAAGGAGATTTATTGATGTTGACAGCCTTTGGCGCAGGTTTCTCTTGGGGTGCAAGCTTATTGCGTTGGACAATTTAATCAATAAAAATCATATATTTTTGTTCATAAAGAACGGCAATTTCTTGTCGTTCTTTTTTTTATTGTAAACCATTAAATTCTTCACCACACTTCTTACATTTGAACACGTTTTTGTAGTAAATAGGGTAGACCCAAAATATGATAGAAGATAATAAAGAAAGTAAGCCTTTTCCACCTTTCATTGACTTGTAATTGCTGTAATACTCATTGCTTCCACATTTTGGACAAACAAGAATTTCATCCAAATCATTGGTGTAATTTGAAGCATCAATTTCTTCTAAAACTTTCATGGCACGATCAGTATCTTCTTTCTTAATTTTTACTTTCACACCACCAATTGCATTCGATAAAAACTGATTCATCCCAACCGAATGTTCATCAAAAACAAAAGCATCAATTTGTTCACTTTCTAATTTCGAACGTAAAATATGTGCTTCAATAGGGCTTTCAAATGTTTTTAATGTAATAAGTTCCATGCTAATTGTGTTAAATATTCAATTCAATATCCGATATAAAATTAGTTCTTTTTATCTTAATGTCTTAAATTTTTTAGTAGATGAAAAATGTAATTCAATGTTTATTTTTAATTGTATTGATGATGAATACGACACATGCGCAAAACCTAAAACAAGTTGCTTATAAAGATGGTTCGCAAAAATTGAACGGTTTAGTAACTGATAACACAACAAAGAAAAGTCCAGGAGTTTTGATTTTACCGGCTTGGAAAGGAGCTGATAACGAAGCAAAACAAGCTGCAATAGATTTAGCAAAAGAAGGCTATATTGCGTTTGTTGCAGATATTTATGGAGAAGGAAACAATCCGAAAGATAATGCGGAAGCGGCCAAAATAGCAGGAAAATACAAGTCTGATTATGCAGCTTATCAAAAACGAATTGATTTGGCGTTGAAAGAGTTAATCAAAGCTGGTGCAGATCCAAGTAAAATTGCTGTAATTGGTTATTGTTTTGGAGGAACAGGCGCATTAGAAGCTGCTCGTGCACAATTAGCTGTTGTTGGCGTTGTTTCTATTCATGGTGGATTAGCAAAAGATTTGGCTCGAAAAAATATTCCTCTTAAAACAAAAGTTTTGATTGAACATCCTGCTGAAGATGAATCTGTAAAACCCGAAGATATTTCGAATTTAGTAATTGAAATGAACGAAGGAAAAACAGATTGGCAAATGATTACTTACGCAAATTCAAAACACACGTTTACCAATCCAGAATCACCTGATTACAATAAATTAATGGCAGATAGAGCTTGGAAACATACATTATTGTTTTTAGAAGAAGTATTGAAATAAAACCGTCAATTCGAGTGAGATTCTTTTTAGAGTTTTGTATCGAGAATAAGGTTTTAGAAGATAAAATTTATCTTAATTCTCGATACAATTTTAATAAAAACTGTAATATGTAAATCTACTGAATAAACAATTGTATCATTTCATACCAAAAAGCAGCTGTAAAAAAGCCTACAATAATACTGATACCAATAGTCAAATTGGTTAGTTTGGTGTTGAGTTTAAATTGTTCCGCAATAATACTCGATGTCACTAATGTAGGCATTGCAGCTTCAAAAATAGAGATTTTAGCCACATCACCTTTTATTCCAATTACGATGGCTAAAAGCATTACAACTGCAGGCGCAATCATTAATTTGTAAACCATAGACATCGAAATTTGTGACCATAATTTTCTCCAACCATTAAACTTTAATTGCAATCCAACCGAAAATAAAGCCAATGGACCTACGGTTGCAGCTAATTTGTCGAAGAATGGTTCGGCAGGAGATAAGTCGATAAATTGAGATAAAATCAATGCACTAATACAACCCAAAAATGGTGGGAAAGTAAATAATCGTTTCAAGATAAATTTAGAATCTATTGCTCCAGATCCATTACTTCCGCCTTTTAACGCAGAAACTATTCCGATGGTTGACAAGCATAAAAACATGGTTTGATCACAAATAATAGCAATACTCAAATACTTTTCTCCATAAAATGCTGAGATCAAAGGGAAACCAATAAAAGATGTATTGCTATAGCCGCTTGCCAATTCTAATGTTCTTCTCGAACGCTCCGAATACCCTTTTGCTTTGCTGTAGAATTTCATATAAAACAAACTTCCAACGGCTATAATGACAGTCGAAAAGATAGGAAATAGCATCTCTTGCGACCATTCTACTTTTTGTAAATACTTAAACGAGACTGCTGGTAAAGCCAAATATAAAATCCATGTATTGATCCCTTTATGAGCATCAGGATGTATAGATTTTGTTGCTTTAAACACCATTCCGGCGATTATACAGACTGCGATTAATATAAAGTTTACCATTTTTAGATATTTGGAATGCAAAGTTACAATCCCATTTTTTTTTACCCTTAAGATATCACTTTTTATTCAATGCTTATTTTTTATAAAATGGCAAGATTAGATATATTTAATTTATTATTATTGAAAATTACTTTTGAATAATGATTTTCATTTTCCAAAATAGCTGTAAATGGAGTAGGAGTTATTGTATCAGTTGTAGGAAACCAAGTTGTTTTAATAAAGTAATTTGGTAATAATATTTTCCCTTCATCTGAACCATTAGTACCAAAAGTTTCAAAATCTCCTTTCCAGAATTTAGATGTTGTTTTCTCTTCTAATACCAGATTGGTAGCTTCAATATCAGTTGTAGGTAAACCAATTTCAGAAATTCCTAAAATAGAATGTTGATCAAATTCTACATCGTTCTCATAAGCTAAATTATAATGTGTAATCATCTCAGCAAGATTTCTAGCTCCATCATAGAAATAAAAAGATTGTGCATTCCAATTTTCGAAGTTTGCAATATGTTGATCAGCATCGGTGTTTAGGATTTTAGTTTTATTTTGTATCCAATTAAATGCCTTTTCGAATTGATTTTTACAAACTAAAAAACTGAAATGATAAATATGTTCTTCGTTCGATTTTATAAAAGTTAATCTTGTCCAACCAACTTGTAAACTAAACTGATTTTCGTTTTCTTCAATTAACTCAAAAGCTAAAATAGTCGTATAAAATGATTTCGTTTTTTCTAACTCGTTTGTATATAATTGTAATTCTCTTATTTTCATTTTGTTATTTTTTATAAAAGTAAATCAACAAAAAAGAAGAAAGTAACAAGTTGAATTGATTTAATTAATCGCGTTATAAGAAAACTGTTTAATCTACTTCATACTCCAATAAGGCGAGATATGGATTACCTTTTAACTCAAGAACTTTTGCAAAAGCAGGTTCAGTTTTGTAACCATTCTTTTTAAGTTCGATGATTTTGTTTTTGAATGACTCGTCAAATTTTTCAAGTAGTTTCGCCTCAATGAGCATATGTCGATAGGCATTTTGTTCGGTTGGAATCTTATTCTCTAAATAAATCTCAATTTCAAACGTATCAATTCTAAAATTACACGTCAAACAAGTTTCGTTATTGTTTATTAATTGATCTATTTTGAATTCAATATAATGAGAAAAATTCTCTGTTAAATGATTTGTGGCCTTTTCAAAATTAGATGTTTCACCAATAATATCAATGTCACTATTTTCAATATTGATTTCAATCGGAATTGTACCTACTACAATAGGTTTGTATGTGTCAAGTTTTTCTAAAATTTGATGATTGCGCAACAAATGAAACACATTGTGTTGTATTTCATTTCCGTGTTCTAAATAATCAATGGTAAGAAAATTTTGCATCATTTTATTCTCATCATAGTTACCAAAGAAGTAGCAGCATGCGTTTCTTTGTTCGTTGTTTCGTTAACCACAAAAATCTCTGTGCGTATGGTGCTTATCTTTTTTCCGCCTTTTATCACATAGGCTTTTGATAGTAAATAATCACCCAAAGCAGGTCGTAAATAATTCACTTTTAACTCAACTGTTACCACATAACAATCGTCGTCATAGTGAGAAACAGCAGCATAACCAGATGAAACATCAACCAAAGAAGCAATCATAGCACCATTAAACATTCCGTGTTTACGTGTCATCATTTCTTGTTTCGGAATCTTAATCGAAACATAGTCTGTTTCGCATTCGATAAGTGATGCGTTATAAAATTTTAAGGTTTCCGAACGATTAAAACTTGCTTCTACTAATTCTCTTTTTTCTGACGTCATATAAAATTGCTTTCAACAAATATAGAGATTTGTCGAAAGCAATTTCAGTTATGCAGTTACGTTATTCAAGTTTTCTTCTCTGATAATTGTATTTTGATGCGACAAAATTACTTTATCCAAACCGCGGTAATAATTCCCTTTGTCGACGGTAATCAATAAATTATTTTTCGGAATTTTATTGATAATCTTATCGTTCGGGAAATGTTGTTTCGAGTTTTTGAAGGTAATAAATACATCATCTTCAGTTAGATTTTTGACATCATCTTCCGAAATAATATCAATCAATTCATAAGGTAAATAAAGTTGATCGAAGATATAATGAAACGTTTTAAGACGTTTTCCGTTCAATTCTTTGCTATGTTGCAAAAAATTTCTCAATCTATGTACAACAGCGTAGAAATTACCTACCAAAGGCGGTTTGGGAATATTACGCTCGAACAAGCAACCATCAATCAAACTAAGCGGAAGTTTGATATTCAATTCATCTGTTTTTACATTGTATAGATGACGATAATCCAAACCTCTTCTCTTGAATTCTTCGACAATATGATCTTTTAGCGCAGGAACTGTAATAGGTAATTGTTGGTTGATAAAATCGACCAATTTTCATCTGATATAGGAGCTAAATTAAGCTCAGAAATGTTTTGTGACATACAATAAATAGTTAAAATAAAACAATTATTGTATTTCGATAATAGGGGATTTTTCGTTGTTTTTGGATGAACTCCCGTATTGTTTTACCACCGTGGAGACTCCTCTCGGTTGGTATCGTTTTCTACGATTCGAAATACTGTGTAAAACTACATAAAAAATTGAATATCTAGTAATCTATTCTAATAATTTTATTTTAAAAAGATTATTTAGAATAATATTCTAAATAGGATTTTGTTTCGAGAAGAAAGTTTTGAATAATTACTTGATTTGTTTTTTTATATTCTACCATATAGATATATAGTAATACTAGTTCACTTATTCATTTTTCAATTTATCTCTATTCATCAACATTGTTAAACCTATGTCTCTATGTGGTTGTAATTTTTATGTTCTGAATTAGATGTGACCCTAAAATGAGTTTAGGGTGACAAGACTTTTATACTTCTGTATAAAAAAGAATGTAACGAACCCGTTATGTATTCTGATAATTTTATCAATATAAACCGTCAATTCGAGTGAAATTCTTTTAGAATTTTGTATCGAGAATAAGGTTTTAAAAGATAAAATTCTATTCTCGATACAATTTTTATTCATTACATTTCTAAAAATCACTCGAATTGACGAATTTTTATTCAAATTATAGAATAGGCTATAACTAATAAAATAAAGATTGTTAAGTTGAATTTATTTCAGCTTCTCATTAAGAAAACACCTCTATAATCTCCTCAAGGAGATATTTTTTACATATTGTCATTCAGAATGGAGCTTTAGCGGAATGAAGAATCTAAGCTTTCTCAACAAGAGATATTTCGAATTCGCTATTATAAATAGAGATTTAGAAAATTTTACAAATAATTAAGAAAAAATTAATTGTTTGCCGAAAAATATTTTATACATTTGGATAACAAAGTAATTAAAAAATGAAGTTTACGTGCTTATATATGTCGATTCGCAAACAGGTTTGGAATATCCAGACGTGGGAAAGTCATGTATACTAAAAAGAGATTTTATTTTTTAATATATTTTATGTTTCCCCGTCGAGTTTCGATGGGGATTTTTTTTGAACAAAAACAACAATTACCAATATAAAATTAAAAACAATGCAAAGTTTACAACAATTAACGATCCCAGTTTGGCCCTTAGAGGACAACACAATCTTAAACAATGTTTCGGTAACATTTCAACTTTTTGGACTTCCATTAGGAACAGCTCCAGTCATTTTGATTAACCATTCCTTACACGGAGATTCAGATTGTACCTATCATTGGGATGGGGTCATGGGGAAAAACAAAGCAATTGATCTTAATGAGTATACGGTAATCTGTATAGATATTCCTGGAAATGGCGTTTCCCAAACCATAAAGTACGACTATATTCCACGCGATCACATTACAGCACGCGATGTAGCGGTGTTGTTTTGGTTGACGTTATTTGAATTGGAAGTAGACGAGATTTTTGCCATTATTGGTGCAGACTTAGGTGGAGGATTAGCGTGGGAAATGGCTTGTTTGTTTCCGAATAAGGTGCTGAATATTATTCCGATAGCAGCAAGTCCTAAGACAACAGATTGGTTGGTAAAAGAGCCAACTGCCAAAAGCGAATACCTGAAATCTATTTTTTATTCGATAGATATATCACGCAATAGAGGCGATATATTGCAAGTTTCGCAATACATCAAATCGAAGATACATGTGATTTATGTGAAGGACGGAAACTTGTTCAACAAAGCAGAATTGAAACGTTATTACGCCAAACTGCAAGAGTTTAACAAACATGTGCAGTTTCATGAAATAGAACAAATAGAAAACAACGAATTATTGAAAGCCAATATCGATGAGGTTGAAAAAATAGTAGATGGCATCCTCGAAAAAGAGTTTATTAATAATGTCGCATAATCCAAAAAGCTCCTGAGAAGGAGCTTTTTTTTGGAATTTAAAATACTATTTAAATATTTCTTTAAATTCATCTAAATATGACAACTTTTCATATCCAAGATATTTTATTTTTTCATTGATTTCACTTTTTACTTCAAAATAGTTTTTGTGATAGAATTGTGATATTTTAATAATTTTATCTTCATTTTTATATAAATAGAGATATTCGTATGTTTTACTATTAGAACTTAAATGGCTTACTTTAAATCCTTTTATATCAGATGATTTATAAATTTCAGTTTTAACACCAAAAAAACGTTCTACAATTATATCATTATTAATGAATTCTACTGTTATACATTTAGTTCTAAATTCTCCATAAAAGAAACTAATAGTAGCAAAAGAAAAAAATACAGGTAAGAATATTTTTGGAAATAATTTATCATCATAAAATGGTGAAGTAAACACTGAATAAGTAAATATGATAAAAAAGATTAAGAAAATAAGTGAAAATAATAAAGGCATATATGCTTTTAATGTAAATTTAGTTTTCATTGTTTTTTTCAATAATATTTCCAAATATACCAAAAATCTCTTATCAAACCCTTTGTTGCAAAACTACAATTCAACAAATTTCCTCCCACTTTCGTTCGTGTTTTCTTCGACCGTTCTTCGACGAGAATGCCGTTTTTCCGAAGGTTCGTCGAACAATGGTCGAACGATGGTCGAACAAGCTAAAAATCGACCAAAAATACAAATTTCATCGACCTATGATGAATAGAGGTTTAGCGAGGTTTTTATTTTGCTACAATACTGTTATTGAATAAAAAGCAACCGGACAAAAGTGGACAAATGTGGACAGAAGCGGACAAATGTGGACACAAAATGGCGTTTTTGTAAATCGTGTTGTTTCTGTTGCTAACTTTATGAATATTAACAATAAAAACTTGCAATTATGGCAGAAATTAAAAAAGGAATCCTTGGTGGATTCTCAGGAAAAGTGGGAACTGTAGTAGGCGTTAATTGGCGTGGCAAAGACATTATTCGCAGTTTACCAAAAAAATCGAAAAAGCGACCTACTGATTTGCAATTGATGCAGCAGATCAAATTCAAGAAAGTGATTGGTTTCTTGCAACCAATTCGTCCAGTTCTTAATCTGTATTTTGGGAATAGAGTTGGGTTAAAATCGCGCTACAACATTGCGACGTCTTATACGCTGAGCAATGCATTGGACATGGTGAATGATTTGCCTGTTATTGTGTTGGAGCGTGTGTTGGTATCAAAAGGTGATCTGGTTGGCTTTTTGCAACCTACGATAGATACGGCTGGTGGGGATACTTTCCAAATGAATTGGGAAGATAATTCTGGGCAAGGCAATGCGCAGCCTTCGGATCTTGTGAATGTTATTTGCTATTGTGAAGAACTAAATTCGTTTGAAGTATTTCAAAATATTGAGAATCGTAATTCTATGATTATAGATATTGCTTTACCAACCTATTACAATGGCAAAAAGGTTAACTTTTGGGCGTTTCTGAATAGTGAAACAAAGGCGATGGCGAGTACCAGTATCTACCTTGGCGAGCATACAGTTGTATAAGGATAGTCATGAAATGCAGTTTGTTGATTGGAGTGATTTTTCGGTACAATACTTTAATTAACGACGTAGAAGAATGAAGAAAAATTGTATCGAAAATAGAATTTTATAAATGTTGTTCAAATTTATTTTAACCACATTGAGACATAGTTTTAGCAATGATGGCTTGTAAAGATTAGTTGAAAATACGAATAGGTAAACAACTAATTTCAATACAAAATCATTTGGTTTTATGTTTCTATGTGGTTATTTTTTTGGGTAGTGGACATATGTTATCTTTTGAACTTTATGCTTGGTGTAAAACTCTGACAGAACCTCGTTTATATTAATGGTTTTAATCCTAAAACATTCCAACTATACGCTAGTTTATTGTCTAACACAATCGATTTGAGTACTCTACAAGAAGAAAAGAGATAGCTTGATTATGCGTAGAGGAATATTTATTGTTTTGTAAATATTTGGTTATTATATGTTTATGTTGTAAATTGGTTAGTCCTAACCCTAACTAAATATATGAAAAATGATTTATTTTCACAAAATGATGGAGAGGCATTGAAGGATATGAAACTCCTGCTACTAGAATTCCAAAAAACTTTTCTACTGTTAGAAGAAAGTCAGAAATTCTATGATAATGCAGACCTGAAAAGTTTGCTTAACGTGAGTGACAAAACGTTGTATCGGATGAGGAAAACGAATAAGATTCCTTATATTAAGTTTGGAAATAAATTCTATTATCCAAAACAGTTTTTTAACCAAATGGCTCTTTGATAAGAGCTTTTTTTGTGGGGGTAGTTTTTGTATTTTGGTATATTGTTTATTAGTTTTGTAGATAAAATTTAGATAAAATTATGAACGAAACTGTAACAGTTGACGAAGCTATTTCAAAAGGACATAGAATGATTACTTATCCTGTTTTAGCAATTACCATTGGGATTTTTGGAATTACATTTTATTTAGGTAGCCAAAAATTTATTCCTACTTGGGGATTTCCTGTTGGTTTTATCTTTGCAATGGTTGTTAGTTGGTTATGGTGGAGTTTTATGATTACGAAATGGAGAATTTGGGCTTTTGAGAATGTTAGAAATATTCATGAACTAAAGAAACGAGCAATTCAAGAAAAATTAATTTGCTCAGACAATAGTATTTTCGGAAAGACAGAAATTCGTACTACAAAAGACGTAGAAAAATTAAATACGCTGTCAAATAAATTCAATCAAGAAGATGTTTTTCAAGATGATTTGACGATTTCTAACGAAACAATTATTTATTATGCAAAAGGTAAAAATTTTGTTGAGATGGCGATTATGTGTATCTCTTTTGGTTTTGGTGTCTATTTGCTTCTAATAGATCATAGTTATACTGTTGGTTCTATTTTTTCTATTGCAGGTGCGTTTTGTGCTTACAAGAACTATAAAGAGGCAACTAACAAAGAACCTCAAATCATAATTAATGACAAAGGAATTAAAACAATATCAACAGATTTTTATAATTGGGACGATATTTATAATGAAGAAGCCATTAGCAAAAGTTCAGGAAAACATACGAGTTATTACTTAAGTTATTATCACCCAGATGGTGCAGAACGTTTGTTAATTGACGATTATAATACGGATATAAGAAGTTTGAATAAATTACTGATTTTATATCGTGGTAGAAGTAAGAAAACAATATCAAACCGATAACATTCGTAATAATTTTACAAATTATAGCTAGTAATATCCCAAAAAGCTCTTTGATAAGAGCTTTTTTTATGAGGTGTTGGGAGTGGTTGAGATAGTGTGTATATTGGGGTATTGTTGAATGAAATGCAGAAATGACAACTTTTTTGTAAAACTGATTTTGTTTATTTTTGTAAAGAAATATTGTTAAGTTTAATTTTGTAAAATGACCCTGACTGATAGTATTGGAAAAATTATAACCGAAATAAAATATTGCTATAACCCAGAAAATGAGTATGGATTACAGGAGTTTGAGTCTTTTATAAAAATTGATAATGATAAAGTAATTCAAATTCCTTACTTTCCAACAGAAGAATGGAATGAAAGTAAAACTTTAAAAAAGTTTGAATTAGCAAGGAAAGTTGAATCTAAAGCAATAGAATTAATTTTAAATTTAAAAATCATTAATTATCATTTTAAATATTTCGAAAATGAACTTGATGAAATGGAGAAAGCAATAATTGAGCTTGAAAATGGACTATATATTACTGAGAAAAATGGACCATTTGGATTAACTGATGTTGATTTGCATATTATGAATACAACAGAATTTCTAAAATTAAAGGAAAATATTGAATCAAAATTTGAAATAAAACCTTTAATAATTCAATAATAATATCACTATAGCTAATTATTTATTAATAAAAGCTGGTATAGTTTTTAAATAGAAAAAAATATAGTAATACTCAAAAAGCTTCTAAATCACTAAAGATTTAGAAGCTTTTATTGGTTTTATAGTATTGGTATTCAGGATTGAATTGAGGGTGATTTTAACCTCTAAAATGTCCTACCCATTCTTTGAATTTACCAAATTGTTCTAATAGAAAAGATTCTTTTTCTTCTTCCTCTTGTGATGAATCTGATCCAATAGGTAGAATATGTTCAAAATAAGTTCCTTTTAAAACTTTATTCAATAAACCTTCACCCATAAATGGTTTATCATCGTTCAACGTTTTAGTTGCTTTTAATAAATGACGAATGTCGTATTGTAATGGATTAATGTCTGGAACTTGCTTATTTAAATTAAGTAATTCATAAACTGCAATACGTGCGGTACGAACAGAACTTTCCATTGTGAAAACTACATCGTTATTGGTTTCTACAAATTGACCAACTAAACCTAGATTCTTACACTCAGCTGGAACTACTTGTGGGCGATCTCCTTTTGCTCTAGGCATAAACATAGATGTGATGTAAGGCATATAAGCAGAACGAGTGATTGTATTCTCTATAACGTCGTCTATTTGGTCTTCAATTCCTAAATGATAACATAATTCTGTTAGGATTTCGTTTCCTGTACAAGTAGGCATTGTTTTCTTGATGTAGTTTCCTTCTTTATCCATAAATAATGCATAAACCCAAAGAACTAAAATATCATCTGGTTGTGTAGGAAAATGTGGTTGACGATTACACGTAAAACTCATTAACCAATTAGAATCTGTAATGGTAATAATTCCGCCTGTAACCGTTTGACCTGAATATGGATCATTAACAGAATATTCTTTTAGTTTTTCTACTAACGCAGAAGGTTTACAAGTTAAAGTAACAGATTCCCATGAAGATTTTTCAATATTCCCGCAAAATTTTTCTGGACGACCAAAAATAGGAGATTTGGCAGAAAGGTTTTTCCATAGTTTCCATCCTGCACTTTGACCACTTGTATTATTATCTATCGCTAAGACTGGAGCTGTTGTATTATCTCCATACGCAGTATCTTCTGTCATGGAACCAGTAGTTACAATAACATAATCATTTGGTGTGACAGGAATAATTACATCTTGTCCATCTTGTTCTGTTATAATTCCTTTGACTACTTTTCCTTCTGTATTAATTAATAAATCTAAATCTTTAACTAGTGTATTTAACTGAATTTTTACTCCTTTTTCTTTTAACCATTTACCTAATGGCGTAACAAAAGTGTCGTATTGATTGTATTTAGGAAATACCAATGAAGAAAGATCATTTAAACCATCAATCGCATGTAAAAAGCGATGCATATATAATTTGAACTCTAGTAAACTATGCCAATTCTCAAAGGCAAACATTGTACGCCAAAATGTCCAGAAATTACTTTCTAAGAAAGATTGATTAAAATAATCTTCAATCGTTATGTCGTCCAATTCTTCTTTTTTCTTCAACAAAAGTTTGATAATAGCTAATTGATCTTTCTTATTCAAACCAAATTTACTAAAGTCTTTTACTTTCCCTTTTTCATGAATTAAACGTGCAATAGAATAATTAGAATCATTATCATTTACTAATCTATATTCGTCTAAAACACTATAAGGTTCTGGTAACTCTAATGCAGGAATGTCTTGGAAGATGTCCCATAAATTCTCGTAGGTACAATCCATTTCTCGACCTCCTCGAATTATGTAACCATCTTTTGCATTTCCAGCTCCATCTAACGAACCTCCTTCGACCTGAAGTTGTTCTATAAATGTGATGTTCTCTGGAGTGAAATGTCCGTCTCTAATAAAATAATAGGCAGTAGCTAAACCTGCAATACCACTTCCTACAATATATACCTTACTGTCCTTATAAGATTTTGTAGGAATTCCTTTATTGCGTTGGTAATTTCCTATTTGATCAGAGAAAGGATAAGATTTTTCTGGAGTGTTTCTTGGCGTTTCTTTACTCGCATCTGGTTGATGATCAATATTTCCGTAGATAGTAGAATGATTTAAAACGTTGTCAAATTTTGAAGTAACTTTATTCATAATTATTTATTTTAAGATTCTAGAATAAAATTACGCTTTATTATTTTTCTAAAGTATCCCGAAATTCGTCATTTGTATCCCAAATTTCTTTTTTTATATATGTTGTTGTTTTCTATATTGTTGAGGTGAAATAGAAGTGTATTTTTTAAAAAACCGACCAAAAGATGAAGAAGAGTTGAAACCTAGATCTAATGCTATTTGGACAATTGTTTTCTCTGAATAACCAAGCAAAACATACGCTTCTTTTAATAAATATTCGTCAATAATAACATGTGGAGTTTTCTTAGTTGCTTTTTTTACAAGGTGAATCAAATATTTATTTGTAATAAATAATTGATCTGCATAAAACTGTACGTCTTTGTGAGCGATAACATTTTCTTGTACAAGTTGTGTAAACTTACAAAATAGAGTGTTGATTTCGCGAGAATGATTTTTATTTTCTTTTGAATATTGTTCAGCAATTATAGAGGCAGATTCAAGTAGTAAAGTAAAAATAATAGATCGAATAATATCTTCTAAGAACAAAACATTTCTTTCTCGTTGCTCTTGAAGATAATTGATTAGCATAAAAAGATGATTCACTTCTTTTTTATTTGCCTTACAAACTGTAAAGTTTTGATGTGTAAACAAATTAAGTTTATCAATAAAGAAAGGATTAGAAATGTTTTTAAGGAGAAAATTTTTCTCAAAAAATAACAATTTCATTCTGAAATTAGAGCTAGTATCTAGAATTTTCAAAACAGTAGAAGGAGCAGAAATTAAGAATTCATTTTGAGTAATACAATATTTCTGAGAATCTATCTCAACTTCTATTGAGCCAGATAAACAAATACAAAATGCATAAAAGTCGATTCGAAATGATCTTTCAGGAAACGCAAAAATTGGATTTCCTGATGAGATATAATATAGTTTATTACAATTTACGCCATAAAAAGACAAGGTCTCTTTTAGATTTTCATAGTTTTTCATGCTTGAAAATAATAGTTGGTTAGATCGTTTTTTAGGGTAGTAGAATTGATAAAGCTAAAATAAGAATTGTTTAGTAAGTAATTAAATACAATAAGGTATTTTAACTGTATTCTAATGTAGAAGTTATTTTCACATCATCTTAGTAGTTCAGAAATAGGAAATTTCATTAATATAATCAGTGAACTATCGACTAACAATGTTGAATGATGTAAGCGTTTTTTTGTAACAAGTAATACTTTTTGGATTGTGTAGTTTGTTTCGGTTGAGATAAATTACCTTTGCAAAAAATCCGTTATGTTTTCTGCCATCAAGAAAAAATTAAATTCAGATCCCGTTTATAATCTCCATTTTATTTTAATGTGTTTGAGTTCGTTGTTGTTTTCAGCGAGTTTCAATATGATGATTCCCGAGTTACCAGCTTATTTAAGTAGTATGGGAGGAGCAGAATACAAAGGATTTATTATTGCATTATTTACACTGACTGCGGGAATTTCGAGACCTTTTAGTGGGAAATTAACAGATAAAGTGGGACGTGTGCCTATCATGGCAGTTGGTTCTATTGTCTGTTTTGTATGCGGAATTTTGTATCCTGTTTTAACAACCGTTTCAGGCTTTTTATTTTTGAGATTAGTACACGGCTTTTCGACAGGTTTTAAACCTACTGCAACAGCAGCTTACATTGCGGATATTATTCCGCGCGAACGTTGGGGCGAAGCATTGGGCTTGCACGGAATTTGTTTCAGTATCGGAATGGCAATTGGACCTGCATTGGGAAGTACAATTACATTATATTCATCGATTAATGTGATGTTTTTTACATCTTCGTTTTTTGCATTATTGTCAATATTGATTTTATTCAATATGAAAGAAACCTTACAAAATAAACAGAAGTTTTCGTTCGGATTACTAAAGATTTCGAAACAAGATGTTTTTGCAAAAGAAGCTTTACCAGCGGCGTTGATTACGTTTCTTTCCTATGTCGCTTATGGTTCTATATTGACGTTAATTCCAGATTGGACTGAACATTTAGGTTTTCAAAACAAAGGAGTTTTCTTTATCGTGTTTACAATATCATCGATGATGGTTCGTTTCTTTGCAGGTAAGATATCTGACCAAAAAGGGCGTGTGTTGGTGATAAAATTAGGATTGGTTTTATTGATTGTTGCATTGGTGCTTTTAGCTTCTATTGATGCAAAAATAGGGTTGATTTTAGGTGGTTTGATGTATGGAATTTCAACAGGAATTCTTTCTCCTGCACTAAATGCTTGGACGATAGATTTTAGTAAACCTGATGAACGTGGAAAGGCGATGGCAACAATGTATATTGCGATGGAAGCGGGGATAGGGCTTGGAGCACTGTGTGCGGGTTGGTATTTTCAGGATTATTTGGATCGCATTCCGATGGTGATTTATGTTTCGGCATTTATCTGTCTTTTGGGAACCATTTATATGCTGAAATTTAAGAATAAGCCTCAAACAATTTAATTGAAAGAAATGAAAGCAGAATTATATCAATTTATAGCACAACAAATCGAAGATAAAATAACGTATTTGAATGGTTTGATTGACGATTTACGCGCCTCTAACAACGATACCAAAAGTAGTATGGGCGATAAATATGAAACATCGCGCGAAATGATGCAACAGGAAATTACTCGAATTCAAAACCAATTGAATGAAGTCTTGATTCAGCAAGACATCTTTTCTAAAATAAAAATTGTGGAGAACAAAACCATTGGTTTAGGAAGTTATGTTGAAACTACGATGGGAAATTTCTGTATGGCATGTAGTTTTGGAGAAATTATTTTCGAGAATAAAAAGATATTTATTCTATCAACTCAAACCCCTTTGGCTAAAATCTTGGTTGGAAAATCGGAAAAAGATTCGTTCGAAATGAATGGAAAGTCGTTTCAGATTACGAAAGTTGATTGATGAATTTTATATTTAACTTACCCAAAAATCTCAAATTCTTTATCTCTTTAATGATACATTTAGGGTGATTGTGGAATTTATTTTTTAAGAGTAAATCATTCTTACATAGGTTTATTGATAATTTTAGAATGCTTTTAAATTAGCATTATTTAGAAAAATAATTAATATAGAAGGATCGATTTATCCTTATTTGAATAAATTTGCGTTTCTTTCGAACTTACTACTACCTGATAATTGATGATAGATTGAATTTTATGAAAATTAAATGGTTAGTAAGTTTAGGTTTTACCTTAGCTTTCTTTGGGACTACTTATGCCCAAGTTGGAATACCTGCTTCAAATGGAAGTTCCACCAAACCCACTCCTTGTGGTATTTGCGTCCCAAGTGGTTGGACATTAATAACAGGCACACCAGATATCTCTACAGCGACAATTGTAGCAGGAACAGATACCGCTGGTGGAGGAGCAGCATGGAGTAAGTCCCCGCTTCCTTTGCCTCCCAATAATCATACAAGCTGGATTACAATACGAGATGTTGGGACAAAAGCTGGAGAAGAAGCAATACAAACTATGATGACAGGGTTGACAGTTGGAAGAGATTATGAAGTTGTCATTTATTCATTGACTGCATTAGCTTCTAATAATTTGAATGGCGGTGGTAGATATAGTCCTACATATATTGATAAATTTGATTTTCAGGTTGGTACTTATCCACGAGTTAATGTCACTCAAATAAGTAAAGATGTAGATGGCAAATGGGGAACAAATCGTTTAGTTTTTAAGGCACAAAGTGCTTCTATGCCACTTAAATTTTATCCTGGTTTTAATGCAAGTACTTCATCGTATGAATCGGTAAATATTTCTGTGACGTTGAATGCGTTAAATACATTACCTGTAGGTGAAAATTTTGTAGAATCTGGAAGGTTAAAAGATCAACCAGTTACAATTGATGTAGCTAGCAAAGCTGTAGAATATGATGATAAACAATCTATACAGAAGAACACAATTGACTTGGATGTTAATACGCCAGGGATACAAAGTACATATACAGATGCTAAAGGAACGTGGACTGCTGATGTTAATGGCTTTGTTACTTTTATGCCTTCTTTAGGTTTTGAAGGACAAGCAACAATAGAATATACTATCCAAGATAATTATACTTTAAATGGAGTAGCATCTCCTGGAACATCGATTCCTAAAACGATTAAGATTAATATACCGCCTTGTACAACTACTGTAAAAGGATCAGACTTTAGTGTCGCAAATGGAGGTGCTCAAACTTTTACAATGCCTGCAACAGATTATGGTTTTCAATTTGATATTTACACATTAGATAATTCATTTATGTTAAATATTAACGGTACTGATTTAGCAAATGAAGAAATAGATTTTCAGGTAAGTGGATCGAAACAAAATGTTGAGTTCTTAGATGGAAGTAGACACGGAGTAACTTCAGGTGTTGAACAGATTTACGATATTATTGGAGATAAAAATTTCCCAATTATTCGAGTGAAGATCTCGGAGCTTGGAGTGTTAACATTATTAGCTAGAAAATCTAATGCTGATAAGAAGTTGTATGAGATGAGATTCTTTGGTAAAATATCTGGTAGTACAACAATTAATGCAGCATTTAATTCAATCACATGGAATACAAATATTGATAATACAGTTAAAGCTACACAAAAAGTAATTGGAGCTACTAGTATGTCTGGTTATGGAAGTGGATTAAAAAAAGTAGTTTGTCCGTGTACTAAAGCGCCACAAACAGGAACACCTACTGGAACTACTAAAGTAGGAATATCTACGAATACAATTGTTAGTCCTAATTGGCCATCCGAAATTCCTAATGGAGCACTTGTTTTGGATTCTAATACGAAGGGAATGGTGATTACTCGTGTGAAAAATGTTGTTACAGATATAAAGGCACCTATAGAAGGAATGATTGCTTATGATGAGACAGATAAATGTGTCAAATTATATAATGGAGATAATTGGGATTGTTTAAATAATGCATGTAACTAATATAATGATGAATAAAATAATTTTTACTTCATTACTTTCTACCTTACTTTTTACAAATGTTAATGCTCAAATGATAATTGCTGAAGAAGGAAATTATCCGACATCAGTAATAACAGAATCTACACTTTTGCAGTTTGAAGATAATAATTCAAAAGGGATTATTCTTCCAGCAAATGATAGCGCGCCTCAAAACCCTTCAAATGGAACTTTTGTATTTGATATGAGCGATATAAAAGTTAAAATGTATGAAAATGGACAATGGGTTAACCTAACTGATAGAGGTAATTATCCATATGGTTATAATGATTATGATATTGGGGAAGGTGTAATCATTGGAGCTGAAACCTCTACAGCAGATGGAGTTTTGGTTTTAGAGTCTCCAGATAAAGCGCTTGTTTTACCACGAGTAAATAATTTATCTACAGATGTTGTAAGCCCTTATCCTGGTATGATGTGTTACGATTTAGCATCTAAAACGGTGGCTATTTTTGATGGAGTACAATGGAGTTATTGGAACTAATAACTAAATTATATTATTACTAAACATTTAAAAAATTCGAAGGAAGAAATTTCTTCGAATTTTTTTATTCATCTGAAAATCTGTTTGGTAGATATAATGAAATAAAAAAGGACGTAGTTGCGGTACGTCCTTTTTAATTGAAAAGTATGTATTAGAATTGTGCGGCTTCCGTACTTTCGGCCATAGCCGTAGTAGACGAAATGCCTTGTTGCACTGTGTTTTGTACGTAATCGAAATATTGTGTTCCTACAAAAGATTGGTGTTTTACAGCTGCAAAACCTTCTTCTTGTAACGCAAACTCTCTTTCTTGTAATGCCGAGTATCCCGCCATTCCTTTGGCTTTGTAAGCACGTGATAACTCGAACATAGAGGTATTCATCGCATGGAAACCTGCTAAAGTAATGAATTGGAATTTGTATCCCATTTCAGCTAAATCTTCGCGGAATGTTTCCATTTGAACTTCTGTTAAATGTTTTGCCCAATTAAATGATGGGGAACAATTATAAGCTAACATCTGATTTGGATATTTTTCTCGAATCGCTTGTGCAAATTCTCTTGCCATTCCAAGATCTGGATTAGATGTTTCCATCCAAATTAAATCAGCATAAGGCGCATAGCTTAAGCCTCGATTAATTCCTTGTTCCAAACCATTTCTCACATTGTAAAAACCTTCAGAAGTTCTACTTCCTTGGATGATAAAAGGTTGATCTCTTTCGTCAATATCCGAAGTAATCAAATTCGCAGCTTCTGCATCAGTTCTGGCAACCAATAGAGTAGGAACGCCACAGACATCTGCTGCTAAACGCGCTGCAACCAATTTGTTAATTGCTTCTTGTGTTGGAACTAAAACTTTTCCACCAAGATGACCACACTTTTTGGCTGATGACAATTGATCTTCGAAATGAACGCCAGCAGCACCAGCTTCTATCATTTGTTTCATCAATTCATAAGCATTCAAGTTTCCTCCAAATCCAGCTTCAGCATCGGCAATAATCGGTACCATATAATCAATGTTTCCTTGTTGGGTAACAGATTGTATTTCATCGCGACGACGCAACGCATTATTAATACGCTTTATCACCATTGGAACCGAATTGGCTGGATACAATGATTGATCTGGGTACATTTCTGCCGAAAGATTTGCATCTGCAGCAACTTGCCATCCCGAAAGATAAATTGCATCCAAACCAGCTTGCACTTCTTGTATGGCTTGATTACCATTCAAAGCGCCTAAACCCGCCATAAATGGCTTCGAATTTAAGCCTTCCCAAAGTTTCTTAGCACCTAATCTTGCTAAAGTGTAATCGATGTCCAAAGAACCTCTTAATCGAATTACATCTTCTGCTGAATAAAGACGAACAATGTCTGTCCAGCGTGGATTAGTTTCCCAATCCTGCCGAATCTTTTGAATTCTTTCTTGATTGCTCATAATTGTGTTTTTTGTGTTTTGTTTATGAATGTGTGTTGTGTGTGTATTTCTTTTTGTGTGTGTCTGGTTATAAGGGCTTAATCAATATACTTATAGGCTTCTAATGTTAAAAATTCGGTAAACTTGTGCGATAAAACTAATTCGTCAAAGATTGAAATAGCTTCTTCAAATCTTCCGTTCAAATAGTTTTCCTCACCAACTAATTCTTTTATTTTTTGAACCTCTTCGGCTCTTAATTTTTTGTATTTGTCACTGTTAAATTCGCATCCGTTTTCTAACGTAATCGACTGGCTTAACCATTGCCAAACCTGCGTACGAGAGATTTCTGCTGTTGCTGCGTCTTCCATTAAGTTATATAAAGCTGCGGCTCCTTTTCCAGATAACCAACTTTCGATGTATAAAATTCCGACATTAATATTGTCTCTAATTCCTTGTTCTGTAACTGTTCCTTTTGGCAATTCTAACAAAGCCTCGGCAGTTGTTACAACATCTTCTCGCTTATTGTCAATTTGATTAGCTTGTGGCATATATTCGTCAAAAATATCTTTTGCGACTTTTACCAAAGCAGGATGCGCAACCCACGTTCCATCGTGTCCATTTTTTACTTCGCGAAGTTTATCATTCTTCACTTTTTCAAAGGCAATTTCATTGGCTTTTTCATCATTCTTAATCGGAATTTGAGCAGCCATTCCACCAATTGCATGTATGTTTCGTTTATGACAACGTTGAATAACTGCTTGTGAATATGCAGCCATAAAAGGCGAAGTCATCGTAACTTGTGAACGATCTGGAACAATAAAATTTGGGTGTTTCTTAAATTTTTTGATATAAGAAAATATATAATCCCAACGACCGCAGTTAAGGCCTGCGATGTGGTCTTTTAATTCGTAAATAATTTCATCTAACTGAAAAGAAGCTGTTATAGTTTCGATCAAAACTGTAGCTTTAATCGTAGCTTGTGGAATGTTTAAATAATTTTGTGCGAAAACAAAAACATCGTTCCACCAGCGTGCTTCTAGGTGATGTTCTAATTTAGGAAGATAGAAATAAGGCCCACTTTGCTTGGAAAGTAACGTGTGTGCATTATGGAAAAAATATAAACCAAAGTCAAATAGTGAGCCTGATATTTCTTGTTTATCTATTATGATATTCTTTTCATTCAAATGTAAACCTCTCGGTCTTACAAGCAAGACAGCAGTTTTTTCGTTTAAATGATACTTTTTTCCATTATTTTCGAATGAAATAGTACCATTTACTGCATCTCTTAAATTTTGTTGTCCTTGAAGATTGTTATCCCATGTTGGAGAATTACTATCTTCAAAATCGGCCATAAATGTTTTAGCGCAAGAGTTTAACGCATTAATTACCATTTTACGGTCAACTGGACCAGTTATTTCAACGCGTCTGTCTTGTAAATCAGCTGGAATTGGAGCTGCTGTCCAATCACCATTTCTGATTTCCTTTGTTTCTGACAAAAAAGTTGGAAAATTCCCCAAATCAAAAAAGATTTGTCTTTCTTGTCGATTCGCTAAAAGTTCTAAACGTCTTTCATTGAAATTTTTGTGTAAAGCTGTTAAAAATTTAACCGCTTCGGTTGTCAAAACATCTGGATAACTATCCAGCTTATTCTGCGATAATTTTAATTCACTTGTAATAGTATCCATTTTTTGTGTTTTTGTTGTAATTTTGGTTTTGGTTATTCGAGCGGAATTTTACTTCCAGCGAACGTTCGCTAAATTATAAAAATTCGTTTACATTTACCAAATATTTTTGAAAAAATTATGCAAGAAGAATACATTAAATTAATTTTTGGGTTAAAACTAAAACAAGTTAGAACGGCTAAAGATTTGTCATTGTTTAAGTTATCTAAGTTAACTGGACTTTCGAAGTCGTATTTGAATGAGATCGAAAAAGGTAAAAAATATCCAAAAACTGATAAAATTGTTGCTCTTGCCGAAGCGTTGGAAATTCCTTACGATGAGATAGTTTCCTTAAAATTAGATAAAAATTTAGCACCAGTCGCTGAGATTCTACAATCAAATTTATTGCAAGAAATTCCTTTGGAACTCTTCGGAATTGAAGAAAGAGATTTAATTGAGATCATTTCTAACGCCCCAATGAAGGTAAATGCGTTTATTTCTACGTTGATTGAAATAGGTAATAATTATAATCTTACGCGCGAAAGTTTTTTCTTGGCTTCGTTGAGGTCTTTTCAGGAAGCAAATGATAATTATTTTCCTGAAATTGAAAAATCAGCAAAAAGTTTTTTACAAGAATATTTGATTGAATCAGAAGATTTTGTGAAAAATGAAACGATGGAGGAAATTCTGAAAGAGGAATATAATTATACCATTCTTTATGAAGATTTCACTTCTTTAGGAGGGAAGGATTTAGCGAAATTGCGTTCTATTTTTATCAAAGAGAAAAAACTTTTGTATATCAATATCAATTCTGACAATGATCAAAAACGATTTATTTTAGCGAAAGAATTAGGCTATAATTACCTTGATTTGAAGGAACGTTTGTATACATTTTCGTGGGCAAGTTTCGATAATTTTGATCAATTGTTAAACAATTTTTATGCATCTTATTTTGCTGGAGCGTTGTTGTTACCAGAAGAAAAATTGTTGAAGGATATGCAGAATTTGTTTGCTATAGAGCATCATGATTTGTCTAAATTTCAAGAAATTCTTGGAAAATATACCGAATCTCCTGAGACGGTTTATCAACGAATGACAAATTTGTTACCCAAACATTTTAATATTCGTGATTTGTTTTTCTTGCGTTTGTCAGCAAAAGTTGGCTCAAATTCATATAAATTAACGAAAGAACTTCACCTTAATCAACAACAGTCGCCACAAGCAAATGAAACGGATGAGCATTATTGTCGTCGTTGGGTTTCGTTAAATGTTTTGAAAGAATTGGAAAAGCATCAAGATGATCATCATGAGATTTCTGCACAAATTTCTTTGTATCCGTTCAATAATAATCAAAAATATTATGTAATTTCTTCAGCAACGAAAGATCCATTCAATCCAAATTATTTAAGAAGCGTAACGATAGGTGTGTTGTACAAATCAGCACAACGTAAAATTAAATTTATGAATGACCCATCAATTCCTGTAAAAGAAGTTGCGGTTACATGCGAAAATTGCGGGATGAAAGATTGTGCAGAACGTGTTGCAGAACCAATTCGTTTTGAAAAAGATATCCGAAATAAGCGATTAAATGTTACGATTAATGATTTTATAAAAGAGCAGAGTAAGTAATATTGTCTACCATAAAATATAAAGGAAAACTTGAAACAAGTTTTCCTTTTTTTTATGTTTGATCTAAATATTCTAATCTATTTTCAATTAATACTACATAATGTTGAAGCGAAAATGTGTTTCCTCTTTCTATGGTTGCGCAATCAAAATTACGGTATTGTAATTCGTCAAATAATGTTTTGACATAACATCTTCTGGCAGAATTCCAGGAACTATTTCCTACATTTTGATTAAAGCGATCGACTAATTCGTTGTCAGTTAATTCACGGAATAATACGACAAATTCATTTTTTAGATTTTCCATTGTTTTAATTTTTTAATGATAAAAACAACAGGATAGAGTAGAGAATAACCTTTTATTTTGGCGTTTGCCCTCATTCTATACCACCGTAGCGCGGTTTTGGCTCGGTTGGTGTTCTGATTTTTCAGAAACTCCTGATGATTGATAGAATAAATGTACAAATAAATTTTTAAAACAAAAAAAGGAACTCAAAAAAAGTTCCTTTTCAATATTTTTATTCGCTTAATTCTAACCAACGAAATTCTTTTTCTTCTAATTCGTCTACAATTTTTTGTAGTTCATCTCCAATAGTTGCGATTTTGTCATAACCTAAATTTGGGTCGGAAAGTAAATTCGTTAATTCTTCTTTTTTGGCTTCAAGAATTGGTAAAGATTTATTGATTTCTTCTAATTCTCGTTGTTCTTTAAACGATAATTTTTTTGGTTTTGTCTCTGCATTTTTCTCTTTCGATTCAACTTTTTCCTGAATAACGATTTCTTTTTCAACCTTTTTATCTTCAGTTATGGGCTTGTTTTTATTCTCGATGTGATATTCTGTATATGTTCCCATATAACGAGAAATTTTTCCTTCGCCTTCAAAAATCATTAATTCATCGACCACTTTATCCATAAAATATCTATCGTGGGAAACAACTAATAAACAACCTTGATATTCTTCTAAGAAACTTTCAAGAACCGTTAAAGTAGGTAAATCTAAATCGTTTGTTGGCTCATCAAGAATCAAAAAGTTAGGATTTTTATACAAAATTGCCAATAATTGCAGACGTTTTTTCTCTCCACCACTCAACTTTGAGATAAAAGTATGTTGTTGTTCTGGCGTAAATAAAAACATTTCTAAGAACTGTTCTGCACGCATTTCTTTTCCATTAGAAAGAGGGAAAAAATCTGCAATATCTTTCACAAACTCAATGACACGTTCGTCGCCTTTAAATTCTATCCCATCTTGTTTAAAATGTCCAATATTTAAGGTTTCTCCACGTTCAATTGTTCCAGAATCCATCGTTTCGATTCCTTCTAACATTTTCAAGAAAGTGGTTTTTCCAACACCATTTTTTCCGACTAAACCAATTTTTCCACCACGAGCGAAAATATAAGAGAAATCATCTAAAATTTTCTTTTGACCAAATGCTTTCGAGACATGTTCCATCTCAATGATTTTTTGACCCAAACGCGTCATCACCATCTCTAATTTTACTTGTTGATCGACAATTTTATGTTTAGCCACTTTTTCAGTATCATAAAACGCATCAATACGAGATTTAGACTTTGTTGTACGTGCTTGCGGTTGACGACGCATCCATTCAATCTCTTTACGATAAAGGTTTTTCGCTTTGTCAATTGTCGCATTTTGATTTTCGATACGCAATGCTTTATTCGTGATATAAGTTTCGTAATTTCCCGAATGTACATACAATGTTTTGTCCTCCATTTCGAGAATTTTGGTACAAATTGCATCTAAGAAATAACGATCGTGCGTAACCAAAATCAATGTTTTGTTTTCTTTGTTCAAGAAATATTCAAGCCATTCTACCATTTCAATATCCAAATGGTTGGTAGGCTCATCTAAAATCAAAAGAACATATCCAGTTTCGAAACTTAAATCAATCAAAAATTTTGCTAAAGAAATACGTTTGCGCTGACCACCAGAAAGTTTTCCAATTTTTTGATCCAAGAAATCAATTTTCAATTTTGATAAAATTTCCTTGATTGTTGGTTCAACTTTCCATGCATCTAAAACATCCATTTTTCCCATTAAATCAATTAAATCAGGATTTGTTGGATCATTTTCGATCATGTTTTCATATTGTCGAACAATATCTAAAACTTCATTCGAATGATTGAAAATATATTCTTCACTTTTTAAATTTTCGTCAAAATCATCACTTTGATCTAACATTAAGATTTTAACACCTTTATTTGGACGAACTTCGCCAGAATCAGCCGTTTCTAATCCAGCTAAAATTTTAAGTAAAGTAGATTTTCCACTTCCGTTTTTTGCTACGAATGCGATTTGGTCTCCTTCATTTACATGAAAATTTACATTTTCAAATAAAGTTCGGATTCCATATGATTTGGTTAGATTTTCAACTGTAAGAAAATTCATGGTTTATTATCTGTTTTGTAAGTTAAAAAAGATGCTAAATCTTTTCTGTTTCGATTTGTTTCATCGATTGTTTAGCTTTTCTTATTTTAACGATTAGAATGGCCAAAGATAAGACAAAGCAAATACTTCCTATTACAATTAGATTATTTAAATGTGGTTGAATTAACGCAGGATCGCCTTTTTCGATGAAAAGTATTCGGAATATTTTCAAATAATGTGTTAATGGAATGCAATCTGCAATTGCTTGAATCCATTTTGGCATTTGACTTAAAGGCCATGTAAATCCACTTAAAATGAAACTTGGTGTTGCAACAACCATCAAAACTTCGGTTGCTTTTAGTTGGCTTGGAAGAAGAATACTGACTAAAAAACCCAAAAAACAAACGGCTAAAATAAATGCAAGAGAAGACGTAAAGAATGGCCAAAATTCGGTTTCTAATTTCATGTCATAAAACATTCCGAACCAATAATACAGCATATATATAAATACTGACATAAATAAATAAGGAAAAGTTTTGACGAATAAAATGGTAAATGGATTGGATGATTTTGAGATCAATTCATTAAATGTCCTATTCTCAAATTCTGAAGCAAATGAAAGTGCTAAACCTAATAATAAAACCTGTTGTAATACGGTTAATAAAACACCTGGAAGCATAAAATATAAGTAGTTTCCACTTCTGATATTTTGGCGAATCATCGTTGATTTGAATGGTTCGTAGCTTTGTGTAGCAATATATTCAGGAACGCCTTGTTTTCTAGCTGTTTCTATTGAAATTCCGGCTTTCATTGTTGTTAGAACTGTCGTAATTGCGATTGCTGCTGTATTAGAAGTTAACGTGTTTGAAGCATCTACAAAATAAGCGATTTCGGGTAATTTTTTTTGCTGTACATCAGATTGAAAGTTTCGAGGAATAACAACCACAACTTCAGCTCCGATTGCTAAAGCTTTATTCTTAGAATCAAATGTTGAAGGTAAAACTTCAGCAACTTTCACCGATTCATTTTCATCTAACATCTGAATAATTTTCTGACTTGTCGTCGTATGATCTTCGTCAACAACAATAATTGGTAAATCGGTTACATTCCCTTTTTTATAAACATTTCCGATTAGAACACCATACATAATAGGTGCTCCCAAGAATAAAATTGGTAAAACAGGATTCTTGAAGAAAAGTTTGAATTCTCGTATAATTAAATGAAAAATCGTTTTCATCAGAATTTATTTAGCATTAAGATCTAAAACTACATTTGCTTTTGTCAATAGTTGAGCAGCTTGTTTATAGTCAACAGGAACAACTTTTACTTCATATTGGGATTGTTGTTGATCGATATCAGGATAGGCAGTTGAAATATTTGCATATGAATTAAGAACTTTTATCGAAACAATTTTACCTTTCAAAACCATATTATTTTTATAAGGAACTTTTAAATTGACGATTTGATTTTTTTGCAATTGTCCGATTTTATTCTCAGGAATTGTAAATCTAAAAAATGTAGTTTCTTCCAAAATCCCATTTGCAATAGAATATCCAGCCAAAGCTAATTCTCCAACTTTCAGATTAATTGTTTCAACCGTCATGTCTTGTGGTGCTTTGATGTGTCTTTCCGCCTCAGCAACATCAACTTCTTGCAAAGCTCCCAAAGCACGCTCTTTTTGTCCCAAAGCCATTTGTTGTTGTTCTACACGCGCTCCATTTTCGGCATCAGCTAATTCCGCTTTTGCAGCTAAATATTGATTTTTAGCACCTTGATATTTAGCATAAACTTCATCATAACTTTGTTGTGGGACAAGACTATCTCGAAGCATATTTTTTAGTCTATGATTTGATTTTTCTGCATAATCTAATTGCTCTTTCAAGCCAGCAACTTTTGCACGCAATTGTTTCAATTGATTATCTGTAGCACCTTTTTTAGCCATTTCGTATTGAGCTTCGGCAGAATTTACAGCACCTTTTGCTTGACTTTTCTTCGCATCAACTTCTGGTAATTGTAAGATAAAAAGCGTTTGTCCTTTTTTTACTTCATCACCTTCGTGAACTAATATTTGATCTATTTTTCCTGGAATTTTTGTTACAACGCTAATTTGATCGCGCTCAATTTTACCTTGAAAAATAGTTTGCTCTTCTTTTTTATTTTCCTTGTCAGATGATTTACAATTTGTAAAAAGTATTAATCCGCTTAAAGCAAAAATATAGTATAGTGTATTTTTCATGATTTTAATTTGATAATTGATTAAATAATTCTCCAGAAGTTTGAAGTAATTCGTAGGTTTTAGAGCGTTGATCCAAGATTTGAGCATAATAACCTAAATTGGCTTTGTAATAATCATTTTCGGCAGCCAAACGTTCGGTTACATCTATTAATCCTTCTTGAAATCGTCTTGAAGCGATTTCTAAATTATTTGTTGCAATGGTATTTTGTTGATTATTTACTTTCAATTTTTCAGTAGAAGTTTCGTAATCAATTTTGTTTTTACTTAACAATAAATTCAATTTTTCTTGCGAATCTTTCAACTTGTTTTCATTTATTAAAATGTCTGTTTTCGCTTGCGCTAATTTATTCTTGTGTTGTCTGCCATCAAACAATTCCCACTTTGCGCCAACTCCAATCAAAATATTAGGAAACATCGAAAATTGGTTCATTTTCAAATTAACATCACCCAAAAAATCAACATCTTTTAGCTTAAAACGACTTCCAAAAATTGACGTATAATTGGTGTTCGCGAATGCAAAAACTTGTGGTAAATGCGATCCTTTTTCTTTTTGATATAAAAATTCGTAAGCTTTTACAGAGTGTTCAAGTGCTTTTAACTCTTTTTTATTTTCTAAAGTATAACTTGAAGCAAGAATGTCAATTGGCGCTAGTTCGTATTGAATTTGTTGAAGATCTTGTTCAGACAGATGCGTCAAGGTTTCTAATTTTTTGTACAGTAATTGTCGATTACCATTCAGTTCTACTTGTCGAGCTTCTAACTCTAACATTGCTAATTTTATTTTTTCACGATCGTATGGAATAGCTAAACCATTTTGAATTGCCTTTTGAACTTTAAGATGCTCTTTATCCAAGCGTTTTGCAGAATTTGAAATTAATTCTTCTACTTTGACCAATAACATCAATTGATCATAGGTTTGTAAGATATCTTTGGTTATAGTTTCTTTTTCAGCTTCTTTCAAATAATCTAAAGCAGTACTTTTTTCCTGAATAGCATTCAAAGCATTTGGAATTTGTAATCCCGAAAATATAATTTGAGTAGCGTTAATTCCGACAGTAAATAATCCTGCTGAGGTATTGAATTTTTGATTACCCGAAAACAATTCTGCGGACAAAATATCGATTGATTTGGTTGGAATATCGATGATTCCGTTCGAGTTTAGATAACCACCCAGTGCAATTGCAGATAAATTTGGTTGTCGTTTACCTTTTACTTCGTCATATTGGTAATTGTTTTTTTCGACTTCCAGTTGTTTATTTTTTAATTCATAACTTGACTCAATCGCTTTTTCAACAGGCAATCGAAGTTGCGGGTCAATCAATTGTTGTGCAAATCCAGAAATAGAAGTCAATAATGGAATAAAAGATAAATATCGTATAATAGACATCTTATAATTTTAGCATAAAATTAACAAAAAATATACCATGAATAAAAGTCAATATTAGAATATCATTAAAAATAAAAATCCTGAAACTTTTTAAGGGTTCAGGACTTCCAAAAGTTGCCAAAAAAATGGCGCATAGTTCAATGTATTTAATATTTATTATCAATAATATCCAACGTTTCGTTTAATGACTCTTTCATCATTTTCTCTAAATAATCCGTCGTACTTTTATTGATTGTTTCGTCTATATACTTAGTTCCACCAATTGTTTCGCTATATTTTAAAGCATTATTTTTAAGGTCTAGAATATTAATGTAGACATATGTTTTGGCGATGTATTTCTGTTTGTTGGCAGGATCATAATCAAGACCCGATTTTACATTAATCAAAACTAAATCATCTTGATTAATCGCTTTTTTTAAATCATTAAATTTAACTTGATTTACATTTTCCTTTGTGATTAATTCATTCGGAACTAAATTTTTATCAAATCTATCAATCATTTGATAAGTGTATTTGTTGTCGTTTAATATTTTTTCAGATTTATCACGAATTACTTTTACAATATCAAATTTAGAATTTATTTGTTTAAGCTGATTTTCAATTGATTTTGAATCAATGTTTTGATCATAATTTTGAGAATTATGATCAAAAAAACCAAGAGAATCTATATTAATCAGAACACCAACTTTATTTACAGGAACGTCTAAAGCACTTTCGTAAGTTACCGTATTAAGTGCTAATTCTTTTGGAGCTTCTTTTTTTTGCTCGCAAGATTGGGTAAAAAACAATACCCCAACTATAAAATAAACTAATTTTTTCATACGCTATCCTATTACCTCTTTAAAGATAGTGATTTATAATGTTTTATAATAGAATTATTCCTAATAATTTTCTTCTTCTTCATCGTCAAAAGTTTTGGCAATTTTTTCAATGTTTAAGCTTTTTGCCATTGCATCAAAAATCTCTTTATAAGTGCCGTTCATTTTGTATACATCCTCATGAATTCCGTGTTCCACAACTTCGCCTTGTTTCATCACGTACGTATAATCGGCATCGATAATTTGAGAAATACTATGCGAAATAATGATAACTGTTCGATCTTTTTTGATGGCATCCAAACTATTTTTAATCTGTTCCGTCGCAATTGCATCCAAACTTGCAGTAGGTTCGTCCAAGAAAATAATCGGTGGATTTTTGAGAAACATACGCGCAATGGCGATACGTTGCTGTTGACCACCAGATAACAATAAGGCTTTGGATTGATAAGCTTCTGGCAAATCCATAATTTGTTCGTGAATATAAGCACGTTTTGCAGCATCTTCTATTTCTTCGAAAGTTGCGTTGACATTTCCGTAACGAATATTTTCTTCAATTGTTCCATTAAAAATGTGATTTTTTTGTAAAACCAATCCAATATTATCGCGTAAAAATTGTGTGTCATATTCTTCTAAATCAATTCCGTCAAGTAGAATTTTTCCAGAATCAGGTTGATAAAATTTATCCAATAAATTAATCACTGTACTTTTTCCAGCGCCAGACAAACCAACCAAAGCTGTAATTTTATTGGGTTGAATTGTCATGTTTATATTTTTTAAGGCTTTGTAACCATTTGGATAAGAAAAGTCAACATTTTGGATTTCGAATTTACCTTTTAAGTTTATTGGAATATAATTTCCAGATGATTCTTTTTCGTCATCCGCTTTCAAAATTGCAAAGAAACTTTCGGAATATATCATCGCATCATTCATTTCATCATAAATACGATGCAGTTGACGAATAGGAGCCGAAACATTGTTGAACAATAAAATATGGAACATAATTGCACCAATTGTCATTTGTCCATCAAGAACCAAATATGAAGTTAAAATGATGATAATCACCACACCAAACTGCTCGATAAAGGATTTTAAACCATCAAAAAAGAAACTTGTTTTGCGTGTTTGCATTTGATTATTCGTCAATTCTTTTTGCAAATCAAGTTGTTTTTTACCTTCGATATCTTCTCGGTTAAATGATTTAATAACTGTAATCGAATCAATTATGCTGATGATTCCTTGCGATTTTTGTTCACGATAACCTCTTAAGTTACGTCGCCAACCACTCAGCTTTTTAGCTTGTTGTTGTGTAATAATGAAATAAATCGGAACGATACAAAGTCCAACCAATCCAACATAAAAATTAGCGTTGAACATCAAAATTAAAGCAACAATTGAATTAGCAAAAAGAGGTAAAATATCGATAAAAAAGTTTTGAACTAAACGTGTCAAGCTTTCAATTCCTCTGTCAATACGAGTTTGAAGTTTTCCTGCTTGATTATCTTGATTCGTATAAAATGCCATTCTGTAGGTCAAAATCTTTTCGATAATCGCTTGTGCTAAATCTTGCGAAACAAAAATTCGAAGCTTTTCTCCATAATATTTTTGACCAAATGTGATGAATGCATTCAGGATTTCTTTAGTCATCAAAACAATCGAAATAAACGAAATGATTTTCAGACCTTCTTTTAATCCTTTTCCAGCTTCAACCAAACCATTTATAGAATCTACGGTATATTGTAAAATCAGTGCATTTACTTGCGAAGTAAAAGATCCAACTAAGGTTAGGAGCAAAGTTGCGACAACCAAAGAACGATAAGGTTTTACAAATGGACGTAGATTTTTAAACAGTTGGATGATTGTCATTTATTATTCTTTTAACGGTTGTTCTTTCACAAAAACGTGACCAACTTTTGTGAAATCGTAAGCAATCTCGTACAAATACTCTAACAAATCTTCAATCAGTTCAGAATCATTTTGCAAAGCCTCTGTTTCAATTTCCGTATAAACAACAGTTTTTTCTCTAAACTCTATTGTTTTTGGTAAATTTTCTGTTTCATATTCACCGTAAAGCCGAATATTTTGTAACAATAATTGCAAAATTTTCTTCATCAATCGAATGTGTTCTGAAGTTAAAATGACCGAATTATTTTTCTTTAAAATTTTAACTAAACCAACTGAATATGAGACAAATGATTGATTGAAAATAGTAAATTTATTCAGTTCATTCGCATTTTCCTGTTTTCCTTTCGGTTCAGAAATGACACGCTGAAAAACTGAATTAATATTTGCCATTGCAATAAAAACATCTTTTCTAGCTAATTTATAATCAGTTGTAGAAACTTCGTTGTCGGCTAATTTTTTAAAAACCAAATAAATAAACTCATAATTTGCAATCAATGCTTTTTGAATATATTCGTTCATATTATTTTTTTCCCAAGTTGGTAAAATCAAATAACTCGAAATAAACGCCATAAATCCTCCAACAAGTGTGTCAATAAAACGTTCTTGAATTATATACAATGAATCTTTTTGCGAATAAAAACTAAACGAAATAAGAATATACGCGGTTAAGTAAAATGTACCAATTGCATATTTGTGACGAATAAAAGTGTACGCCATCAACATGAAAATAAGCATTAAAGCAAATCGGATACTGTGTTGAGGAATAATCAATAATATTAAAACCCCAACTAATCCACCGCCAATTGTTCCTTTCAAACGCTGAAAGTTTCGTTTTTTTGTTACACTAAAACCAGGTTTTAAAATTACTAAAACTGTCATCAAAATCCAGTAACTATGATAAGTCATTGGAATAATAAATGTGACGCCATAAGCTAATAACATTACAATTGATGCACGAATTGCATGTCTAAAAATTGAAGATTTTAGATTCAGATGATCTTTTAATTTTCGTAAAGAATAATCAACTGTAGGTTCAAAATGTTCGGCATGATCCAGCGGATTTTTCTTTTTTTCTGTAAACGAATCATCATAAAAAAACTTATGAATAAACTCTATTTTATAAACAATTTGCTTTAGATTGATATAAATTTTAGATAAAACAATTGGTTTTTGTCCTTCTGCATATAATTCTTTGATGGCATCATCAATCTTTTTTAACTCAACTTCAAAGTCAAAAGTAGATTGTTTAGGACGTTTGTTCGAGTTAATATGATAAGCAATCATTTTAAGTTCATGCGCTAATTTATTCATTAAATTATAGATTTTGCGCATTGCTTTTGTATCGCCGTAAACTTCTCGAATTTTCACATAATCATATTGATTTGCTGTTACATTCTCAAATATATCCACCAAATCAGAGAAAATAAACACAATCGAACGCCCAATTGGTGTCTGGTCTTTTACCAATTTTTTATTCGAAAAAACTAATTCACGAACTAAACTTTGTTTTTCGTTAATTACAACATGTTCGTCGATTAATTTTTTGATAATATCATCATAATTTGAGTCTTTATCAAACATAGAAGCCTTGATTCGAATGTATTCAGAAATATGAATCATTGTATCAGCTAAGTTTTGCTGCGCCATACGATAAGGACGAAAAGTGCTAATAGCTAGACTAAAAATAGTGTACCAAGCTGCTCCAGCCGTCACAAAAAGCGCAATATGAAGAGGACTTAACTCATGTCGTAAATCATTCATATTCATTACCATCGACATCATAATGACCATTCCAAGCGCACTTGTACGTTGTCCCCAAACGGTTAACATGTTAGAAAAGAAAACGATAACTGTTAAACAAATACCTAGAAATATTGGGTAACTATTAATCGTTTTGGTGAAATACGAAACAAGGAAAATCAAGAGTACGGAAAGCCACATCAGGTTTCGACGTTCTTTAAATGGACCAGGTGTATCCGTCATGTGCGCTAAAACTGCACCAAGACTTATTGTTACACCGGCATATAAATCGCCAAATAAGCTGGCTACGATAGGTGGAATGATAATCGCTAAAGAAGTTTTTAAGCCATCTGAAAGCGCTTCTCCGTAGATAAAGTTTTCAATTTTATTGATGATTTTCAAGTGTAATTTTTTAAGGTTGAAAATTGTTGTATAAAATTAACACAACTTTTTTCGAAACCCAACTAAACTCGTGAAGTTTTTAGAATATGAAACCCATCAATGCTTTGTGTAAAAATTAAAGTTGTTGTGCCGCCATCAATAATTTTGAATTTTTTCTTGATAACGTCTATTGGCTGATTATAGTTTTTGACCAATAAATTCGCTTTAATCTTTAAAATTTCTTTTTTCGGATTTTTAATTTCTTCTTCAATCAGGTAAATTTTTCCAGGAAAATTTTCTAAAAGTTCATTCGAAGTATACAAATGTGTATTTTGATGAAGTTTGTGAAGATTGAATTTTTCGCTTAATAATTTGAAAGCCCCAGTTTTGAGAATTGCAACATTTGGTTCGTAAATATAATGTTGAATTTCTCCAAAACTTGCATTTGCACTATATTCTTCTTCAAAATTGAAAGAAAATTCGGGTTGATTATTTTCTAAATTAACAGCTTTTATCAAAGGATTTTTTGTCGAAGAATTTTTATCTAAAATGATTAGAAAATCTTTTACTTCATTTTTTAATGCAACAATGTGTATTTCGGAAATCGAATCAATTTGTTGTAGGGTAGAAGTGATGTCCAATAAAGGCGAAAGCTTGATGATAATTTTCTCCGTTTTTTCGAAAAAAGTTGGAATCCAATCTAAAATATTTGGCTCTAAATCTTCCAAAATAAATTTTCTTCCGCTCGAATTTCTTCTTGCTGGATCAAGATAAATCACATCAAATTTTAAAGTAAGATTTTCTTCAAAAAAAGACTGAAAAGTACCTGTATAGGTTTCTAAATTTGGTGCTAAAATTTTAGCATTATGTTGTACAATCTTACTCAATTCAGGATTTTGTTCGATGTGATATACTTTTTCAAAATTCTTTGCAAAAGCAATAGTATCAATCCCAAAACCTGCGGTTAAATCAATCAAATTTTTTCCTTTAACTAAAGTTGATTTATAATTTGCGGTAGCTTCCGAACTTGCTTGTTCCAAATTAATTGAAGGCGGAAAATAAATATTTTCTGTCGAATAAAGTGTTGGAAATTTATGTTTTGAAACTTGAATTCCTTTCAATTGTTGAGCGATTTCAGCAGAAGAAATTTCATCAAATAACGATTTTTTCAAACCTATAGATTTGATGTCTTCATGTTCGATCGTTTTCAGATAATCTTGAAATTCTTTTGTTAAAATAGTTGGATTCAAATTGTTATTTTTTGACGTAAAATATTACTTTATTAAACACAAAACTTCAGTATCCATCACAGCTACTGAAGTTTCGATTATATTGTTGAGTTCTTTTAATGAAATTGGTGTCCAATTCATGTAAAAACTATTTTTTTTCCTCTTTTTCTGCCAAACGAGTTGGAACAATTGGAACAAAAAGTGCTTGTTTTACTACTTTTTCTTTTGGCGATTTTTCAATCACATCCGCAGGATTTCTAAACTTATTTACACCAATTAATTTAATGGTTTGCTCATCAAAATCTTTTTGCTCTTTTTTCGCGCTTGTGTAAATAAAATCTTGAATAGTTTCATTTTGTAAAGCTTTTACAAAACCGCCTACATTTTGTGTTGTTTTGAACAATTCTAACGCATTTTCAGCCATTTGATTTGTCAAACTTTCGATGTAGAAAGAACCAGCAGCAGGATCAGCAAATTGATTCAAATAAGATTCTTTTTGCAACAATAATTGTTGTTTTGCGGCTAATTCTAACCCAAAATCAGACTCTTTATTTACTTCATCATACGATCCAACAAAGACAGCATCGCTTGATCCAAAGATAGCCGAAGAAGCTTCTATTGTAGAGCGAATAACATTGTTGTAAATATCTAATTTAGATTTATTGCGATCTGATGTTGAAGTGAAAATAAATGCTTCACTTTCTTTATTATATTGCTCCAAAATCATTTTCCATAAGAAACGGAATGCTCTTAATTTTGCAACTTCGAAGAAATAATTACTTCCAACAGCGAATTTAAAATAGATTTTATCTGCAATATCAGCTCCAAAATTTTCTAAATATTCTACTGCATGTGCAAGTGTAATCGCAATTTGTTGAACATGATTTGCTCCAGCATTTTGATAAACATCTCCTTGAATTGAAATTACTTTTTCGAAATTTTTCAATGCCAAAGCTTCTTTCACCAATTCTTTTGATGCTTTTTCTGAGTCATTTTGCCAAAGTCCATTCTGAGCCAAATATCCATAAATATCTAAATCTAAATATTTCAGATTTGGAAGATTTTCAAGCGATTTTAAATTAGAAGTTTCATCATATTTAATAAATAAATCCAAATAATTAGGAAGTTCTAACGATGAATCAATTTGATTTTGATTAATCAAATATCCATACAAAAAGCTGTAATCTTGGTTTTTATTTCCAGTATATTTCGAAATAATTTTCCAATCTTTTGAGGATTTTGGTAAAGGTTGTACAGCCGAATAATCGACATCATCCTTTGTATATAATGGTTTTACATTTATTTGATCGTTCGTTCCCCAAACCAAAGTTTCATTATATTCTAAACCTTTTAGCTCGACTTGAACTTTATTTTTCCATTCTTTTTCAGAAATAGAATCAAAATTTTCAAATAACTTACTCATTTTCTTTATTTTGTGGCTTCGTAAATTTTTCTTGCTGAATGATAAAAATATCTTCATCATCTTTTTTCAAGAAATGCTTTTCTCTTGCAATCCTTTCAATTTCAGCAGGATTACTATTTAGTTGATTTAATTTTTCAGACTCAGTATCCAAGTGTTCTTGGTAATATTGTTGATCAACTTCTAATAATTTGATTTGTTTATCCAACTCGCGATGTACGAAAAAAGAATTTTGGTCGAAAAAAATCATCCAAACAGCAAACGCAACAGTTAGAACAAAGTAACGATTCCAAACAAATTTGAATACACGTGTATCCTTAATTTTTCTTTTCGGTACTTCTGGTGTAAGTTCTTCGTCAAAGATTTCTTCCGATTTTTCTTTCATTATACAGTAGTTTTCGAGTTGAGTTTTTCTTTAATTACAGTTGATAAAACTTTGATTGCGACAGAATTTTTCTTTTTCATATTCGGAATAATAATGTCTGCATAGTTTTTAGATGGTTCTATAAATTGCTGATGCATAGGTTTTAACGTTTTTTGATAACGTGTTAAAACTTCGTCTAAATCGCGCCCACGTTCTTGTATATCACGGCGTACGCGACGAATTAAACGTTCATCAGAATCTGCATGAACAAAGATTTTTACATCAAATAAATCGCGTAAATCTGGGTCAGTCAATACCAAAATTCCTTCTACAATAATAACCGATTGTGGATGTGTTAAAATCGTTTCTTCCTTGCGACTATGCGTAATAAACGAATAGACAGGTTGTTCTATTGATACGCCATTTTTCAATAAAGCGACATGTTCTTTTAGTAATTCGAAATCAATTGATCTTGGGTGATCAAAATTGATCTTAGAACGTTCATCAAAAGATAATTCAGGATGATCTTTATAATAATTATCTTGAGAGATGACGATAACGCTTTCTGCGTTAAGATCTCTTAAAATATTATTTACAACAGTTGTTTTTCCCGAACCTGTTCCTCCTGCAATTCCTATTACCAGCATTTTTGTTTTATTATTTTGTTTAATTTCGTTTGATGTTTCCATTGCAAGAGTTCTCGTAAAATTTCCTTAAAGATAAAATTTTCCTATCAGAAATTAAAATAAAAAGAAATTGATTCTTGCAAAATTTTAAATGTTGTCGTGAAGAAGTTTTGGTTGATTGATTTTGAGAAAAGAAATAATTATCAATGCATTTAAAAAATGATTGATTTATTATTCGATTATTTAGATGTAGCTCAAACATTTAGGTTTATTTACACAAAAAAAGTACTTTGCAGTACTTGGTTTCTCTTAATCGGATGCAAAGGAAAGAAAAAATTATAAAAACTTTATCTTTTTTATCATTATATTTATAAAATCAGAACTATTATAAAATGCTAAACTATGAACGATTTAATCTCAATGTCTACTATTTTTTCGTTATTTCTCGGAATAGGATTAGCCGCTGCTGCTGGTTTTCGGATTTTTCTTCCCTTATTTGTACTGAGTTTAGCTGTTAAATTTGGAGGAAGTTTTATTAATCTCGACGAAAGTTGGATGTGGGTTGGGAGTACACCGGCTCTTATAACACTTGGTGTAGCGATGTTAGTAGAAATTGGAGCTTATTATATTCCAATTATTGATAATTTGTTGGATACGATTGCGGTTCCTTTAGCTGGAATTGCAGGAACAATAGCGGTTGGAATTACGATGCCAGAAATGAACGAAGTCGCAACTTGGGCTTTGGCGATTATAGCTGGAGGAGGAACAGCGGCTGCGATTAGCGGTACAACAGCGGCTGCAAGAGCTGTTTCGACCACGACAACTGCGGGAGCAGGAAATTTTTTGGTTAATACAGGAGAAACGTTTAGTTCTATTGTATTAAGTATCACGGCAATTGTATTGGCTCCTTTAGCATTTATTTTTGTACTGATTATTTTATATGTGTGTTATAGAGCATATAAAAGTGTCAGAAAAAAAGGTGATCAGTTATTGGCGGAAGAATTGTGAAAGAGTGAAGAATTATATTTTTTTAAAAAAAAGCTAACCAATTGGTTAGCTTTTTTTTGTTTTTTTATCTAAAAATATTTAATCCCTTTTATATTTTTCTTTGTATGTTTCAAATGCTTGCATCAAATTTTCTTCTATAGCTTTTGGCATTCTGCGCGTAGCCTCAAATTCATTTGATGAAAGTGATTTGAATTCTGAAAGTGTTGGAATTAATTCAATCGAATTAACTAACATTTCAATTTCTGTTTCATATTGACGATTAGCCAATGAATGAAATGTATCATTCCCATAAACAGGAATATATTGTTGTTCAATCAAAAAGCCAGCGTCAGCTTCTGTGTTTACAAAATGAGTTGTAACACCAATTTCGACTCCTTTTGTGATTGCCCATTTTAATGAATCTAAACCTCTCGTCAAAGGTAAAAAACCTGGATGCGTATTGATAATTTTATGATTTTCAACCAATTCATCTGGTAATAATCCTGCACCTGCAATAATCACATATTCAGCTTTATAATCGTTTAATTGATTGTTCAACGTTTCAGCAGTTGTCAAATCAAAATTATAACCAAAATTATTACAATAATCATCTAAATTTACTTGAATCGCCTTACTTGGACGATGCTGATAAATTGGTTTGAACGGATTTTCTCTTTGTACAAAAGGCAATGCAAATATTTTTACATTTTGATAACCTTTAGCTTTTAATCCGTGTAAAACATCTTGTGTTTTGCGATGAGGAGTATTGTAAGAAATTACCGCTATTTTTGGCTGAGTTACCATGATTATTTAATCAAATACTTTTTGTGATAATCAACAACATTATCAATTGGTTTTCTAATAATATGGCCAACTGTTAAGTGATATTCTGCCGCAACTGAACGAATAACATCTTCATAAATATGAGCAATTGAACCAATAAAATTTAATTCAGAATGACGAGCTTCTTCGTAAGGCATAATTTGATATTCGATAAAAGAAGACATTGCATCATAAATAATTTTCTGAATAAATGGATCATTTTTATGTTCAACAACAAATTTATTGAAAGATGCTAAATATGTGTTTGCAAATTTATTTTGGTACACATTTTTATTTAATTCATCTACAGATAATTTATAATAATCATCAAAAGCTTTGGCTAAATGTGGAGGCATTTTTTTTGTGTAAAAAGCGCGTAATACACGTTTTCCTAAGTCATTTCCAGAACCTTCGTCACCTAAGATATAAGCTAAAGATTTTGTTTCTTCGCGCATTGTTGTTCCATCGAAATAACAAGAATTAGAACCTGTTCCTAAGATACAAACCATTGCAGGTTTTCCCATATAAGTTGCGTAACAAGCAGCTAATAAATCATGGTCTACGACAAATTCTGCATTTGTAAAGAAATTCTCTAAACCTTCTTTAACAACAGCATGCATTGCTTCGCTGGAAGTTCCTGCACCATAAAAAAAGACTTTTGTAAAATCATTTGCAACAGGTGCAAAATCTTCATTTTTTTGTAATTCAGTCGTAATATCTTCTGATGTTACAAAATACGGATTAAATCCGATTGTACTTGTTCTAAAAACTTCATTAAGGTCGCTATCTAAAATTACCCAATCCGTTTTAGTAGAACCGCTATCTGCTATTGCAATCATTTTTTTGTTTTGATATAATTGAGGAGTGCTAAAATAACATTCTTTTAACAATGCACATAAAAAAAAGCCTGAAATTTCAGGCTTTTTATATAAAAAAATAATTAATGATCGTGGCTATGGTCAACTATATCGATTTCGATGTATGTTTCGGATTGATTTCCTGCTTTATCAATTAGAATTAATCCTAAATGATATGCTCCATCTACAATACCTTCTTGAGGAATTGCAACTTTATAATTGTATGCATATTCCTTTTTACCTGAAGGAATTGCTTCTTCTTTGGTAAATTCCCATTGAGTATTTGTAGAACTCGACGCTTCTTGCACACTAGCAGAACGATGGTTATGAGTATGTCCATCTCCTGCATAATGAATATCAATTTTTACAGCTCCCAACTCAATATTATCTTTCAAGATAGCTTCAATATTAATCTCGTCACCTAAATGTAAATGAGCTTCATCTTTTGGTGAAATTAAATTAATTTCTGGTTTTGTTGTATCTAATGAAGAATCGTCTGATGAACAAGATGTAATAAATAATGCTGATAATGTTATAAATGAATATTTTAAAATTGAATTTTTCATTGTTTTAATTTTTTTTGAATTGAATGTTATTTTTTAAGATTTTGGTTGATTTATGAATAAACAAAATCTTGTGGTGGACCACGTGTAAAACGATATTCAATTGTAGAAAGTTTAATTTTTTCTACTTGTTCAAAACTTTCTTTTCTGTAAAATTCTTCGTTTAGTTTTCCTTCAATTTTTGGATCATCATGCGTGTCAATAAAGACAGAATAGAATGTAAAGTGATTACATTGATGATGAATAATTTCTTTCTTTTGATTCGAAAAATCTTGTGAATGATCGATTAAAGAAAAATGTAATTGATTAAAAATTGGAATCGAAAAAAGAATAATACTAAAGAAAAGTCCAAAAATAGGATGTCTCTTTTTCATGTATCAACTATTTTTCGAACGGAATTCCTAACATAATTTGTATGTTTCTAGCTTGTTCTGGTAATTGTAATGCACGATAAAAACTGGTGTGATTGTAATAGTTTTTATTGAATAAATTAGAAACCTGAATACTTAAATTTGCACTAAAATTATTGAATTTAAGTTTCGTTTTTCCTCCAATTCCAACCAAGAAATAACTTGGAGTAATATCTTCGTTTTGGGCGATTTTATCTTGCTCAAATGTATATTTTCCATTTGCAAAAAAGCTCAAGCCTTCTAAAAATGCAATATTTTGATTGATTTTATAATTAATTTGTCCAAATAAATTATTTGCAGGCGTGAAAGGAAGATAATTTCCGAATTTTTTATTTTCCGTGATTTGTCGATTGTATAAATATTCGTACACAAGATTTGCATCAAAATTTTCGTTGATTTTCTTACGAACTTCAAATTCAAAACCAGTCAACAAAGCTTTGCTTTGCGTATATTGATAAATTTGTCCACCATGAGGAAGAATCGAAAATTGTCCCGAAGGTTTCAAGAAAATATAATTGCTGAAATAATATAAATAAGGACTTAGCGAAATATCCCAATCATTTTTGTGAAAAACAGATTTGAAATCTACTGCAATTCCTTTTTCTACATCAAGATTTTCGTCACCTCTTTCATGTCGAAAACTACCATGATGAATTCCGTTAGAACCCAATTCTATAGCGGTTGGTAAACGGAAATTTGTTCCAACATTCAAATTGAAATCCCATAAATCATTTGGTTGAAAAGTTGCACCAATCATTCCGTTTAAATTACTGAAATTACGATCAATAGATTTACTACGATTTGCATAATAATCTGCAATTCCTTCAGAATTTCCTTTTTCAATCAAATAATTATACAGAAAATCATCAAAATAACCTTCTGATTTGAACGTTGAATAATCGTAACGTAAACCAGCTGTAACTTTCCACGTATTTCCTTTTTTGAATTCTTCAATCAAAAATCCGCTAAAAATATTTCGATCATATTTTGGTAATAAATAATTGTAACCCGCAATATTATTGGCTTGCAATTGCGCTTGTGCACCGATTATTGTTTTGAAATTTTTGCTATGATTATGTTCAAATTTTAATTGTGAATCATAAGTAGAAAGATTAAAATCTAATTCTAAATCAGGATTTTTTATTGGAGCAGGTTGATTCGCATAATGTGTGTGAAATGAACTAACTTCTTGACGACGATTGTTTTGATAACTTGCCAAAAATTTTAAAACATCTTTTGAATTTAAACGAAATTCATTTTCGGAAATCACTTTAAAATGATTAACTTTTTGATAAGGAAATTCGATATTTCTATAATTTCCATCATCTTGAAGCCTATCTACAGAAGGAATTCCGTGCGAACCAGGAAAAAAACCAATTTTCTGATTAACGTTAGAAACAGTTAAAATTGAACGAAATTTTTCGCCAATATAACCTGTTTGTATTTCAGCATTCAAATCTTGTCCAGCCGTATTTTTTACACGTTTATTGTAAATTGGCAAATAGCGATTCAGATAATAAATGCGATCGGTAGTTGTTCTATAATCTGCATAATCAGAATACGAACCTTTTATTTTATAGAAAAAATGATCGTTTCGAGATTTTAAATTAAATCCAATTCCGTAATTATCATTAATCGATTGATACAAAGCTTTTACTTCTCCAGAAAGTGAATGTTTTGCTGGTAAATTGTTATTGTTAATCTTGATAACTCCAGCAATAGCTTCATTTCCGTACTCTAAAGCAGCAGGGCCTTTTATCACTTCGACATCTTCAACATTTAGTGCATCAATTTCCAAACCGTGATCGGCTCCCCATTGTTGTCCTTCTTGTTTTACACCATTTTCAGCAACAATTAATCGATTGAAACCAAGTCCACGAATAATTGGTTTTGAGGCTGATGATCCAATTCCAGAAGCATTGACACCTGCAATATTTTCGAGCGATTTTGCTAATGATCCTGCATAATTTTCTTGAATATAAGATTGATCTACACGTTCTACATTAGCTGTTGAAAAATCGTGATGATGACCTAAAACAGTAACTTCATCTAAATTGTACGATTTGTGAAAAGTAAGTGTAAAAACAAATTTTTGTTGCGAATCAAACGTAATATTTTGAGAAAAAGGTTCGTAACCTTGCTCATCAATTTGAACTTGATAATTTCCTTTATTTAAATTCTCAATTCTAAATTTTCCTTCGGAATTTGTGTGATATTCTTCGTTGTTGAAGTATACAGTTGCGAAAGGAATTGGTTTTTGATTTTTATCTATAATTTGACCTTCGAAAATGTTTTGTGCAAACACAGTTCCGCACAATAATGTAGCTGCAATACTACATTTTATGTTGATTGACATAAATACAATAATTTAATAACGTTAAAAAAATAAGGTGGTTTTTTCTGTAATTAAATTGTGTAGGGCGGTGCTCGAAGACTTTTCTGAGTAAGTAATACAGCTTGTTTTACACGAGTTGTATAAAGTGTTTTATCTTTTTGGATAAATGATTGAGACCATTCGAATAACTCGATTTCTGAATCATTTTCTACAAAATGTTGATTGAAATGACAAATTGTACAGCTGTGATCATGTACGTTAGAGAATTTATCTTTCAACTCTTTGTGCTCTTTACTTAGAGCATGATCCAATATATGCGCAGACTGATACACTGTCATAAACAGTGAAATTGTAAGCATAATATATTGGATAAATTTTTTCATTCAGTTTACAAAAATAAGATTTTATTTCATTTCTTTCAACTCTTTCATGTTTTGTTGAAGTTTTCTTAAAAATAAAAAATAAATAATTCCATAATAAACTGTTCCTATAATCACAATAAAAGCAACAGCAGTTATTATTGCAATCCAACCATAAACAGCAGCATTATTCGCAATTGGTTGTATATCATTGGCATGTTTTGCTAAATAAATAGATTGGCCTAATTCGTAATAGAATGGGGCAGAGGAAACAATTAAACTTAAAACGGTGAAAAGAATAAACAAGTTCACCAATCGACGAAATGAAATAATGTTTTTCATCAAATCGACGACAGATTGATTAAGATCTATTTTCTTGAAATAACGATAAGCCATTACCAAAAATCCAAACGTAATCACAATACTAAAAACGGAAGCGATTTCGTAATTATTAATCGTTTTTTCTTCGACTAATGTTTTGACTTCGTTATTAAAAAAATTTTTTCCTGAAATTAAAACATATAAATTGTAGACAAGAAAAAGGATAAATTCGCAAAAAGTGAATATAAATAACCATTTTATTGTCGTTGACGATTTTTTCTTCAACATTTGAAAAATTTGATTTTGATCAAACTTTTCTTCTTCCTTTATGGAACCCCAAATTGATTTTAAGTCATCTAACTCCATTATTGTTCCATTTTAGACATTATCTCTTTCAATTTTATCTTCACTCTGTTCATCTTAACGCGTGCATTTACTTCCGAAATTCCTAAAGTTTCGGCAATATCTTTGTAAGGTAAGTCTTCTAAAAATAGCAGTACCAATGCACGTTCTACGTCATTTAATAATCTAATTGCAGCATATAAAAGTGTGATGCGTTCCTCTAAAAATTCGTCTTTGTCTTCTGATTTTAAATTTAAAAATTGAGCTTCATTAAAATCAGTTTCACTCGATTTTGTTTTTTTTCTGATTAATGTAATCGCTGTGTTCAAGCTAACACGATACATCCATGTACTAAATTTTGAATCTCCTTTGAAGGAATCGTAAGAGCGCCATAATTGCAATACAATTTCCTGAAATAAATCGTCATGAGAATCCTTGTCGTCTGTATATATACGACAAACCTTATGGATAATTCCCTGATTTTTCTCGACTAATTCGGTAAATATTTTTGCTTTATTATTCAAACTATTATTCTGTTGCTCTTTATTTGTAGTAAAAAAAAGAATAATGTTACAACTAAAAAATAAAAAACCCTCTTATATTTCTATAAGAGGATTAACCTAACTAACTTAAACCTATGAAAAGTTGTTCTACTTTTCTACTGCAAGTATAGAAATTAATTATTTATTAAGCAATAAAAATTTAGAAAATTTGTTAAAAATGTCTTAATTAACTAAGAATGATTCTAAACTATCGAAATCTGTTAACGAAATGATATAATTCATTGTGATTAGAGCAACGGGATGATTAAATTTGTGGAAATATCTAAAAAATTAAACGAATTGCTTTATGGCAAATGAATCATTACTAAAATCGTCGATTGGTAAGAAGTTCGCGATGGCGCTTTCAGCGTTATTTTTGATCGTGTTCTTGTTACAACATTTCGTGATTAATGCATTATCTGTTATTAATCCGAATGGGTTCAATGAAGTTTCGGCTTTCATGAGTGATAACCCTTTTATCCAATATTTAATGCAGCCTATTTTATTAATTGGTGTTGTATACCACTTTGTAATGGGGTTTGTATTAGAAGCGCAAAACAAGAAAGCGCGTGGACCAGTTGCTTATCAAAAGTATAATGGTGCTGCAAATGCTTCTTGGATGTCAAGAAACATGTTAGTTTCTGGATCTGTAATTTTAGTTTTCTTATTATTACACTTGTATGACTTTTGGGTTCCTACAATTACTGATCACTACATTGCTCCAAATCCTGAGTTTGCTCAAGGAAATTACTTTATGGATCACTTAAACCACGTTTTCACATTAGAAGGTGCTTTAAGTTTTGTAAGATTAGTAATTTACATTGTTGCATTTGTATTTTTATCATTACACTTACAACATGGATTTGCATCTGCATTCCAATCTATTGGTGCAAGACACAACAAATACACTCCAGTAATTGTTGCTTTCGGGAAATGGTATTCAATTTTAATTCCAGCAGGTTTCATTATCATCGCTGTTTACCATTTTTTTGTTAAATAATTAAATAATATCAAGAAATGAGTATATTAGATTCAAAATCTCCACAAGGAGATATCGCACAACAATGGAGCGAACACAAAGCACACTTAAACTTAGTGGCTCCAAATAACCGTGATAAAATTGATGTTATTGTTGTAGGTACAGGTTTAGCTGGTGGTTCTGCAGCTGCTACTTTAGCAGAGTTAGGATACAAAGTAAAAGCTTTCTGTTACCAAGATTCACCACGTCGTGCGCACTCTATTGCTGCACAAGGGGGGATTAATGCTGCTAAAAATTATAAAGGAGATAACGACTCTATCTACCGTTTATTTTACGATACAATCAAAGGTGGTGATTACCGCGCTCGTGAGTCTAACGTTTATCGTTTAGCAGAGGTTTCTGGTAATATTATCGACCAATGTGTAATGCAAGGGGTTCCTTTTGCACGTGATTACGGTGGGTTATTAGATAACCGTTCTTTTGGTGGGGTACAAGTATCTCGTACTTTCTATGCGAAAGGTCAAACAGGACAACAATTATTATTAGGAGCTTATTCAGCAATGAATCAGCAAATCCACTTAGGGCACATCCAAATGTACAATCGTCACGAAATGTTAGACATTGTACTTGTAGATGGTAAAGCTCGTGGTATTATCGCTCGTAATTTAATTACAGGTGAAATCGAAAGACATTCTGCTCACGCAGTAGTTATTGCTACTGGTGGTTACGGAAACGTATATTTCTTATCTTCTAATGCAATGGGTTCTAACGTAACTTCTGCATGGAAAATTCACAAAAAAGGTGCTTATTTTGCTAACCCTTGTTATGTACAAATTCACCCAACTTGTATTCCAATCCACGGAACAAATCAATCTAAATTGACTTTAATGTCTGAATCTTTACGTAACTCTGGTCGTATCTGGGTTCCTAAAAAGAAAGAAGACGCTGAAGCAATCCGTGCTGGTAAGAAAAAAGCAGTTGATATCAAAGAAGAAGACAGAGATTACTACTTAGAAAGACGTTATCCTGCATTCGGTAATTTAGTTCCTCGTGACGTTGCATCTCGTGCTGCAAAAGAGCGTTGTGATGCTGGTTATGGTATCGAAGCTAACGAAACTGGAGAAGGAGTTTACTTAGATTTTACAGATGAGATTAAGAAAAAAGGTCGTGAGGTTGCTTTCGCAAACGGAGATCAAAATCCATCAGATGCTGAAATCGAGAAATTAGGTAAAAAATGGATCGAGGAGAAATATGGAAACTTGTTCCAAATGTATTGGAAAATTACAGATGAGAATCCATATGAAAATCCAATGCGTATCTATCCTGCAATTCACTATACAATGGGTGGTGTTTGGGTTGATTACAACTTACAATCTACAATTCCAGGATGTTTCGTAGCTGGAGAGGCTAACTTCTCTGATCACGGAGCTAACCGTTTAGGAGCTTCTGCTTTAATGCAAGGTTTAGCTGATGGTTATTTCGTATTACCTTATACAATTGCAGATTATTTATCAGCAGATATTCGTACAGGTAAAATTCCTACAAATACTCCAGAATTTGACGAAGCTGAAAAAGCTGTTAAAGATCAAATTCAACATTTCTTAAGCAATAAAGGAACTAAAACTGTAGATAGTTTCCACAAACGTTTAGGAATCATCATGTGGAATAAAGTAGGTATGGCTCGTAACGCTGAAGGTTTAAAAGAAGCGATTGCTGAAATTGCTGCTTTACGTGAAGAATTCTACCGCGATGTAAAAGTTCCTGGTGATGCTAACGAAATGAATACTGAGTTAGAAAAAGCTGGACGTGTAGCTGACTTCTTAGAATTAGGACAGTTAATGGCAATTGATGCACTTAACCGTAATGAGTCTTGTGGTGGTCACTTCCGTGAGGAGTACCAAACAGAAGAAGGTGAAGCTATGCGTGATGATGCAAATTATACTTATGTTGCCGCTTGGGAATATAAAGGTGATGACATCAACACTGAGGTTTTACACAAAGAGGAATTAAATTACAAATATATCGAGCTTAAAACTCGTAGTTATAAATAATAAAATCATTTTGCTTGATAACAAACTTTCAAGCAAAATGTCAAAATATCATATAGAATTATGGCATCATCAAAAACAATCAGCATCACGCTGAAAATTTGGCGTCAAAAAAACGCTAATGCTCAAGGAAAAATGGAAACATATTCCTTAAAAGATGTTTCTACTGATTCTTCTTTCTTAGAAATGCTTGATTTATTAAACGAGCAATTAATAGAGGAAGGAAAAGAGCCAGTTGCATTCGACCACGACTGTCGTGAAGGTATTTGTGGTATGTGTTCTTTATTCATCAATGGAGAAGCACACGGACCAGATAGAGGTGTTACAACTTGTCAATTACATATGCGTATGTTCAAAGATGGTGAAACGATTTACATCGAACCATGGAGATCAGCTGCATTCCCAGTAATCAAAGATTTAATTGTAGACCGTTCATCTTTCGACCGTATCCAACAAGCTGGTGGTTACATTTCTGTAAACACATCAGGACGTACAGTAGATGCAAACAATATTCCAGTAAACAAAATGCATGCAGATGAAGCGTTTGACGCTGCAACATGTATTGGTTGTGGAGCTTGTGTTGCAACTTGTAAAAATGGATCTGCAATGTTATTCGTAGGAGCTAAAGTTTCTCAATTCGCATTGTTACCACAAGGACAAGTAGAAGCTGCTCGTCGTGCTCAAAAAATGGTTGCACAAATGGATTTAGAAGGTTTTGGTAACTGTACAAATACAGGAGCTTGTGAAATCGAATGTCCAAAAGGAATTTCTTTAGATAACATCGCACGTATGAACCGTGAGTATTTATCTGCAAAAATTGTATCACAAGAATAATAAAATTCTGATATATATTAAAAGAGCGACATATTTGTCGCTCTTTTTTTGTTATAATAATTGCATAAAAAAAGGATTTCAATTTCTTGAAATCCTTCCCAATGTCAAATTCTTTCTTCTGAATAAGTCCATTGTAACTTGTTCTTTTTAAATGATTATAAAAAAAGAATTTTTATAAATAGAACAAATATCTATTGTAAATAATAAATGAAATGTACTCATGTCTGATTGATTATTAATTATATGTAAAAATGCAAAAACTATGAGCAAAATCGATTTAAAAAGAACGTCTGGAGAAAAAAGGATTTCAATTTCTTGAAATCCTTCCCGAAATTTTTGATAATGATTTGAATTAATTTTCACCTTATTATGAAAATTCTCTGTCGGCTTAAAAATTTCGTTATTTTGTGGAAAAACAACTATTAATTTTAATGTTCTGTTTCAAAACAACTAAAGTATTTTGAAGTCCTGAACGAATAATTATTAATTCCTTGATGTAAAATTAATGACAAAAATCATGTTTCGCAAATTATTTCAGACTAACTTTAAAAGTTTAACACATCAATATATCTATTGAGAATAAAAAATCCAGCACATAATGTGCTGGATTTTAAGTTTAAGACTACTAAAATATAGTGTTCTGAGATTATTTAATGTTCTTAAAACTTCTATTGATAAAATTTGTTAACTCTTTACCTTTTAACAAACCTTGTGATAATTTTGCTAAATCTAATGCTTGGTTAATCAACGCATCTTTTTCTTCTTTCGAATCTTTAGCCAAAATCTCTGTTGCTAAATCCGAGTTTGCATTCACAACAACATTATACATTTCAGGGAAATTACCCATTCCAAACATTCCTGCTCCACCAGAAGCCTGCATATCTTTCATACGACGCATAAATTCTGATTGCGTAATGATGAAAGGCGCATCTGTTCCAGATAAATCTTCTAATTGAATTGTATATGATTTGTTGTTGATTGATTCTGTGATTTCAGTTTTCAATTTTTCTTTATCATCATCAGATAATTTGGAAATTTTAACTTCATCTTTTTCAATCAAATTATTGATATGATCTGCATCAACACGAACAAATGTTACATTTTCTTTTGTAGATTCTAACTTCTGAATCAAGTGAGAAGAAATAGGAGAATCTAATAAAATTACTTCGTAACCTTTTTCTTTCGCAATTTGTATGTATTGATCTTGTCCATCAACATCAGAAGCATAAAGAATAACTAATTTTCCGTCTTTGTTGGTTTGATTGTCTTTGATTGCAGCATTCAATTCATCCCAAGTGAAATATTTACCATCAACTGTTGGATACAATGCAAATTTGTCAGATTTTTCGAAGAATTTATCTTCCGAAATCATTCCATATTCAATGACAACTTTAATATCGTTCCATTTTTGCTCGTAATCTTCACGATTTTGATTCATTAATGAAGACATTTTATCCGCCACTTTTTTCGTAATGTGCGCCGAAATTTTCTTCACAGCTCCATCAGCTTGTAAGTACGAACGAGAAACATTCAACGGAATATCTGGAGAATCAATCACACCACGCAATAACATCAAGAAATCAGGTACAATTCCTTTCACTTCGTCTGTTACAAACACTTGATTTTGGTACAATTGAATACGATCTTTATCAATATTGATATTGTTTCCTAATTTTGGGAAGAACAAAATTCCAGTCAAATTAAATGGATAATCAACATTTAAATGAATGTGGAATAAAGGTTCTTCAAATTGCATTGGATACAATTCTCTGTAGAAATTTTGATAATCTTCGTCAGATAATTCAGATGGCACTTTTGTCCAAGCCGGATTTGTATTATTGATAATATCATCAACTTCGATTTCCTCAGGTTTTGCATCTTCAGCAGCACCTTCTGGTAAAGGAAGTGTTTCTTTTTTCGTTCCAAATTTGATCGGAATTGGCATGAATTTATTGTATTTATTCAATAATTCACGGATTTTCCATTCGTCTAAAAACTCTTTCGAATCTTCAGCAATATGTAAAATGATTTCAGTTCCACGCTCAGTTTTATCCGAATTTTCTAATGTAAATTCAGGAGAACCATCACATGTCCAATGAACTGCTGGCTCGTCTTTGTATGATTTTGTAATGATTTCTACTTTATCCGCAACCATAAACGCAGAATAAAAACCTAAACCAAAATGTCCGATAATTCCGTCCGCATCTTGGTGTTGATTGATAAATTCTTCCGCTCCAGAAAACGCCACTTGATTGATGTATTTTTCAACCTCGTCAGCTGTCATTCCCAAACCTTGGTCGATGATATGTAAAGTATTGTCTTCTTTATTTATTTTTACCTCAATTTTTGGATTTCCGTACTCAACTTTTGCATCACCAATACTTGTTAAATGTTTCAATTTCAATGTTGCATCAGAAGCATTAGAAATTAACTCACGTAAAAAGATTTCGTGATCGCTGTACAAGAATTTTTTAATTAATGGGAAGATATTCTCAACCGAAACATTAATATTTCCTTTATTCATTTTATTGTATTTTTTTATTTATAAAATTAGTTTTCTATTGAATGGTCTAAAATGTATGATTTGTAGACGGAAACTAATTTTCAAAAGATATTCCAAACCAAGATTTCTGACAATTTGTCGCAGCAGTAATTTTAATGCTATTGGATTTATCCGTATTTTCGATTAAAATTTACAAAGATGAAATTCGGAAAAGTAGAAAATCCAGAATTGGTTGATTTTACATTGCCCAAAACACCTAATGAAACTATTGAGCTTTTAAATTCTTACGATAAAACAAATAATTTTGAAGTTTATGTAGGTTGTGCAAAATGGAATAAACAAGATTTGAAGAATTTTTATCCACCTAAAACGAAAGATGAATTAAGTTATTATTCGACTCAATTCAATAGTATTGAGCTTAATGCAACATATTACCGTTCTCCTAGCAAAGAAAATGTAGAAACTTGGGCGAATAAAACGCCAAAAGATTTTAAATTTTTCCCGAAAATTCCACAAAGTATAAGTCATTATGGTCGATTACAAAATGTGACAGATAAATTAACTCAATATTTGGATGCAGTAGCGTTGTTTGAAGATAAATTAGGAATGATTTTCTTGCAAATGCATGAAAATTTCGCTCCAAAAGATTTTGATAAACTTCAGAATTTTATTGAAAATTTTCCGAAAGGTTATCCTTTGGCAGTAGAATTACGCCATGAAGATTGGTTTTCTAATGAAGAAAACTTTAATCGATTGATAACTTTATTAGAAAAGCATAATATTTCAAATATTATTGTTGATGCTGCAGGTAGGAGAGATATGGTGCATATGCGATTGACTTCTAGCGAAGCTTTTGTACGTTTTGTTGGAGCAAATATTCCATCTGATTATGAACGCTTGGATGAATGGATTGATACAATTAAACTTTGGAAAGCAGAAGGTTTGCAAAAATTGTATTTCTTTATTCATCAAAATTTGGAACTCGAATCTCCTATGCTTGCAAAATATTTTATCAAAAAATTAAACAATGATTTGGATTTAGACATTCGTGGTCCGCAAGATGAATTGACGTTGTTTTAGACGTTTAAGATTATTAGAAATTATTTTAAAAACTATATGAAAAAACTTTTATTTGTACTACTTACATTTATTACTCTCACTTTTTCTTTTGCTCAAGTTCAGAATTTGAAAGAGTTGTCTACTGGAGTTTTAGAGCAATCTTCTCGACTTAATGACAACGATGGAAATGTGATCGGATATGCATTCATTTTCAACAAAGGATTAATAAAAGAAGATAAATTTGTTCAATACGAATATGTATTGTTAGACAATAATTTGAACAAAATTACGAATGGAGATTTTGAGCTTCGTAACATTGCAAAGTCAATTTATACCTTTACAGGAATAGAATTTTTGAAACAAAAATTGTATATCAATTCGAAATTATACCATGCTAAAAGTTTTGGTGAATATGGAAATATTTTGATGAAGCTTGATTTGAAAACAAATAAAACCGAAGACGTTATGTTTTATAGAAATGGTGGTTATACTTCGTTTTCTGAAGTTGAAAGTTTTGATAAGATGAAATTTTTAAACACTTCGATGTATTCTGCCAATGTATTTAAAATGTATAAGAACGAAAATCAAGTTTATTATGTTGATTTTAAGATTGGTTTCGAAAATCTTTTAGAAAGTATAAATATTTATAACGAAAATTATGAGAATACATTTTCTTATGTGATTGATAAGAAAATGAAAAAGGATGGTTATAAGTTTGAACTAGGAACTTTTAAAGAAGATCAATTAGTTTTATTGCAAAAAAAGGTTGATGAATCTTCAGGGTTTTCCAAAATTGGGGTAGAGAGGTTGTTAACGTATACTTTGGCAGATGGAAAAAATACATCAAATATTGTATATAGTTCAAAAACTAATCGAGACGGAATTTATGTTTTTCCTGAGATGGAAATACAAAATGATAAATTACTTGTAATTGGAGAGATAAAAGAATCTTCAGAATATGCTATTCCATATTCTAGATTTGGACCAACTATTGGATTGATGCGAACAATTTATGATAGTGTAGGAAAGCAATTGCTAGAAAAAAGAATTAATTACAACGAAATATTTTCTGATATTGGTTTTAAAACCTTAAGAGATAATGATGGTTATCGCTATGCTTTGAAAGAGTTTTTTAATTATAATGATGATTCGTTTACGGTTTTATTAGAAAAGCAAAAAGGAGATAATAGCTTTACTATTATTCGATCTACAGATTATATTATCGCTAATTTTGATAAAAACGGAATTTTTAAAAATCATATTGTACTAGAAAAATCGAAACAAAAAATGTTTGATAGTTATCTTTTTTCTCAAGAAAATAAAGCTGAAAACGAAGTTTTGTTTTTTTATAGTGAACAAGATAAAACTGATAAAAAAGTTTGGAATTTAATTATCAATAAACTTAAAAATGGCGTTTTAACTCAAGATAAAATGCCTTTCAAAACAAAGGAAACAAGTATGCGTTTTGGTAAAGCTAAATATGGCTATATTTTTATTAGTGAATATAATAAAGATGAGAAAGAAAGCTCAGTTCGAATAGAAAAACTAAATTTATAAAAAGGAAAAAAGCAACTAATTAGTTGCTTTTTTTGTATAATATTCTCCAATATTTTTTAATTCGTCATTTGTTAAACTCCATAAGAAATTCAGTAACTTTTGCTTATTGATATTTTTGTCATTTGCATCAACTTGAGCAACATATTTATTAAATTTTAAAGATTTTCGACCTTCATACAATTTAGTGAAAACTATTCCGATATATTTATCTAAATCTGTTCTATTCGAATGATTTTGCTTCTCATACATCAACTCCAAAAGTGCTGTTGTATATTCTTCATTGTGAATATAATTTTCGTAATAATTTTTGATTTCTTTTGCTTTAACATTTTCAAATTCTGCCGAAGGAGTTACATTTTGTTTCGTAAAATCTTCTTGAAAATTTTTCTGAATCCAATTTAATCGATCATCTAAATTTGGATGTGTACGAATAGAATCTTTATCAATATATTCAGTGAAATTTAATCCTTCGAACAATGAGTTTTTTTCTATTTTAATCGATTTAGAATTGAATTTTTGTTCAGGCAAATCAAATAAATAAGGGTAGATAGAATCATCAAGTATAAACTTATCGTTTTGATCAAATTCTTCAATTTTCTTTAAAAGATGAAAATATTCGCTTTTAGGATAATTTAGATTTTTATATAAAATATAACCTAAACTATCAGCAGAAATTTCTTTTTTGCGTGATTGTTCTGCTAAATCATATTTTTTTTGAATAACTTCATTTTGAGATTTAATCAATTTTAAAAAATCTTGTCGCTTTATTGACTTAATTTCTCGTTTAAAATATTTTTCAAATTCTGCATCTTGTTCTATTGATAATCTTGTGTGATTTAATTGATTATGTGCAATCTCATGACAAATTACGGCTGCAAATTGAAATTGATTATCTAACAAATTAAACAAACCAGATTCTATAAAATAAAAATCAAAACCTAACGAAGCAGCATTAGGAATATTAGATATAATAATATAGAATTTATTTGTATTCGATTTTAAATCATTGTTTTTAGAAATGATTTGATTAAAAATATTTTGAGTAAGCTTTTGATAATCATTATCTAATACGTAATTATTTTTAGTATAATTAAGAGAAATTCGATGTTCTAAAAATTCAAAATAATTTTCATATTCTTTTCTTTCTTCTTTTGATTTGAAATTACTAAGAGTAGATTTTATATTTTTAATGTATTTTGAATCTAATTCCTTTGTTTGTGAATTAACAGTTTGGATAAATAATAAATAAGAGAAGAAAAGTATAAAGTATTTCATTCTATTTTGTGAAAATTTTTAGTGTATAATTCTTACAAAAATATACAAATAATTCTTTAAACCTCGATTGTTTCAACTAATTTTGCAGAACAAATAAAACAAAAGATTCTTCTCAATTATGAAACAATTTACTTCAGTTTATGATGTAGAAAACATCGACGAATTACTAAAAACAGCCTTAGAAATTAAAGCAAATCCTTTTGCTCAACAAGAAGTTGGTAAAAACAAAACAGTTGGTTTAATTTTCTTTAATCCAAGTTTGCGTACACGTTTAAGCTCTATTAAAGCGGCTTATAATCTTGGAGCAAATGCTTGGGTTTTGAATGCTGGAGCAGATTCTTGGACATTGGAAATGGCTGATGGAGCTGTGATGAACGGAGATTCGCAAGAACATATCAAAGAAGCAATTCAGGTAATGAGTGCGTATTGTGATGTTTTAGGAGTTCGTACTTTTCCGAAATTAGTAGATCGTGATGAAGATTACAACGAAATCATGTTTAATAAAGTAAAAGAGTTATCTTCTGTTCCCGTTGTGTCTTTAGAAAGTGCAACCTTACATCCTTTACAATCTTTTGCGGATTTAATTACAATTGCAGAAAAAACGGGTTATACGCCTGGGACAAAACCTGCAAAGAAAGTGAAAGTTGTGATGACTTGGGCACCACATCCACGTCGTTTGCCGCAAGCTGTTCCGAATTCTTTTGCACAATGGTTTTCTAAAGTAGATTGGGTAGATTTTACAGTTGTACAACCGAAAGGATATGAATTAGATTCCAAATTTACTGATGGAGCAATGATAGCTTATGATCAAGATGAAGCATTGAAAGATGCAGATTTTGTCTACGCAAAAAACTGGTCTTCTTATGAAAATTATGGTCAAGCGAATGATGGTGATAAAGATTGGGAAGTGACAATGGATAAAATGAATTTAACAAATAACGGAAAATTTATGCACTGTTTACCAGTTCGTCGTAATGTGGTAGTATCTGACGAAGTTTTAGATTCTGATTGTTCTATCGTAATTGATGAAGCAACGAACAGAATTTTCTCAGCTCAAACTGTTTTCCACGAGATCCTGAAAAATAAGTAGTAAACTACAACATACAAAAAAGGCTTAAAAATTATTTTTAAGCCTTTTTTGTTATATTATTTCTTGATTATTTTTTTTGTACTTTCTTTTCCATCTATAATTGTTCTTAGTATATAGATGCCTTTTGGTAAATGTTTCACATTGATAGACTTTTCTGAAGACTTAAGAATTAATTTACCATTCATATCATACAAGGTAGCAGTGGTTAACTTTCCATTTGTTTGAATATTTATGGTTTCTGTTGTTGGATTTGGATAAATTTCCAAAGTTGTGCTATTAATATTAGTAGTGCTTAAATCAGAATCTGGTAAACTAATTAAAAATGATACAGCATTATTAGTTCCTTGTTTTCCGTAGCCAACTATTTGTTTTCCATCTTCAGAGATCTCTAATGGCAATGCAAACGAGATTCCTAAATCATCATATTTTAATATATCTTTTACATAAGCATTAAGAGTCATTAAACCCATTTTTTCTGTCCAAATAAAACCCTCACCATAAATAACAGGTCCAGCTCCTCTGTAATATCCAACAATTAGACTTCCATCTTTATTAACTGCGGTAGCTGCGCCATAAAAAAAAGAACTTGCATATGGGTGCTCTATTTTAACTATTCCAGTTTCTTTGCTCCATTTTGTTGCATAAAAACCACTAGAACCAACTAACCATTTTCCATCTCCAGAAATTTTAGATATTTCATTAACTAATAAACCTTCAGGATTTGTTATTAAAGTTTGTTTTCCATTTTCCCAAAAACAGCCAGTTCGAGATCCATCATAAGTATCTTGCCATCCAACAAAAATTTTACCATCATTACTCACATCATTTATTCTTGAATAACGATCTGCATAGGTAACTCCAATATCTACTAAGCCTTTTTCTTTATTCCAGTATACACCTCTAGAACCTTTATTTTCAGTGTTTGCTAAGCCTACAATAGTATTCGCATCTGGAGTCATTCCCCATACAGAGCTTGCTACTCCATCTAGAGTATAACCTAAATTACCGAGAAAATTCCATGATTTAGACTCTAGATTATACGTTGCCATTTCTACAATGTTTGTATTTTTATTTGTTGCCGTACTTGCAATCGTTTTTCCATCTGCAGTAATCGTAGGATTACCTATATAGTATACATTACTAGGCATTTCATCTAAGGTTTGTAATCCTTCTTCTGGTGTCCAATAATAACTAACTATATTTGAATTAAGAACTACAACTTTTCCTTTATCAGAAACTGCTTTTGCCATTTGTCCATTTCCAATTACATAAACTTGTGCATTTGTAAGTGGTGACATTGAAAACAAAGATAGAACTAATGATCCTTTAAATAATTTGTAATAAAACTTCTTCATAAATATTTTGTATTAATTAATTTTAAAATTACCTATTCTTATGAATTGATTATATAAGTTTTGACTTAATAGATAGTTTTCTGAAATAATGAAGGGTAAGTTATAGTTATTTAGTGTTTTATGTATTTATTTAAAAGTTTTGAATTCAAGAAAATTTACAAAGTATATGTGATAGAAATTATATGTAAGTCCTAAATATTTATCATTTATATTAATTGTAGGATAGAAAAGTTGGATGTGTATTTTAATTGATTTGTTGTCAATTTTGTATCTTTGAATAAAGATTTACAAATGGCAGATTATATCAGAATTCATCCAGAAAATCCACAAGAAAAAGCGATTGATCAAGTGGTTAAGATTCTACAAAATGGAGGTTTAATTATTTATCCTTCCGACACTGTGTATGGATTAGGATGTGATATTACGAATATCAAAGCGATGGAAAAATTGGCACGATTGAAAGGTGTTAAATTAGAAAAATCTCATTTTTCTATTGTTTGTAATGATCTAAGCCATTTGTCTCAATACACTTTGCCAATTGATAATAGTACGTTTAAGATTTTGAAACGCGCTTTACCAGGGCCATTTACATTTGTCATGAATGCATCGCGCAATTTACCTGTCGCTTACAAAGGAAAAAAAACGGTTGGTATTCGTGTTCCAGATCATGCTGTTCCGCAAATGATTGTCGAAAAATTAGGAAATCCTATTGCCTCAACTTCTATTTATGATGAAGATGAAATTGTTGAATATACAACAGATCCTGAATTGATTTTTGAGAAATGGGAGAAACTTGTGGATGCTGTGATTGATAGTGGTTATGGAGATAATATTGCGTCTACTATTGTTGATATGACAGATGGAGTAGAGGTTTTACGTGAAGGTAAAGGTGATATTGAAGATTATTTATAATTTATTTTTAAGAAAAAACTATGAAAATATTACTTTCTCCAGCGAAGATGATGAATTTGGAAACGAATGCTAAATGGAGAGCAACAACACCTCAATTTTTAGAACATTCGCAAAAAATTATGGATGTTATGAAAGAGATGAGTACAACTGATCTTGAAAAATTAATGAAAATTTCGAAAGATATTGCAGAAATGAATGTGGAGCGTAATCAGGTTTGGAATGTTAAACCTACTGCGAAACAAGCTATTCCGGCAGCTTTAGCTTTCAAAGGTGAAGTTTATAGAGGGTTGAATGCTGAAACTTTAGATGATGATGCATTTGATTACTTTAATAAACATGCATTTTTGTTATCTGGACTTTATGGGATGTTGCGTCCTTCTGATAAAGTAATGTTGTATCGATTGGAAATGGGTTCGAAATTAGATGTTCATGGTTCGAAAAATTTGTATGGTTTTTGGAAAGAAATTTTGACATCTTTTCTAAATTCAAAATTGAAGAAAGGCGAGTTTATCTTAAATTTAGCAAGCAATGAATATGCAAAAGTTTTGGATAGAAAATCATTAAAAGTTCCGATGATTGATGTAGAGTTTCAAGATTACAAGAATGGTGAATTGAAAAAAATCATGATGTATTTTAAACATGCTCGTGGTGCAATGGCGCGTTATTGTGCAGAAAATAAAGTTGAAACTTTGGATCAAGTGAAAGCATTTGACGTGGATGGTTATCGTTTTGATGAGAACCTTTCTGCCGAAGAAATTTTGGTATTTACAAGATAATGACTAAAAAAATAATAACTTGAAGACTACTTTATTAGTAGTCTTTTGTTATTTTTAAATAATATATGAAAGAAAATTTTATCGATAAATTACCCATCAAAATTATTTACTCGTTCCAATCTCTGATTGAAGAATTAGAACGATCTGAATACAATTTTGGAGAGTTTAAAGCTTTTCTAGAATACCTGAAAGCTACTCGACCAGAGTTGATTGATGGTGTTGAAACATTTGAAGATTTTCAGAAAATTATTAAAGATGTTGAGCCAATTATTGAGAAAATTATTCCTAAACCATTTGTAAAATATAATTTAAAAGCGATAACTTTTCCCTTTTCAGATAAATTTATTTTTGCAACGGATCGACTTAAAGAGTTGATTGATAATAATGAATCACGACTAAAATTCAATTTTGAAGATTTAGATTATGATACATTATATAAGTTTTGTTGTTGCTTCATCTTATCAAAATATTATCATAAAAATTTAGATTTTAATTTATCAAATCAGTTGGTGATAGACAATCAAAATGGCTACAGAATTTATCTTGGGACTGATATAAACCATGATTATTTTCGTATTTATCCATCTGAAGATAAATTTAAATTGACTGAAGATGAAATTGAAGAGTTGTTGAATAATTATGAAGATACAGCTTTGTGGATGAGAAAAATTCCAATTGGATCTTGGATTGCAAAAGGGTTTAATCTTGTATCATTTTTTGATAATACGACTGAAATTGCACTTTCTAACTTAAAATCTAAATTATTATCTTATGGAGAACCTTTTAATATTGTTCGAAATGATATTATTTCTGCATTAAAATCTATTTTTAGAATCAATAATTTAGAAGTCGGTTTTTCGGCTTATAATTCGGATAAAAATCAATTGGAAATTAGTCATTTATTACAATTGAATGATAGTTTATTGATTGATAATCATAAAAAAATAAAACTGAATGAAATTTTTTGTGCTGATTTAGAGAACAAAATATCGAAATCAGATTATTATGTTGTTTCTAATATTGACGCAGCTTTGGAGAAGTTTCCACAAGATAAAATGTTGAGAATGGCAAATGAATCTGGTCTGAAAAGTTTGATTCTTTATCCATTGAAAAACGGAAAATCTCATTTAGGTATTTTGGAAATAGGCTCGAAAGAAGCTGGAGTTTTCAATCGAATTAATGCAAACCTTTTACGCGAAATCACGCCTCTTTTAGAAGAATCTATTTATCGCTATACGGTAGAATTTGAGAATCAAATCAATGCTTATATACAAACCGAATATACCTCGTTGCATCCAAGTGTAGATTGGAAATTTAGAGAAAAAGCTCGCGAACATATATTGCATCCGGGAAATACAAAACAAAAATTGCAGATCTCTTTTCAAAATGTATATCCAATTTATGGTGAATTGGATGTGAGAAATTCGTCAGTGATTCGAAATCAATGTTTAAAAATGGATTATACTAATCAGATTAATTACTTGATTTTGATTTGTAACGAGTTATATAATCGTACAAAAAAGAATAAATTTTTGGATTATATTGACGATTTGACTGATTTTTTGCAACGAATAGATAATGTAGATAAAATCTATTTCGAAAGCGAATTATTTGATTACATTACGTTGCATATTCATCCTGAAATTCCCAAATATGTAAAGGACAATGAGAAATCAATTATCGAAGAATATCTAAAAAAGTTAGATTCTACAACGGGATTATTTTACGTAGAACGCAAAAAATTTGACCAAACAATTGTAATGACAAATTCACTTTTGTCGAACAAATTAGACACTTTTCAGAAAGATGCTCAAGATGTATTTCCGCATTATTACGAACGTTTCAAGACAGATGGAATTGATTACAATTTGTATGTTGGGCGAAGTATTGCGCCGTTCAAAAAATTCTCCTATCAAAATATTCGAGAAATTAGATATTGGCAACTACAAGCGATGATAGCCTTGGAACAATCTTACAAAGAAATTCAGAAAAAAACACCATTAAAAGTTGAGGTTGCTTCGTTGATTTTTGCAACGAATACCACTTTAGATATTTTGTTCAAATTAGATGAGAAACGTTTTGATGTTAATGGATATAACAATGCAAAATATGAAATAATCAAGAAAAGATTGAGTAAAGCTTTTGTGAAAGGAACAAATGAACGAATCAATTTGCCACACAAAATTTGTATTATTTATACCGAAGTTATCCTAAAAGAAGAATACTCAAATTATATCAATTTATTAATTGATAAGAAATTTTTGAAAAAAGATGTTGAATATTTGGAAATTGATGATTTGCAAGGTATAAGTGGTTTGCAAGCAATTAGAGTTTCGATTAATTATAAAAATAAACTCGAAAAATATACAAAAATAGAAGAATAAAGAATGGAAAAAGATGATGTATTGCTTAATATTTCGATAGATAGTACTGTCGAAAATATTTGGAAAGTTTTGACAGATGAACAAGCATTTAATGAATGTTTTGAAAATATAAAAATGACTTGTAACGAATGGAAAGTAGGAGAGAAGATAAAGTTTGTATCGCAAAAAAATAATGAAACGTTGATAGATGAAGCCTTGATTACATCAATTATGGAGAATGAACGTTTGCGATATAATTATAAAAAACAAAATACAGACCATGAGATTGAAGTGATTTTTAATCTAAAATCTTCAGGTAATTTTACTTATCTATCAATTGAAGGAAAAGATTTTGCGGATGATTTTGAACGCTCACATTCAGAAAATGCGTGGATAAATATGATGCAAGCAATCAAGAAATATGTACAAAAAAAATAACCTTCAAATTTTTGAAGGTTATTTTTTTATATGTTAAAATCCGAAATTCAATCCAAAAACGATTCGCCCTGGATCTTCACCTTTAAAGTATGAAACTGTTGCGGTAATAGATTGTGCTCCGTTTATCCAAAGTCCGCCACCCATAGATGAATGCCATTTATTTGAGTCTTCTCCGTTTAACCAAACTCGTCCATAATCAGCTCCAACAAAAACGCCTAATCGCAATGGAACAACGGCTTTGAAACGTAAAGCATCAAATCGTAAATCAGATGTTTGTAAGAAAACTTTGTCTCCAGCAAAACGACCTAATCGATAACCACGTAAATCTTGATCTCCACCTAAATTAGCCATTTGGTAGAATTCCATAAAATTACCCCAAACTGCTTTACCTTTTAGCATAGAAGCAACTGTTAATCTTCCATTTGCAGAAATTTTATGCGTAAAACCTAAATTAAGTTCTGTGTAAAAATGATTACGTTCAAAATCTGTCAAGTTAGAAATCCATTTAGCATTAGCTAAAAATGTCATACCTAATTTTGGTAATGATTCGTTATCGTAATTTTTGAACAAATATTTGGCTCCAATTTCTCCGAAATGTTGTCCTTTGAAAACGTCTCTATTAATTGATGGTAAATCTTCGACGATACGATCTTTATTCTCTTCAATCTTTTTGTAACTATAAATCGCAGAAAAATCTAAACGCCCATTGTTATTCATAATCTTGAAAATAGATGGTCCAATACTATAACTTTCTAATCGAACACGGTTATAATCCATTCCAATTTCTTCTTGATTATTCACGGTTTCGTTTCCTAAGCCAAAGAAATTTGTACTATAAGTTGGACTCGTGTAAGCAGCATTAAGGTCTAAATTCCATTTGCCCAAAGCTTTTGTAAAGGTTCCTTTGTATTTTGCATCCCAACCGCCTGTCGCAAAATAATAACTTAATTGCAAATTGTGACGTTGCGAATATGGTTTACGATCAAAACCGTTGACAGTGTAGGTTGGCGATAAACCAATTTTTATTCCATCATCAGGATTGTAGCCGATATTAGGTAACATCGTAAAGAAATTATACATCGGTTGTTTGTAATCGTATGTATTAACCTCGTAATCGTTGACAAAATTTTTCGACGTCAAAAAAGTAGATTCCGATGCATCACTTCCGTTTGCGTAATCATATACTTTTATTTTTGCAGAACGTTTTACTTCGTACATATCGTCATCTATTCCACCAATAATACGAACTAAAATAGCATTATTTGGCTTTCCTTCAACCTTGAATTTATCTTTTCCGTTTAATCCGTATAAACGAATTTCTTTCGTTTCTTTTTTATCAAAATCTTCATCAAGAATTAAAGTTCGATTTTGTCCTGAATAGATTTTTACATTTGTTTTTCCTTTTGGTAAACGAGTTATCACAAAATCTTCATCTTCATCTGTTCCTTTCAGAATGACTAATTTGCGAAGAACTTTATTATATTCTTCAGCGAATTTTTCTAATTTAGATTTTCGAGCAATAAGATTATTAATGACTTCTTGATCATATTCTTGTTTTGTTTCTTCAGGAATTAATTCAAATGATTGTTTGATAAAATCATCACTCAAATTATCTTGAATATATTTTGCTTCTTTTTTCCATAAATCAAGATCGGATGATTCTAAAATGGCTAAATCCAACGGGTAAGGCTCTCTGTTGAACCATTTTACATTTTTGATATCATCTTTGTAATCTTGCATATGTCTAAGCGGAGGAATTTTCATAATCAAATGAAAGAAAAGTCCGTCATAACGTGGAAATGCTTGGTCTCTATCACGTGGAATTGGTTTGTAAATAGTTTGATTATTTTCTTTGTAAACGCCCCAACGCCATTGATCAGAATGTCGATCCCAATCACCAACTAACATATCAAAAAGTCGTGCACGAATGTAGGCTTGTTTATCTACAACAACATCTTTGTTTTTGTGAATTGCAGCCAACATATCATCTGTACTAACAATATCTTTTGGTTTTCCGAAAACACCATCTTGATATCCAGACATTGGTCGCTCTTCTATCATGTATAATTCATCACCAAAATTCTCATTATATTCTTTCAAGGCTTCTTGTTTCGGAACATAATATAATTTTGGCGTAGAATGCATAATATTGATCGGTTTCATCAAATTAGCAACTGTTAGTGGATAATATGGATGATTGGTTGTATAGAAATCCATCAAAAATTTTTCTGTGAACGAATCTTCAAACTCATCTGCAACATATTTATTTTTAAATGCAACTTGCTGAATGAATTGCGTGGCACTTTTCTTCACCGATCGCATATTGTATTCTTCACCTTTCGCATTCACCAATCGTAAACTTTGCGTTTGATGTCCACCGCCCATTCTAACAGGGGTTAAACCTCCATTTAGCTGACTTAAATTAACGGTATTAGCAGTAATTGTTTGACCATATGTTCGACGATAATGGCGACCAAAAAAGAATTTATACGGATCAGATTTACGTGTATCTTCTAATGGATATACACTTGTTTCTTTCGTTTTCGGCATTTTTTTGTCATCATAAACTTGAGCCAAATATTCCTTTTTCTTTTCTGTAATTTGTTTTGCTAATAATAATTCGATTCCACCGTCTTTAAAACCATAGAAATTAGCTTTAGAAGCACCATTATCATACAAATCTAAGACAACAAAACCATTATCTCCGTAAGAAAAATCGTTTTTACCAACCGCTTTTGCCGATTCTTTTTTAGAACCAGAACCACTGATAATTTGTTTGACATTGTTTTGCTGAATGTATTGCAAGTTGTGATCGTGTCCAGAAACAACAATTACATTATTTCTATTTTCGATAAGCGTTGCAATACGAGAAGCCATCTCTCTGTATTTGAAATTATTAACGTCTTGAGGGCTAAGACCTGTTGTACTTCTTAGTAAATTGATAAAAGATCCAATTACAGGTAATGGAACTTTGAAATTATCTCCTAATGGATAAAACTGTTTTTTGAAATCAAATTGTCCACCATGTGTTCCGTTCGAATATAACGGATGATGCATCGTGATAACAGTTGTTCTGTTTTGATATTTGTTCAATTGCGATTCTAGTTCTTCGAAGAAAGCTTCGCGCGATTTGATATCACATTTTTCATTCAGACCAGGATGTTTGTCCCAATCTTGCAAATACCATTCAGAATCTATCGCAATAATTCCGATGCTATCATTTACATTTATTTTATCAATTGGACACGCATCTTTTGGTAAAAAAGATTTTTTATTACCCAATTGTTTTTTGACTAATTTTTCTTGTTCTTTTAATCCTTTTACACCATTCCGCCAATCATGATTTCCTGGAATAAAAAGAGTTTTTCCTTTAAATTCTTTCGCTAAATCAATCTGAAATTGAAGTTTTTCTCTACTTGTTGTATATTCAGCTTTTGTAGAATCTGTTACAATTCCATTTTCGTAAACATTATCACCTAAAAAGAAAAGGTAAGAAGAAGAGTCAGCTTTCGCTAATTGATTCTTTAAAATTTCTAAATTTTGTTTATTTTTTGGTTGATCAAGATCTCCTGCATCGCCAATTAAATAGATAGATTGTATTTTATTTCCTTCTACATTTTGTACTTTTTCTGTCTTAATGTTTCTCCCATATTGAGGATGTTGCGTAGCGCAAGATGTCATATAAAGGCAAGAACCTACTAAAGCCAAAAAAGGATAATTCAATTTTTTGTTGTTCAGTGTTGGTAATAATTTCATACATTTAAGCGTTAAAAACTTGTGATGAACCAATTGTTATTAGATATAGAAAACTATGTTTTCAATCTGTTCAAAGATAATCTTTCTTTAGATTTTACGTATCATAATTTTATGCATACTGTAAAAGTTGTAGAAGCTATAAAAACGTTGTCTACCGAAGAGCAAATATCTACAGATTTACGAGAAAAATTATTAATTGCTGGTTGGTTTCATGATACGGGATATACAAAAACCGTGCAAGGTCATGAAAAAGAAAGTGCAAATATTGCAAAACAGTATTTGAGCGAGCATAATTTCGACGAAAATTACATCAACGAAGTCCAAGATTATATTTTAATCACAACATTAAATAGTGTTCCGAAAAATATAGGTGAAGCAATTGTAAAAGATGCAGATAACTATCATTTAGGACAAACCGAATATCCTAAGATTTCTGAGTTGTTACGTGATGAAATTGCCAAAATTTGTCACAAAGAATTTTCGGACTACGAATGGCATCTAGAAAATAGAAATTTCTTTCTAAATGTTCATCATTTTTATACAGATGCCGCAAAAAAACATTGGCAAAAAGGAAAAGAAGAAAACTTAATTTATACACAAAACAAAATCAAAGAGATAGAGTTGATTGGTGATATTCCTAATAAGTATGAAATTAAGAAAAAGAAAAACGATAAAATTCAGCAACCAGAACGTGGAGTTGATACACTTTTTCGTGTGACGTTAAATAATCATACTCGTTTAAGCGATATTGCGGATAGTAAAGCCAATATCTTATTGTCTGTAAATGCTATCGTGATTTCGATTGCACTTTCTACTTTGGTTCCAAAATTAGGAAGTCCAAAGAATGAATATTTACTTTTACCTTCAATTGTAATGCTTTTATCAAGCGTTGTTTCAATTATTTTTGCAATTTTAGCAACTAAACCAAATGTAACGTACGAAAGTTTTAACGAAGAAGATGTAAAAAACAAAAAAGTGAATTTACTTTTCTTCGGAAATTTTTATCAAATGTCGCTTGATGCCTACGAAGAAGCGATGCAAGAACTTATGAAAGACCGCGATTATTTATATAATTCTATGACAAGAGATTTGTATTATTTAGGAAAAGTTTTGGAAAGAAAATATCGTTTGTTAAGCATCACGTACACAATTTTTATGATCGGAACAATTTTATCCGTTCTAACGTTTGCTTACGCGATGATCACAAATGTTGCTTAATTATTTCTTTACTTTTTCGAAATCGAACGCAATTTTACTTGATTCATCATTACTAATCTCAGCTTTTAACTGATTTCCAACTTTCCAATATTTGATAAGTTTAGGAAAATCATTCTCTAGATTTTCTAATGTAAATGAATTTCTATCAGAATTGATCAAATCAAAATCAGTTGTCTCATTTTTAGTTTTGTCCAAGTTAACTTTCAATATCCATTTATCATCAATCTTTGTGATAGTAAGATGTTCCTGCGAAATTGTATCATTATTTTTGATAGTAAAACCACAACCTAAAAAAGTGTTTTTATCAACTTTTTTCCAGTTTTCATACGTTTTTCGATCAGGTTTTTCATTCGTCCTAATCCATTCTCCAACCAAAAAATCAAAACTTGGTTTATCAGCAGAAGTTTTAGTTGATTCGCAAGAATTCAGCGAAAAAATAAATAAAATTAGAAAAGTAAATTGTTTCATATTGGTGTGTTTCAGTTTTATTTCGCGTGCCTATCAACTTCAAAAATTCCAAAAACATTGTTATCTGTATCCAAAAAATAACCTTGCCAACACATTCCAGGAATTGCAAATTTTGGCATAGCTATTATTCCTCCGTTTTCCAGGATTTTTTGAGCAGTTTTATCAAAATTTTCTACTTCCATGGTACATGTAAAAGCATTTGTACCACAATTTAGAGGAGGTGTTTCGGCAGGGCGCTTAAACATTCCTCCCTCCATTCCAGATGTATTGATACGATAATATTCGAGCGGTAAACCTTCTTGTTTTAAAAAACTCCATCCGAAAACATTTTCATAAAATGTCATGCATTTCTGTGGATCATTTGCTTGAATTTCAAAATATACAATGCTATTCATCTGTGGTAAATTTTCTATAATTGAATTTAAATTTAGTGAAAATTTATTCAGAAAATCATTATTCAATCAAATATTAGAATAAATCTTTTGAGAATGATTATTTTTATACTTTAAAAGAAATAAGATGAAAATTGAATTAAATAGAGTAAATCAGGCTTCTCACTATGAAGCGACAGCACCAAGTTCTTCAGTAAAAGTAAATATTGATGGACCAGAATCTATTGGAGGAGAAGGAAAAGGAGTTCGCCCGATGGAGTTAGTTTTGATTGCTTTGGGAAGTTGTAGTGTTTTTGATTTGAATGAGATTTTGAAGAAACAACGCCAAGAAATTGAAGATATTAAAGTTGAAGTTGAAGGTCAACGTAGAGATGAAATTCCAAATATTTTCACGAATATTCACATCAAATTTTTCTTAAAAGGAAATATTGATTTAGATAAAGCAAATAAAGCTGCTGAATTAGCGGTTAAGAAGTATTGTAGTGTACATGATATGCTTGCAAATGGCGGGATTGATATCACCTACGAGATAAATGTGAATTAAATTGATAACAAAAAAAAGGTCTTTCGTTCGAAAGACCTTTTTTCAATACATACATTTTCAATTAAGCTTCAACAGCAGTTAAAGCATCTTGAAAGATATTAACTTGCGCTAATACTTTATTTTTTAATTCTTCATTTACAATTTCACTATTTCGGAAATTATCGTTGAAAGATGGGAAAGTCGTGCTTGCTACAATTTCTCCACTTGCAAACATTCCAAAATATTTTGTCGCAACTTCCATTACATTTCCACCTCCGTAAGCACCTGGAGATGTACTTAATAACAATACTTTTTTATCTTTCAAATATGGCATTTCAATACGAGAAACCCAATCCAAAATGTTTTTTAACGCGACAGAAAAGTTTCCATTATGCTCTGCCAAAGAAATTACAACACCTTCTGCATCTTTGATTTTGTTGTAGAAATCTTGTGCTTCTTGTGGAAATCCATTTTCTAATTGACGGTCAATAGAGTAGATAGGCATCTCGAAATCATTGATGTCAACTAAATCGATTTCTGCATTTTCGATTTGATTTAAAGTATAATTTAATAATTCTTTATTGATTGATTTTTTGCTGTTACTACCAGCGAAAGCTAAAATTTTCATATTCTAATTGAGTTATTTTATTTTTGATGAAGCAAAGTTATTGCAAGCAACGATAAATTTTATTGACCTATGTTAGGAAAAGATAAAAACTTATATTTTTTTTCTAAACTCATTTATTTTAGCGAATAATTCAGCATCAAATTCTTCATTTATAATTTTTCCGTTCTGGAAATTGTCTTTAAACTTTGGTAATGAATAATTTTCGATTAATTCTCCACCTAATTTTACCAATAATTTAGATCCACTTTCTAGTGCATTTTTAGCGCCATAACTTCCTGGAGAAGTACTCATGACAAATATTTTCTTTCCTTCCAAAAATTTATGATTGATGCGAGAACACCAATCCATATAACTTTTGAAAACCGCGGTTACATTTGCATTGTGCTCCGCTAAAGAAATCAATAAAACATCTGTATCAATCAAAGTTTGATAAAAACGTTTTATTTCATCAGAAAAGCCTTCTCTTTTTTCAATATCGATGTCAAAAGTTGGAATATTATAATTGTTTAAATCTAAAATTTCAATTTCAAATTCATCTAAAAATGAAGTAGCATAAGTTACCAATTGTTTGTTGATAGAAGTAGAGCTGTTACTACCAGCAAAAGCTTTAATAATCATAGTTTTTATCTTAAGTTATTGTTTTTTTGTGTGTAATAATTGCGCATATTCCGTTGGTCGAATTCCCGAAACTTTCTGAAAAATATTACTGAAAGAAGACAACGAATTATACCCAACTAACATTGCAATTTCGTACATATTATATTTGTTTTCTGCAATCAATTCCAATGATTTTGTGATACGTAATGCACGTAGAAAACGGACATAATTCATTCCCATATTATCTTTGAATTTTCGAGATAATGTTCGCGTGCTCAAACCAAATTGTTGCGCAACTTCATCTATTGTATAGTTTTTCTCGATATTTTTCATCAGAAATCGAGCAATATCAATCAGTTTCTGATCTTTTGGAAATGGATGCTGAATAAAAGCAGGTAATTTGTTCGATTCCATTTCGGGTAGAATAGATCGTATGGCTTTTACAAAATCATATTTTGCAGGATCTTTTTCCGAAATTGATCCACTCCAATTTTTGGTGTACAAAATCATTTCCCTTAACAACTCATTCGTGTAATAAATATTTGTAATCGAATAAAAATCGTTTTCTTCTTTTTCGGTCTTGAAATAAAAGTTATACAAATCGCCTGTTTTACTATTCGTTAAGATAGAATGTGGCGTATTTGCAGGAATCCACATAAAACAACGCGCAGGCAAATACCAATGTTTGTCGTTTACAAAAACATGTACAATTCCGCCTTCTGCATATAATAATTGTGCTTTTTTGTGTTCATGTACGCGCGTTCCTATCGTATCTAAATGTGCATGTTGTATGTAAAAATGGACTTTAGATTTGTCAACTTCGTTAAAAAAAAACTGATCAAACAACATTGTTTTATACTTTTATAAAGTGAAATATTTTTGCTTTTGCAAATTACTTTATTTTGGCGTAAATGAGCAAATTATTTTCTTTTTTTATCAAGAGGGTAAAGGTGTTTTGAATGTAACTTTGCATCACTAAAAATCAATAACAGACTTATAAATAATACAAAATGATATTTAAATTCGTTAAATATCAGTTGCTTACATTGTTGTTAATGCTGAGTGGGTTGAGTTATGCTCAAAATGAAATAGACTATAACCAACTGAAATTAAGCAAAGCAATTGAAATTGGACTTCAAAATAATAAAAAATTACAAATTAGCGCTTTAAAAACTAATATTGCTGAATTAAAAGAGAAAGATCTTAAAAATGAGAAATTGCCAGATGTAGACTTTCATACTGGTTTTCATGTTTTGAGTAATTTACGCCAATATGAAGACGGTTTTCTAAAACCTTCTACAAAATATGCTGTTCCTCGAGTGAAATACGATTTTACACTTTCGGCAGAAATTCCAATTTATTTAGGTGGTAAATTAAAAAATGATGAGAAAAAATCTGAAATAGAAACTAATATTTCGAAACTGCAAGTTCGAAAAGATGAACGAGAATTGAGAATGCAAATCATCACAGCTTATTTACAAGCGTTGCATTTGCAAGAACAACAAAAGTTAATTTCAGATAAAATGAGAGAAGATTCGGTTGTGATTAAACAAACAGAATCCTTGAAAAAAAATGGTTTGGTAACCTACAACGAAGTCTTGAGAACAGAATTGCAATTGTCAAATCATAAAATGTCTTTTACAGAATTGGCGAATGAAATTTCGATTATTGAACATCAAATCAAAACAATTTTAGCCTTACCAGAAAATCAAGAAATGCATATTGACACCAATGATTTGTTTACAAATGAAGAGCATTTGGGTTTGGTTGATGAAATGATTTTGGAAGCAATAGATCAAAGTGAAAGCTTGAAAATTGCGAAAGATGATTTGAATTTGAAAGAAATTGATAAGAAAATTACCAAAGCTAATACATTACCAAAAATAACTGCTGGAGCGGAATATGGATATAATTATCCAAACTTTATGTTTTTTCCACCAGAAGAATATTTGTACAGATTTGGTTCTGTTGGTGTAAATGTTTCGATTCCGTTGAGTAATTTTTTCAAGAATAAACAAAAAATGCAAATCGCAGATCGTAACATTTCAATTGCAAAATTAGAAATAGAAGAGCAAGAAGAACAAATTCGACATGATGTTTTTGCAGCGAATAAACGATTAGAAGAATCGATCGATAAAATAAAAATTGCGGAAGATGCAATTGGTCAAGCCAAAGAAAATTATCGAATTGTTAGAACAAAATATGTCAACAAATTGAGTTTGATTACAGAACTTATCGATGCGGATAACGCTTATTTAGAAGCTCAATCGAATTTGATTTCATTGCAAATTAACAAACAATTAAAATACTATCAATTACAATACATTTTAGGAAACTTATAAAAATGGGAAAACAACAGACAAAAGGAGAAAAACGAATGAATAGAACGCTTTCTGCGATTGCTTGGATTTTTATTATCATAGGAATCACTGCAGTAGCTTGGTTTTATTTCTTTTCGAGTTCACATGTCAATACAAATGACGCGCAAGTGCGACAATATATTACGCCAGTTTCGAGTAAAGTTTCTGGTTTTATCAAAAAAGTAAATTTCGAAGAAAATCAATTTGTACACAAAGGTGATACGCTTGTTGTGATTGACAATAGAGAATTTCAGAACCAGATTGATATTGCAGAAGCAAATTTAGAATCGACTTCGCAATCTGTTTTAACATATGAAAAAGCGGTAGATACAAAATCAAGTGATGTTAATATTGTTAATGCAAATATAGAAGCTGCTAAAATAGAGGTTTGGAGAACTGAAAAAGATTATAATCGTTTCAAAAATTTAGTGCAAGAAGATGCTGCAACCGTGCAACAGTTTGAAGAAGTTGAAGCGAAATATAAACAAGCAAAAGCAAGTTTGAGTGCTTTGGAACAACAACGTAATGCCGTGAATGTTAGTGCGTCTGCAGAACAAACAAAAGTTGCGCCTGCAAAAACTCAAATTTTACAACGAAAAGCCCAATTGAACGATGCTAAACTTATTCTCTCATATACCTATGTTGTAGCACCTTACGATGGTTGGGTTGGAACAAAAAATATACAAGAAGGTCAGTTAATAAAAGAAGGGCAGGCCTTGGTGCAAGTAGTTTCGAAAGAGAAATGGATTGTTGCAAATTTTAAAGAAACGCAAATTGGAGAAATCGATTTGGATCAACCAGTTATTATAAAAGCTGATGCCTACAAAAACATTGAGTTTGAAGGAAAAATTGAATCTCTTTCGCCAGCTTCTGGGTCTGAGTTTGCTTTGATTAAACCTGATAATGCAACAGGGAACTTCGTGAAAATTGAACAACGTTTTCCTGTGAAAATAATTCTGAAAGAGTCTAAAAATAACGAAAAATTACGTGCCGGAATGAATGTAAATGTTTCCGCAGAAAAAGTAAATTAAATAAATGTCACAACAAAATTCAATATTCAATAAATGGGTTCCGCAAAAATTGGTTGTGCCAATTTTTATCCTTGCGCTATTTCCACACTTGATGATTTTGACGATATTCAACATGAATAGTACGTTTACAGCATCATTTTTGGATTTGGAGGTTGACGATTTGCAGTTCCTTTTTTCGATGGCGTATGCCACTATTGTCTGTGGCTTATTTATTCACGTTCGATTTTTTCACTTTTTCAATATCAGAAGTTATCTGCTAACAATGACCATGCTCAATATTTTGGTGTTGTTTGGAATGACATTAACGACAAATACAGAATTGATTTTGATTCTGCGTTTTATTCAAGGACCTTTATCGCTTTTCGAAGGTTGTATTTTGTTGCCAATCATTATGTCGAATATTAAAAGTGAACATTCAAAATTGATTGCTTATTCGTTTTTGTACGGCGTAATGTTAACAGGTGATAAATTCACGACTTCTATCGTGAAGTTTGCGATTGAGAATTATAACCACAATATGATGGTGTATACGATTATGAGTTTTCATGTTGTTGCATTAATCATTTATGTATTTTTCTTTAATCACAACAGAATGTTTCCTAAAAAACCATTGTATCAATTAAATTTAGGCGGAATTTTTTTGATGATTATTTCTCTAATTTCTGGTGCATTTTTCTTTATTTATGGAAAAAAATATTATTGGTTCGAATCACCAATTATTATCATAGCATTTGCATCAACACTTGTTTTTAGTGGTTTATTTTTATTGCATCAAAAAACAGCCAAACGACCTTTGTTCCATTTTGAGATTTTCAAATCAGAACGTGTCATTTTAGGAATATTAATGTTTTTTGTTTTCTATACTTTGCGTGCTGGAATGAGCAATATTTACCAAGTTATGTCAACAGTTTGGAAATGGCAATGGGAATATGTGTTGCAGATTCAATATTTTAATGTAGCTGGTTCTATCATTGGTGTTGTGTTTTCATTTTTTATGGTTAAGAATAGAGTCGATTTTAGAAAAATATTTTTTCTTGGATTTGTACTTTTAGCCATGAGCATGTTGTGGTTTAGTTATTTGTTTTATCCAGACGCAAAAGTCGAGGCAATAGCGCCAACGCTGATGTTAGAAGGAATTGCACAAGGTGTTATTTTTACGCCATTGGTGTTGTATATTACAGGTTCTGTACATCCTTCTATTACTGGTAGTGCGGCACAAGCAGGTACGGCTATTCGTTTTTGGACTACAACAATTGGTTTTTCGTTAATGCAAAATGCAATTTTATATTTGACGACTAAACATCAATTTTTGATGACCAAAAATTTAGACAAAACGAGTCCGATTTTTCAACAACAATGGAATAATTTGTTCAATAAAAATATTGCGAATCATCTTCCAAACGAAGCAGAAAGTATTACTGCTGCAGCCTTAAAAGCAAAATTGTATAACCAAGATTTGTTGGTTAGTAATATTGAGATTTTCCGAACATTGTTTGTTGTGGGAATTATCGTAGCGATTTTTGTCATTCTTTATCAACCGATAAAAAATAGACTTTTACATCCTTAAAATAAGTTTTATAAATTATTTTTTATTTAATTGACGTATTTGATTTAATAGAATCAAGTACGTTTTTTTTATGACAAATTTTAAAAATGAATGTTTTATCAAAATTATCTTGTAAAAAGGAGGTGTTTTAAAGTTTTTTAAATTTGAAAATGGCTTAAATGAACAAATTTTATTCTCAAATAATCAACTTGTTTTTATGCGCTAGCACTTACTTTTGCCATCAAAATAAATCAAACGAAAAATGATTAATTGTTTTAATAAATGTTAGTTGTATTTTATTGATTTTAAATTTTTTATATTTTTATAAAAATGAATCATCGTATTTTAACGATTTATTATTCAGAATCACATTTTAGCCTTTTGACTTTTCTCAGGCAGCTTCCTTTTTTTACTTTTTAGGTAAGATAATCACGAAATCAATAAAATATTTTTAATTAGACAAACTTTCGAATGAATGTTTTGAACTTGATTGTAAAATTGAATAAATAACTCAATGCACAATCAACATCCCATTTTCAAGAAATGGATACCAGAAAAATTGGTGCTTCCAATTCTCATTGCCGCGTTGATTCCGCATGTGATGATTCTCTCACTTTTCAATATGAATAGTATATTTACAGCTTCATTTCTAGATGTTGATGTAGACGATTTACAATTCATTTTTTCTTTGGCTTACGCTACAATTGTTTGTGGACTTTTTATTAACGAACGGCTTTTTCAGTTCTTTAATATTCGTTCTTATTTATTGTCTATGACTATTATCAATATTGTATTAATGTTAATAATTTCGTTGACAACAAATACGCAATTGATTTATTTACTTCGTGTGATACAAGGGACAACATCTTATCTCGAAGGATGTATTATTGTTCCGCTAATTATGTCGCGTATAAAAGGCGAATATGGACGATTATTAGGAAATACTTTTTTGTATGGATTTATGATGACGGCTGATAAATACACGACTTCTATTGTAAAATTTGCCATCGAAAATTATAATTTCAATATGGTGATTTATACTGTCATCTTTTTTCATGTTTTATCATTATTGATTTATGTTTTTCTCTTTAGTCATGGTAGATTGTATCCCAAAAAACCATTGTATCAGTTAAATTTGGCGGGTTATTTTTTGATGATGATGTCATTAATAGCAGGAGCTTTTTTATTGATTTATGGTAAAAGATATTATTGGTTCGAATCGCTTTATATCGTTATTGCGTTTGCTGCAATGTTTATTTTTTCAGGCTTATTTATTTTGCAACAATTAACGTCTAAAAAACCGATTTTTCATTTCGAGATTCTTCGTTCCGAAAGAGTTATTGTAGGTATGTTGTTGTTTTTTACATTTTATATTTTCAAATCGAGTATGAGTAACATTTATCAAGTTATGAATGTTGTTTGGAAATGGAATTGGGAGTTTGTTTTGCAAATACAATATTATAATTGTGCCGGAATTTATATCGGAGCATTGTTTGCTTATTACATCATTACACAATTTCAAACGCAATATAAGTATGTGTTTTTTGGAGGTTTTTTTTGTTTAACGTTTGCTATGTTGTGGTTTAGTTACATTTTGGTTCCAGATACTCGTCCGAATGCAGTTATTCCGCCATTGTTGATGGAAGGAATGGGACAAGGAATGTTGTTTGCGCCAATTTTGCAATATATGGTATGTTCTGTACATGCTAATTTTTCTATGAATACCATGCAAGCAGCAGTTGCAATGCGTTATTGGTCGTCGACAATTAGTTTTTCGATTATGCAAAATGCAATTCTTTTCTTGACGACTAAACATCAATTTTTGATGACGAAAAATTTAGATATTACCAATACGATTTTTCAAGAACAATGGAATAATCTATTCAATAAACACAATACAACTCATTTAGTAAATGAATCTATCAGTTTGACAGCAAGTAATCTGAAATCTCAATTGTATAACCAAGCCTTGTTGATTGCAGATATTCAAATTTTTAGAACTTTATTTTATTTCGGAATTGTAATGATGGTTTTTATTATGATTTATAATCCAATCAAAAACGTTTTACATCTTAGGAAAAAGAGAAAAGAGAGTCATTGATTCTCTTTTTTTCTAGTATTTATTTCTGCGTTTATTTTCGCTAAATCTGTTATAAGAGGAATAAAAGTTACAGAACATGATAATAAAATAACGAATGTTACATTGATATCATATTTGTTTGTCATTTTCAGAATTAATAGAATGACTGCTATAAGTAATAATGGGATTTGAATGCTAAGATTTAGTTTGTTAACTTTTTTTCTTTTTTCATTTAATTCTTCTAATGATAATTCGCTCAAAGATTTTTCTTTGTTCATTTTAATTGTTTTATTAAAGATAGTAAAATCAAATTAAAAAATAGATTTAAATAAAAAAGCTAACCAATTGGTTAGCTTTTTTCGTTATTTATCTTTAATGATTGGTCTGATTAAACCTTCTTGTGCAACACTACAAATTAGTTCACCAGAACGATTGAATAAATTTCCTCTTGTAAAACCTCTTGTGTCATTTGCACTTGGAGATTCAACATTAACTAATATCCAATCATGCAAATTTGGTTCTCTGTGAAACCAAATCGAATGATCTAAACTTGCCATTTGCGTATTTCCAAAATGAGCTTTAGAAGCATGTGGTTTTATCGCTGTTGATAACAAATTGTAATCAGAGCTATAAGCAATTAATTGCTGAATAATAGGTAAAGGTAACCCCTCTGGAGCATCATTAAAAGTTAACCAAACATTACTGAAATTAGGATAATCTTTTTTATCAAAAGGATTGACAAATTCAACAGGTTTGAAATCTAATGGACGTTCTGCTAAGACAAATCGCATAATTGATTTTGGTAAAACCGAACCAAATTGCTCTGCTACATCATTCCAGCTCATTAATTCTTCTGGAGGTGTTACAACAGGCATTTCTTCTTGATGTTCGTAACCTTCTTGCTTTAACTGAAATGAACAAGCCATTACAAAAATAGGCACACTGTCTTGCTTTGCTGTAACAACACGCGTACTAAAACTTCCTCCATCACGAAGATTTGCTACTTCAAAATAGATAGGTTTTTCTAAATGTCCAGGTAAAATAAAGTAGGAGTGAAGGGAATGACAAAAACGATCTGTAGGAACAGTTTGATACGCCGCGTGTAAAGCTTGGCTTACAACTTGACCTCCAAAAACATTTGGACTTCCCATAAAAGAACTTTTCCCTTCGAATAAATTTTCTTCTAGTTTTTTGAGAGAAATTAATTCGATGAGTTCTTGAGTAGTTTTCATTATTAAGTTTAAAATTTCAAATTATTTAATTTCTGCACATTTTGTTCTAATGCACATTTATATTCATTTTTCATTCGATTGATTAATTCTTCGGTTGAAATAATATCATGAATTCCAGAAACTCCGTGTCCAGCAGACCAAATGTCTTTCCATGCTTTATGTCCATCTCCTCCAATTAATTTCGAAAAATCTTCTTCTTTCTTTTCGTCTAAATCAATTCCAGAATGAATAATACTTGGTTTCAAGAAATTTGCATTTACACCAGAAATTCCATCTGTATAAATCACATCTTCGAAAGTAGAATCGACTAACATTGTTTTATAATCTTGATCAGCAGACGCTTCTTTTGTCGCAATAAAACGAGTTCCGATGTATGCAAAATCAGCACCCATATTTTCGGCTGCTAAGATATCATTTCCGTTGTTCATCGCACCTGCTAAAATTAAACAACCATCATAAAAAGTACGAATGTCATCAATCAAAGCAAAAGGATTAGCCGTACCAGCATGTCCACCAGCACCAGAAGCTACAGCAATAATTCCGTCTACACCAGCTTCGGCAGCTTTTTCTGCATGACGTTTTTTGATCACATCATGAAAAACCAAACCTCCATAACTATGAACTGCATCTACAACTTGTTTTACAGCACCAAGTGACGTAATAATAAGCGGTACTTTATATTTTGCACATAAAGCTAAATCACCTTCGAGACGAGGATTTGTTTTGTTAACGATTAAATTCACTCCAAATGGAGCTGCTTTTTTACCTGTTTCTTTTTCAAATTGTTTTAATTGAAAAGTGATATCAATTAACATTTGTTCGAAATCTTCGGCAGTTCTTCCATTCAAAGAAGGAAAAGTTCCGCATACTCCATTTTTACATGCTTCTACAACTAATTCAGTTCGAGAAACAAGAAACATAGGAGAAGTGATTAAAGGTAAATCTAAACTATTTTTAAATTCTTGTAGGGTCATACTAAAATTTTTTTTGATGTGGTATAGGATGCAATATAAGGATAATTTAGAATGAAAATCTAGAAGTTTTTAATAGAAAAAATGAATTTAACGTTCTTTTATAAAAAAATATTTACCGACAAATTTTAACGGTTTACCGATTAAATTTAGAAATGAATAATTGAAATTTTAGTTTTGATAAAACACTATATATGAAACTAAATAACAAATTTCTAATTAGGTTCTTGTTTGCGATTTTTTTGTTTGTAAGTTATAATGCTTGCGCACAAACAAATATAGTTATCAATTACTATACAGGAACCCAGCAACAATATGCTGTTGAAGATTCTGGAAAATTATTTTTTTCAAATGATAATTTAATCATTAAAACATCACTTGAAAGTACTGAAATTAATATTCCAGTTTCAATTATTTCGAAGATTACGTTTAAAAATTCTCTAGCAGTAGAAGATATTAAGCAGAATAGAGAACAAATCATCATTTATCCAAATCCTGCAACTAATTATTTTAAAATTTCTTCTAAAGAAGCAAAATCTACGTTAAATATTTATAATTCGGTGGGGCAATTAGTCTTATCTAAAGTCTACAAAAAAAATGAAGATATAAATGTATCAAATTTATTACCTGGGATTTATTTTATAAAAGTGAATGGTTCAACTTTAAAATTAATAAAGAAATGAGAAGTTTTTTACTGATTTTTATTCTTGCTTTGATTCCATTTGGAGTAAAAGCTCAGCATAATATAAATGTTCATTATGCAGGAAATACTATTTACAAATCCGAAATTACTAAAGTTGATAGTATAAAATTAACGAATCAATTTGTTAATATCAAAGAATCTTCAATTGCATCAACTTTTGAAATTCAGAAATCATTTATTGATAGTATTTCCTTTGATACTAATCCTATAAATGAAAGAGAAATTTTTGTGATTTATAATGGATTAGAAAATGCAACAATTATTAATCCCTATAGTGATAAAGGCGTTGTGATTTTTGTAAATGGAGGAACGGTTTCAGCGATTTCTATTGCTGGAATTACAAACTTGGTTTATAATTTAATAGGAACATCATCAAATGGATCTTTTTCGCTTAATACTGATTTGTCTTCAAAATTAGTATTTAATAATTTGAATTTAACAAATCCAAACGGAGCTGCAGTCTCGATTAGTGGAAAGAAAACAACAACTATTGATGTAAAACAAAATTCTAAAAATACTTTAATAGATGGAACTGGAGGAAGTAATTCTGGTGTAGTGACAAGTAATGGAGCGCTTATTTTTGAAAATACAGGAAATTTAACAATCAAAGGATATAAAAAGCATGGAATAAATTCGAGTTCTTTGATTACTGTAAATAATGGAAATATTGTTGTTGAAACTGCTGTTAGCGATGGATTACATTCTGAAGGCTTTACAATGATTGATGGAAATCTGAAAGTAAATTCTTTAAGTGACGGAATTGATGCAGGAGATGGAAAAATAACTATTTCTAACGGAAATATTGATATTGTTTCGACTTCAGATGATGTAAAAGCAATAAAAAATGGAGCAGCAGATGTTGATATTTCAGGTGGGACAATTGTTTTAACAGTTTCAGGCGCGGCTTCAAAAGGTATAAAATCGAATCAAAATATTAATATATCAGATGCAAATATTACAGCATCTATAAGTAGTAAAGTAATTCTTGAAGCAATTGGAAGTGGATATGATCCATCGTATGGAACAGTATTAAAATCAGACAAAAATATTACCATTAATTCAGGAACGTATGATTTCACGCTAACCGCTGCTTCTCAAGGAGGAAAAGGAATTTCTGCTGATGGAGAAATTATCATTAATGGAGGTTCAATAAACATTAAAACTGCTGCGACTGGTGCCGTTTATGTAAATGAAAGCGGAATAAAAGATTCTTATGCTTCTACTGCTATAACAGCTGATACTAATATTTATCTTAATGGAGGAAATATTACAATTACAAGTACTGGTAATGGAGGAAAAGGAATTTCGGCTGATGGTAATATTACAATAGGAGAGTTGAATAAAGATAATTCTTTGTTAAATCTAAATATTACAACATCTGGGGAAAGATTTCTTGTATCAGGATCTGGTAATAATGCAGATTATGCAAATCCTAAAGCCGTAAAAGCAGATGGTAATTTAACTGTTAATAGTGGAACGATAACAATAAAAGGAACACAAAATGCAGATGGAGGAGAAGGCTTGGAAAGTAAAGCAGTTCTTACAATTAATGATGGAATAATTAATATTGAAACCTATGATGATGCAATTAATGCAGCTACAGCTATAATAATTAATGGAGGAAATACATGGGTGAAAGCAAGAGGAAATGATGGGATTGATAGTAATGGAACGCTTACTATAAATGGAGGGTTTACAGTTTCAAACGGAGCTAGATCACCAGAAGAAGGTTTTGATTGTGATAATAATACATTCAAAATAACTGGAGGTACAATAATAGGAACAGGTGGAGCAACGAGTAATCCTACTACGAATGTAAGTACGCAGCGATCAATAAAAATCACAACAACTTTAACCAATAATATATCAACAATCATTAATCTAAAAAGTTCTACTGGAACGCGAATTTTAACATATAGAGTTCCTGCTTTTTCTTCTAATGGAAATGGTAATTCAGTTACTATTTTAATCACAGATCCTTTAATTTTAAACGGAAATTACACGATTAGTAAAGGGGCTTCAGTTTCTGGAGGAACAGAATCTCTAAGTGGGTATATTGTGGGAGGAACAGTGACTGAAGGAAGCACAATAAAATCATTTACGGTTAGCACTATGTTGACAACTGTTTCGTTGTAAAACGATTTAAATGAAATATACTGATATAGAAAAAAGATCAAAATTTTATTTTGATCTTTTTTTATTGATTAATTTTAAATTACATCACAATTTCTAAATGTAGAAGCAAAACCTTTGCTGTATCTTTGCAATCGTAAATAGAAAATAAATTGGAATTAAAAGAGCATTTAAGGCGTAATATCAAATTAGCATTTCCTGTAATGATTACTCAAATGGGACAAATTTCTGTCAACATTATTGATAACATTATGGTTGGTGGTTTAGGTGGGAAATATGATAATATAGAAGATGAGGTTTTGGGTAAAACAGCTCTAGCAGCAGCTTCTTTAGGAAATTCATTGTTTTTTGCAGTTTTAGTATTTGCTTTTGGATTTAGTTTTGCGCTGTCACCATTGATTGCGGCAGAAGATTCGAAAGGCGATAAAAAAATGGCTGCAAATTATTTTTCGCACAGTTTGGTCTTGAATATTACTTTATCAATCGGTTTATTCTTATTGATTACATTCCTAAAACCGCTGATGTTCTACATGGGACAACCCGCTGATGTGGTAGAAAAATGTATTCCGTATCTAACTATTATGACATTTTCGATGATTCCATTGATGATTTTTCAAACATTTCGTCAATTATCAGAAGGTTTATCATTAACGATTCCCGTTACAATTGCGACAATTTTAAGTAACGTTGTCAATATTACGTTAAACTATGGTTGGATTTATGGAAACTGGGGATTCCCACGTTTAGAAGTCGCTGGTGCAGCTTGGGGAACATTCGTTGCACGTTCAGTAATGATGATTTTCTTGATTATAGTTTTATTTAATTTCAAGAAAACGAAATCTGTTTTACAAGAAGTTCAATTTAAAGCAAGTAATTTCCAGAAAGTAATTTTTAGAAAAATTGCTGGAATTGGAATTCCAACCGCATTAACATCTTTCTTCGAAATGAGTGCATTCTCTTTGGCAGCCTTTGTTTGCGGTTATACATTTACAAATTCTATCGCAGATCAAGAATTAGCAAAAGTAAATTTAGCAGCGCATCAAATTGCGATAAATTTAGCTTCCACAACTTTTATGATGTGTACAGGAATTGGAGTTGCAGCAACGGTTCGTATCGGAAATCAATTAGGTTTAAAAGATTACAAAACTTTAAGAGAAGCAGGTTGGTCTTGTATTTTAATGGTATTATCATTTATGATTTTGTGCGGAATTTTATTCATTATTTTCCGTTATCAATTACCAACAATTTATTTAGATAATCCAGATGTTATCAACTTAGCTGCATCATTATTAATCATTGCCTCACTTTTCCAAATGTCTGATGGCGTACAATTGGTATTATTAGGTGCTTTGAGAGGAATGACCGATGTCAAAATTCCTTCAATTCTAACATTTATATCATATTGGTTAATCGCAATTCCGATTGGTGTAGTATTAGCAATTGTTTTCGAAATGCGCGCGTTTGGAATGTGGATTGGTTTAGGAACTGGTTTAACGGCTTCGGCAATATTTTTGATGATTCGTTACAATCGTCAAACGAAGAAAATGATTAGGGAAAATCCTAATGCAGAAATAATTTTAGAAGATAAATTAAAAAACATATAAAATGGAATTACCAAAATTTTTATTGGCTGATAACTCAACAATGCCAGACAAAATCTTTATTTTACATACAGATTATCCTCGTTTTTTATTAGACGTTGAAACTGACGATATCGAGTGGTTTGAAGATATTTCTGAAGAAGAAGATAACGAAGAATTTAATACTGAAATTGCTAATTTAATCGAAGACGCTTTAGATTTTTATGATCAAGAAATGTCTTTGTTAGATGACGAAGAATAAGTCTTAAATAAATAAAATTTCTATGTTTTTATTAGTGTAAGATTTACACTAAAATAATTTTATATGCTTGCATTATAATTTTTTTATTAGTATTTTGCAACTAAGAAAATTATTCAAAACCATGGAAATAAAAAGATTATTTGATTTTCCACAAAATCAATTAGAAAATAATCCTCGAGAAGATGCATTGGTGTCTAAAGTGAACGGAACTTGGGTGAAAACATCTACGCAAGAATACGTTGGCAAAGCAAATGCATTTAGTCGAGGATTATTACAATTAGGAATCAAGCCACAAGATAAAATTGCAATAGTTACTTCAACTAATCGTACCGAATGGAACATCTGTGATATCGGTATTCAGCAAGTTGGCGCGATTTCCGTTCCGTTATATCCAACACTTTCCGAAGACGATTTTGATTATATCTTAAACAATGCTGAATGTAAATTTATCATTGTTTCTGATAAAGGTTTATATGATACAGTTGTAGCTGTAAAAGATAAAGTGTCAACATTGGTTGGGATTTATAGTTTTGATGAAATTGCTGGAGTTCCAAATTATAAAGAGATTTTAGATTTGGGTGAAGATAATTCAACGCAACATGAAGTAGATAGTATCAAAGAGATGATAAAACCATCTGATATGGCGACTTTGATTTATACTTCAGGAACAACAGGTCGTCCGAAAGGTGTTGTATTAACGCACGAAAATATCGTTTCTGATGTTTTAATGTCCGTTGATCGTATTCCAGATTTTCCAAATCATGCAATTGCATTGAGTTTTCTTCCGATTAATCACGTTTTCGAACGTATGTTGATTTATTTGTATCAACATTTGAGCATCGGAATTTGGTATGCAGAAAGCATCGATAAATTAGGAGATAATATGAAAGAGGTGAAACCGCATGTAATGACGGTTGTACCACGATTAGTAGAAAAAGTTTATGATAAAATTTACAATACAGGTGCTTCTGCAGGAGGTCTTAAAACGAAAATTTTTATGTGGGCTTTAAGCCTTGTTGAAGATTACGATCCTTACAATCCAAAAGGTGGATTATTTGGGTTGAAACATTCTATCGCAAAAAGTTTGGTTTTCAGTAAATGGAAAGAAGGTGTTGGTGGTAATTTAGTATGTATGGTTTCGGGTTCTGCGCCTTTAGCAGCACGTTTGAATCATATTTTCTGGGGTGCTGGAATTCCTATTTTAGAAGGTTATGGTTTGACGGAAACTTCTCCAGTAATTTCGGTGAATTGTATGAAGAAAGACGGTTTCGGAATTGGAACTGTTGGTGCTCCACTAAAAGGAATAGAGGTTAAAATTGCAGAAGACGGAGAGATTTTAGTCAAAGGTCCTAACGTTACACAAGGTTACTACAAAGATCCTGAAAAAACTGCTGAAGCATTTACGCCAGATGGTTATTTCAAAACGGGTGATATTGGAGTTCTTGAAAGAGGTTTACTTAAAATTACTGATCGTAAAAAAGAGATGTTCAAAACTTCTGGAGGTAAATATATCGCGCCGCAAATTATCGAAAATAAATTCAAACAATCTCGTTTTATCGAGCAAGTAATGGTTGTTGGAGAAGGAGAGAAAATGCCTTGTGCGATTATTCAACCTAATTTCCAAGTGTTGAAAGATTATTTACGTATCAAAGGAATTGCTGAACCTGCAACGAATGCAGATTTGATTAAAGAACCTGCAATTTTAGATGTTATTGGTCGAGAAATTGAAAAAATGAATAAAGGTTTGGGACATTGGGAACAAATCAAAAAGTTCGAATTAACACCTGATGAATGGACAATTGATGATGGATTATTAACGCCAACATTAAAATTGAAACGTAAAAATGTGCTAGCTAAATATCAAGATTTATACAATAAATTATACGATAAAAAGTAAATAAAAAAACAATTAAAAAATCCTTTCAAAAATTTTTGAAAGGATTTTTTAATTCTATAATAATCAAGTTTTAATCTCGTCGTCCGCCCATTGCCATCATGACAAAATAAAGTAGTTGAGCTAACGAACCAATCGCTGCGACTACATAAGTTCTTGCAGCCCATTTTAATGAATCTTTTGCACCTTCATATTCGTTTGGCATCACCATATTGTTTCCTTTTAACCAAGCTAATGCACGGTTAGAAGCATCGTATTCAACTGGTAAAGTAACAAAAGCAAAAACGGTTGTTACTGCAAATAAGAAAATACCAATCCATAACAAAGTTGCATTTTTAGATGAAGCCATCACGATTAATCCTAACATCAAAATCCATTGATTTAAGCGAGATGCTACATTTACCATCGGAACCATTTTCGAGCGTAATTGCAACATATTATAACCAACCGCATGTTGTACTGCATGTCCACATTCGTGCGCTGCAACAGCCGCCGCTGCCGCATTTCGTTCGTGGTAAACAACTTCCGATAAGTTTACCGTTTTATCAGCAGGATTGTAATGATCTGTTAATTGTCCTGGAGTAGATATAACACGTACATCGTGAATGTTATTGTCAGAAAGCATTTTCTCAGCTATCTCTTTTCCAGACATTCCATTTGCCAAATGTACTTTCGAATAATACTTAAATTTACTTTGAAGTCGGTTGCTAACAAACCAACTAATCAACATAAACAGTCCAATAATAATGTAATAACCTGTCATCTATTTCTATTTTATTTTTTAATCAATTTTAATATTCATTCAAAATTCAAAAAGTATTCCAATAAGTGAATAGAGACAAAAATAGCAGAAAAGTTGGTTTTTTGGCAGAGTTCTGTATTAAATCATATAAAAAATAAACAAAAGCTGACATTTTGCTCAAAAATTTTTGAATTGAAATTACAAAACTTATTACCTTTGCCAGCTATGAGTATTCGCATAAAAGAAGTACAATCAAAACATGATTTGGAAGCATTTATTAAGTTTCCGATGAATTTGTATAAGGATAATCAATATTACGTTCCGCCCTTTATTAATGAGGAGAAGGAAACATTAGATGTTTCTAAAAACCCCGTTTTCAAAGATGCAGAAGCGCGTTATTTTCTTGCCGAAAAAGAAGGTAAGATTGTGGGGCGTGTTGCGGCAATTATCAATTGGCAAGAAGTCAATAATCAACAAAAACGTAAAATGCGTTTCGGTTGGTTTGATATGATTGATGATATCGACGTCACAAAAGCACTTTTGGCAAAAGTTGCGGAAATAGGTAAAGAAAATCAATTAGAATATATAGAAGGCCCAGTTGGTTTTTCGAATTTGGAAAAGGCAGGTTTACTAACTTTCGGATTTGATAAATTGGCTACAATGGTTGGTTTATATAATTTTCCGTACTATGCGCAACACTTAGAATCGTTAGGTTTTGAAACTGCAAACGAATGGGTAGAATATGAATTGTCTGCACCAACAGAATTACCAGAAAAAGTTATCAAATTCAATAAAATTATTCGAGAACGTTACAAATTACGAGAATTGAAGTTTACAAAAACTTCAGAGATTATTCCGTATGTTGACGAGATGTTCGATTTGTTAGATAAAACTTACAGCGAATTGGATACTTATGTACCAATTGCGGATTATCAAATTGAATATTACAAAAAGAAATATATTCCGTTTATTAATCCAGATTTTGTAAACTGTATTGTTGATGAAGACGGAAAAATGGTTTCGTTTGCTATTACGATGCCTTCTTACTCGAAAGCGATGCAAAAAGCGAAAGGTAAAATTTTTCCTTTTGGTTGGTGGCATTTGATGAGAGCAAGTAAAAATAATGATTCTGCTCAATTTTATTTGATCGGAATTGATCCAAAATTTCAAGGAAAAGGTGTTACAGCATTGATTTTTAATGCAATGTTTGATACGTTTAGAAACAACGGGATCAAATTTTTGGAAACAAATCCTGAACTAGCGGACAACGAAAGTATTCAAGTTTTGTGGAAAGCTTATGATCCTGTAAACCACAAACGTCGTAAAACTTTCAAGAAATCAATTCAGTAAAATATAAATAATAATGTTATATATTTTGAATTAAAATTTGTCAATTCGAGTGATTTTTAGAAAGATTATTTCTAAAAATTGTATCGAGAATTAAGATGAATTTTATCTTCTAAAACTTTATTCTCGATACAAAATTCTAAACGAATTTCACTCGAATTGACGGTTTTATTTATTTGATAATCAGTATTTATAACATAAAACTTATAAACGTATAACTTAAAAAATATGTTTGATATTCATCAATTAGAGAAAGAATATTCAACTTTCAGACAAGAAGGTTTTGATTCGAAATGGTTAAATTTTGAAGCTTTAAATCACTATTTTTCATTAAAATCAATTCAAAAAGAACAAATTGGAACATCTTTTTTAGGAAACGAAATTTATAAATTAAGTTTCGGAACTGGAGAAAAACGTTTATTGATTTGGTCTCAAATGCACGGAAACGAATCATCTGGTACGCGTGCAATGTTTGATGTGATTAATTTTTTTGAACAAAAATCTGAATTATCTCAAACCATTTTATCTCAATTGACGATTGATTTTATTCCGATGCTAAATCCTGATGGTGCAAATGTTAATACACGTAGAAATGCGGTTGGAATTGATATTAACCGTGATTTTTTAGCAAAAGAATCAACAGAAATTCACGTTTTGTTGAATCAAGTAGAGAAAGGAAATTATCAAACCTTATTCAATTTACACGATCAACGTACGATTTTCAATGTTGGGCAATCAGCAAAACCTGCAACGCTTTCTTTTTTGGCGCCTTCTTATAATGTTGAGGAAGATGTAAACGAAGTTCGCGAAAAAACGATGGGAATTATTCAAGCAATGAATACTGAATTACAAAAAGTAATTTCTGGTCATGTAGGTCGTTATACATCAGAGTTTTATCCGATGTCAACCGGAGATAATTTCACAAAAATGGGTTATCCTTGTGTATTATTTGAAGCGGGACATTTTCCGAATGATTATCAACGTGATACAACAAGAAAATACAATGCATTGGCTATTTTGGCTGGACTGAATGCTTTAGCTACGCAAGAAAATTTTCCGTTTGATGAGTATTTATCGATTCCTCAAAATGGACAAAAATATTTGGATGTTGTGATTCATAATGTTCAAATCCAAAATGGTGAAAATTCTTCTGTTGTTGATTTAGGAATTTATTTTGAAGAAGAATACAACGAAGAAAATAATTCGGTAGAGCAAATTGCGAAAATTATTGAAATTGGTGATTTGCGAAAATTTATTGGTCATCTCGAAATTGATGCTGAAAAACAAGTTTATAAAGGAACTACCAAAAATTATCCTTTATTGAATCAATTGGCTACTTTCGAGATTGGTTCAATTAAAGTTGAAAATGGTCAAATCATTTCATAATTATTTATACATTTAACCTATAAACTAAAAATACAATGAAAAAAATATTGGCAATTGCACTTGTTGCGATGTTGGGATTTTCTACACAATCGTTTGCTCAAAATAAAGTGTTGAATCGTACGATTACAGCTGAAAATGGGAAGAAAATGTTGACGGGAGAATTCAATAGAAAAGCTTTGGAAGAAGATGATTTTAAAGATTGGTATCATCATGAATATGACACTTACGAAGTTGAAAAAAGTAAATTGAAAAGTTTAAAAGATTTACGTAATTATCGTTTGGAAGTTTTTATGGGAACTTGGTGTTCAGATTCTCGTCGTGAATTGCCGCGTTTATATAAGATTTTAGATGACATTAAATTTCCTCAAAATCGTTTGAAAGTGATTGGTGTAAACTATCAAAAGAAAAGTTTTAACGGAGAAGAAATTAATAAAAACATTACTCACGTTCCGACAATTATCGTATATAATAATAAAAAAGAAGAAGTTGGTAGAATTGTAGAATCTCCAGTTTCGGGCTATTTAGAAGAAGATTTGGCACAGATTGTGAATGGTACGCCATTGACTCCAAATTATGCAAATGAATAATTTAAAGAAAATAATTCTTGTCGTTGTAGCCTTCATTTTTGGTGTGATGATAACGTATTTCATCATGGATAAATTCAAATCTGAAAGTTATACCGAACAATCTCATGTGATTGCGTATCAAATCGAACGAATGAATAAAATGATTGTTGCAGAACAAACCTATTCAGATTTATACAATCACACGTCAAAAAAATCGTTGCCAGGTTTAACTGATATTTTTTCTGCGGATAAAAAGGTGACACTTTTGGTGAAAGCCAAAGCACAAGCAACGTATGATTTGAAAAAAATGGATATTGAATTGGATTCGGTGAATAAAAAAATTATCATCAAATCTATTCCTCCAGTTGAAATCCAAGTGTATCCAGATGTTAGTTTTTATGACATGGATCAAAGTGTTTTCAATAAATTTAGTAAAGATGATTTGAACGGAATTAAAAAACGTGCTGTAGAGCATGTAGAAAAAACCGTTGATCAAACCAAACTAAAACAAGAAGCACATCAACAATTAATTCAAAATCTTGGAGATTTGTATTTCCTTGCCAAAACCTATGGTTGGAAGATAGAGGATAAAACGAGTTACGCCAACGAATTGAATAAATTATACGATTAATAAATAATTAAAAACCTGTTCCGATAGAATAGGTTTTTTTTCGCTGAATAAAGAAATGAAGTGTTTCTTTCTTTAGAATTAAAATTGAAAATAGTATTTTCGCTTAATATTAAAAATAAAAATGAATTGGCGTAGATTTTTACTTCCATTTTCTGGTTTATATTGGATTGGGACTTCGGTTCGAAATCTGTTTTACAATATAGGAATGATGCGTTCATCATCATTCAAAATTCCAATTATTAATGTTGGAAACCTATCTGTTGGCGGAACGGGAAAGTCTCCTCATATCATGTATTTAATCGATTTGTTGAAAGACGAAAAATTAATTGCAACATTGAGTAGAGGATATGGACGAAAAACAAAAGGTTTTTTGATTGCAAATTATTCATCCAAAGTTTATGATATTGGAGACGAACCAATGCAGTTTTTTCAACGTTTCAAGAATAGAATTTTGATTGCAGTTTGCGAAGACAGAGCTTTTGGAGCACAAAAATTAATTGATCATTACAATGCAGAAGCAATTTTGTTAGATGATGCCTATCAACATCGTGGAATAAAAGCTGGTTTCAATATTTTGTTGACTGATTACAATAATCCATATTATAAAGATTTTTTATTACCAGCTGGTGATTTGAGAGAGAGTAGAAGTGGAGTTCGTCGTGCAGATATTGTTATTGTAACGAAATGTCCAGACAGAATATCGGAGGAAAAGCACAAAGAAATTTCGAAAAAGATTAAGTTAAGATCTCATCAGCAATTATTTTTCTCAAAAATTGTTTATGACAACAAATTGATTGGAAAATTGGATAATGTTGATAAATCAACTTGGAAAAATCTGAATGTTATTTTGGTTACAGGAATTGCTAAAACAGATGGTTTGGTAAAATTTGCGGAAGAAAACTTTGCAAATGTCTTGCATTTAGAATATCCAGATCATCATAATTTTAGTCAATCAGAAATTGAGTATATTTACAAACGATACGAAGATACGGAAGGTAGAAAGCGTTTTGATAAAATTATCATGACAACAGAGAAAGATTATATGCGTTTGATGGAAGAATCCATGATAAAAGACGATTTATACTACATCCCAATTAGTATCGATATTAACGATAAAGAAAAATTTAATCAAACTATTTTAGAGTATGTTGGACAGAATTAATGAGGCTGTAAAGTACATCAATAATTTATTGCCAGATCAACCAGAATTTGTAATTGTGTTAGGGTCTGGATTAGGAAAATTAGAAGACGAAGTAGAAAATAAAGTTGTTATTAGCTACAAAGATATACCAAACTTTCCTCAAGTAACAGTAGAAGGGCACAAAGGTCATTTAGTATACGGAACTATTTTAGGTAAAAAAGTTTTGATGATGGCTGGTCGTTTTCATTATTACGAAGGATATTCGATGGAAGAAGTAACGTTCCCAATGCGTGTTTTCAATGGATTAGGAATTAAGAAAGTTGTTTTATCGAATGCTTCTGGAGGTGTTAACCCAAGTTTTAGTGTAGGGGATATTTGTTTGGTAAAAGATCATATCAATATGATGCCAGAACATCCTTTACGTGGAAAAAATATTGATGAATTAGGACCTCGTTTTGTGGATATGTCAAAAGCATATGACAGAGAAATGTTGAATGAAGCGGCAGAATTTGCAAAAGCAAATGATATTTTGGTTCATCAAGGAGTTTATGTAGGATTACAAGGGCCAACTTTCGAAACGCCATCAGAATACGGATTGGTTCGTTTTATTGGTGGAGATTGTGTTGGTATGAGTACAGTTCCTGAGGTTATTGTTGCTCGTCACATGGATATGCGCGTTTTCTGTTTATCTATTATTACAGATTTAGGAGGGCCAGAAATTTCATTTGATGTTTCGCACGAAGATGTATTAAATGCAGCAAACACAGCAATGCCAAATGTAATTCGCGTGGTAAAAAGCGTAATCGAAAATTGTTAATTTTTGATTTGATTATAAAAGAAAAACCAACTGAAAAGTTGGTTTTTTTTATTTTATAAAAATCGGTGAATTCGAAAGAATAATAAGGTCAAATAACAAGACGAATTCACCGACAAGCTTTGAAGCGTTCGATTGATTAGATCTCAACTTCTCGTTCAGAATTTGTGCAATTGCTATGAACGATATAATCGATTAGTTTTCCATTTTCAAAACACAACATCAAATCTTCTTCATAAATTGATGTATGTGTCAATTGATTAAATTGTAATAATTTTCCTTGAGGAATTTTAATAATTCCAGAATACCAGCTCGCAAAAACTTCTTCTCTTTTTGGAAATAAATAATTCAATTCAACTTCATCCAAACCATCCAAATATCCTCTGAAATTAATTAAAAACAATTCGTCATTTCTCAATTCCCATTTCCCATAATATCCTCTCCAGCATGTTGGCGAAGGCGGAGTAAAATAAGGTGGAAGATTTAATTTTCTAAAATAATGATGTAATGGTTGTTCGGCTATAATATATTGTTGGTTGTCGATTAATAAAATTTCTCCTATTTGCGCGGTCATTTTTTCTTATGGTTTATTCAAATGTAGAATAGCCACACGAATTAATGAAGAATCAATAGCGCTAATTTATCAAAATAATAAAAATTGACCGACTAAAATAAAATGGTTAAAAATTATCTTGTCTTTAAATGATAAATTCGTAATTATTATTTATTTTAGAATTATTCTTTCACCTTGTTGAGGGAAAATATAATTGATGTTATATGGATTATCTTTTAATAATTCGTCTTTAATTTTTTGCTCATAATCATCTTTTGGTTTGATATGAGTAACGATGATTGTAAAACCTTTTAACTTACTTTTTCCAACTTCTTTCGCTAATTCTCCTAATTCTTCGTTCATCAATTTTGGCGTTAAATGTCCAAATAATAATTTTTCGGGTTGAGAATTCGGAAAAGAAACTTCCAACATCATTGTTTTCAGTTTACCTGATTTGATTTTAGGTGCAATTGCTTTCCAAATAGTTGCTAAATTTTTAGTTTTTTCGATACGATCAGCTCCTGTATCACCAAAATATAAGACTGCATTTGAGCCATTTTCTACTAATATTGCCGAACTTTTCAAAGGATTTACATGACTCAATTCGTAAATAGTTCCAGTAAAATTAGTTCCTTCTATTGTGAAAGGTGTTCCAATTTCAGCGTATTTGTAGTAATATTTATTCAAAATTGGCGATTCGCCTTCATTGGCAAAATTTGCCCAAGCATCATTGGTAAAATATTTATTTTTTAAAACTGAAATTGTTTCAGAAATACCATAAATAGGCTTGTTTGCATCTTCTGGAGAATTAATAATCATGCCTGAAAGATGATCCAAATGTCCATGCGAAATAAAATATCCTTTGATATAGTTTTTAAGAATTTTACTATTTTGTTCTTCAAAAGTACCTTTCTCTATTGCTTTATTGATTCCAGAAAGAATTGTCCCAGCATCCAATGCTAAATAGCTATTTGTCGTTTCTTCACCAATCAAATAAGAAGAAAGATTGCTTTCGTTGCTACCACCATAAACACCAAGTGGAACAATCTGAATATTTTGTGCTGATGCAATCATCGAAATTCCAAATCCAATACTTAATAGATATTTTTTCATAAAAAGAATTTTAACAAAAATACAACTGAAAGTATTATTAAACTAAAATATCCTCATAGTTTCTAAAAACTTTAGTATTTTCACACTTCTTTAAAAATTAACGCATAAAATTAGTTAGAATGAAATCGAAATTATCTACTAAAATATTTAAAAATTATGCGACTCAACTGATGACAAAAAAAGCAATGTATGCTGCGGCAATCGCTTTATTGGCAACAAATGTTGATGCGCAAAAGAAACCATTAGATTTGACTGTTTTTGATGAATGGCAATCAATCGGAATGAAAGAATTATCGAACAATGGTTCGTGGGTTGCTTATCAAGTTAATGCACAAGAAAGTGATAATACATTGAACTTTTTTGGTTTGAAAACGGATAAAAATCTTAGTTTTCATCGTGGTGAACAAAGTGTTTTTACATCAGATTCTAAATTTGCCGTTTTTAAAATTCGACCTTTTTATAAAGATTTGAAATTGGTTCGAATTAAGAAAAAGAAAGAACACGAAATTGCTAAAGATTCAATTGGAATATTAAATCTAGCAACAAATCAAGTTGAGAAATTACCGAATATAAAATCATTCAAAACACCGAAAAAAGGAGGTTCTCTTTTAGCTTATTTATTAGAAAAAGAAGAAGCGAAGAATGATAAAAAAGACAAGTCAGATTCTACAAAAACGAAAGATAAAGTTGCAAAACCAGCTGGAAAAGATAAGAAAGATACGCCGTTAGAATTGGTGTTGAGAAATTTGATTTCTGGTCAGAAAAAATCTTTCAAAAATGTAATGAATTATGAGTTTAGCGAAAATGGTAAACAATTAATTTTTTCGACAAAACAAGAGAAAAAAGACAGTTTAGATAAAACTAAATATGGCGTTTTCTTGGTAAATACAGTAACTTTTGCTCAAAAACAATTGGTTGATACAATTGGAGATTTCAAACAATTTGCGTTTGATGAATTAGCAAATAAAGTTGCTTTTGTTGGAACTTCTGACGAAGAGAAAAAGGAAAATAAAACATATTATTTATATTATTCTGCAACAAATAATCCACAACAAATCAAGAAATCTGAATTGTTAGGATTGAAAAAAGATTGGCAAGTTTCAGAAAATCGTCAACCAAAATTTAGTAAAGATGGAAATTCTTTGTTCATTGGTTTGATGCCTAAATTAGCAGAAAAAGACACAACTTTAATTGCTGATGACTATGCAAAAGTGGATGTTTGGAGTTACAAAGACGATTTTATTCAGCCACAACAATTAAAGAATCTTGAGCGTGAAAAAAAGCGTTCGTATTTATCTGTGATTGATTTATCGAATCCTGTAAAAGTGACACAATTAGCGGATTTGGATATGAATCAAGTCGAAATTTTGAACGAAGGAAATTCAAATTTTGCTTTAGGAACTTCTGATAATGCCTATCGATTAAGCTCTAATTGGGATGTAACAGGTCGTAAAGATTATTATATCATTAATACGAAAACGGGACAACGCGAGTTATTTGCAAAAGCTTTGGCTGGAAGAGTAGAGATGTCGCCAAATGGAAAATTTGCTGTTTTTTATAATGCCGAAAATGGTTTGTGGTCGAGCTATAATATCGAAACAAAGGAAACAAAAGTTCTGAATAAAAAGCTAAAAGTGAAATTCTATGACGAAGAAAATGATTCACCAACTTTAGCGCAAGAATATGGTGTTGCTTATTTTACGGATAATGACGAAACGGTTTTAATCAAAGATCGTTATGATATTTGGGAGTTTGATTTGGTGGGAAATCGTCGTCCAGAAAATATGACAAATGGTTTCGGCCGTAAACATAACATTACGTTTGATATCAATCAATTAAATGATGATATAAAAACTCTTAATCGTGATAATTTAGTTTATTTAGGTGCTTTTAATAATCAGAATAAACAATCTGGAGTTTATCAAACTATCATTTCGAAAGCAAAAAATCCTGAAGAAGTTGTGATGTCGAATACTTGGGGAACGCAAAAAATGACGAAAGCGTTGAATGCGAATGAATTTATTTATACAAAAGAATCGTTCCAAAATTCGCCTGATGTATATGTTTCAACTAATTTTAAAGATGAGAAAAAGATATCAGCAATCAATCCGCAACAAAAAGATTATTTATGGGGGAACGGTGAATTGGTAACGTGGAAAACGTATTCGGGTAAAGATGCAACTGGAGTTGTATACAAACCAGAGAATTTTGATCCAAATAAAAAATATCCAATGATTGTTTACTTCTACGAAAAACTTTCGGATAATCTGAATCGTTATCAAGCGCCTGCGCCAACGCCTTCTCGTATCAATCATACATATTTTGTAAGTAACGATTATATTGTGTTTACACCAGATATTTCGTATACAATTGGTCATCCTGGGAAATCTGCCGAAGATTATATCAATTCTGGAGTAGAAGCATTGAAGAAAAATACGTGGGTAAACGGTAGTAAAATTGCAATACAAGGACAAAGTTGGGGAGGATACCAAGTGGCACATTTGATTACTGCAACCAATATGTATGCTGCTGCTTGGACAGGTGCTCCTGTTGTGAATATGACTTCTGCTTATGGTGGAATTCGTTGGGGAACGGGTATGAGTCGTCAATTTCAGTACGAACAAACGCAAAGTAGAATTGGTAAAACCTTGTGGGAAGCGCCAGAATTATACATCGAAAATTCGCCTTTGTTCAATATGCCGAAAGTTACGACGCCAGTTGTAATCATGCATAACGACGAAGATGGTGCTGTTCCTTGGTACCAAGGAATTGAGATGTTTATGGCATTGCGTCGTTTACAAAAACCAGTTTGGATGTTAAATTATAATGGTGATGACCATAACTTGATAAAACGTGCAAATAAAAATGATATTCAGCAACGTCAAGTGCAATTTTTTGATCATTATCTGAAAGATAAACCTGCTCCAAAATGGATGACAGAAGGAGTTCCTGCTATTTCTAAGGGAGTTGATTGGGGCTTCGATCTTGAGAAATAACTTTACAAAATAATAAAAGCGATCAAATTTATTTGGTCGCTTTTTTTGTCAAAAGAATTTCTTACAACACAATTATATTGTTAAATTTACAATTCATTTTGATTAACTTATTGAAAAAGTTTAATTTAAAGGTTTAATTGCACTAAATATGAATACAAATAATCGACAAATTGTTTATATCCATGGACTAAATAGTTCGGCAAATTCAACTAAATTCAAAACTATTCTAAAAAAATATCCTTCAGCGATTTGTATTGAATGGAAAACCGAGGAGAATATTGCAACTATTTTATTTGAAGCTTACGAACATTTAAAAGGTTTGGTAAATGATTTGACAATTATAGGAAGCTCTACTGGAGGGAATTTTGGTTGGCAATTGCAACAAAAATTAAAGGAAAATGGAAAATCGAGCGAATTGATTTTGTTAAATCCTTTGGTTGATGTTTCAATGAAAGTCGAAAATAATTTTCCTGAAAATCTTTCGCAGTATTTAGTTGATATGAATCGTTTCGAAAATACAACGGTTTTTCTTTCTGTGCATGATGAAGTTTTGGATTTTGAAAAACTAAAAACTTTCTTCGAAATTCAACAAAATATTTTTCCACAACAAATCGAAATCATAGAAATTGATGACAATCATCGAATACGTAACTTCGAGTCATTGTTAACGTTAATTTAATTTACGCTTTACAATTATTTAATTTTATTAACTGCATTTTTGCACACGAATCAAGAAACAAATAAACATGAGGCAATTTTTAATATTAATACTTATTGTATTTTCAATCAGTTCGTATGCGCAAGTAAAAGATTCTACAGAATCTAAAAAGAAAACTGTACAGGATTTTAAGAATATGATGTCGCCCTATTATAGCTATGGTAACGGATTGGGAATTACTTCTCCAGATAGTCTTTATCAGGTCAACATTAGATTTCGTATGCAAAATCGCATTAGTTATAATCATAATGATGGAGAAGAAGATAATATTGATGGACAAATTCGTCGTTTAAGATTGCGTTTTGATGGATATATCGGAGATCCAAAATTTGGTTATTCGATGCAATTATCTTTTGCAGCAGGTGATGTAGGAAAAGCAGAAGAGGGGAAGAATACGAATATTATTCGTGATGCGATGATTTTCTATTACCCAAATAAACATTGGAGTTTAGGATTTGGTCAAACAAAACTTCCAGGAAATAGGCAACGTGTTAATTCTTCTGGAGCATTACAATTAACGGATCGATCTATCAATAATGCAGATTTTAATATTGATCGCGATTTTGGATTTCAGGTCTTATACAATAAAAGAAATCAAGAAAAATTCTCATATATTTTGAGAGGAGCTATTTCTACTGGTGAAGGACGAAATTGGACAAATTTTAAAGATACTGGTTTAGCTTATACAGGAAAAGTTGAGCTGTTTCCACTTGGAGAATTTACAAAAGGAGGGAGCAATTATGAAGGTGATTTAGTTCATGAACAAACACCAAAATTGATGCTTTCGGGAGCTTATAGTTATAATGATAGAGCGCATAGAACGGCGGGAATGTTAGGAGATGATATTGTAGGTGGAGGAACAGCTAATATAAAATCATTGTTTTTGGATGCGATGTTAAAATATCGTGGATGGAATTTGATGTATTCTTATATGAATCGTAATTCGGATAATGTATTATTTTATAACCCTGCGGATATTTCTGATTTTAATTATATTTATAATGGAGAAGGGATGGATTTTCAAGGTTCGTACACATTTCCGAAACATTGGGAGGTGATAGGACGTTATTCAACTCAAACAGTAGATAAAGATATTTTTGAGTTTACGCCAAATACAAACCAATTCACATTAGGTTTGACAAAATATATTTGGGAACATGCGTTCAAATTACAAGCAGAGTTCACGTATGAGCAACAAAAATTCTATAATTTAGAAAAGAAAAACAACTGGTATGCGCGTTTTCAGATAGAAATTGGAATTTAAGATATCTTATTGTAAATTAAATATCTTAGAATAAAATAAAGGTTTGATATTTGATAATATTTAATAAATTTGCAGTCTAATATCAACCCATGCAAGCCAATAAAAAAAGAAAAAGTTTAAACCGAAACGTAGAGTTCGGAACTAAAAAAGTACAATTTAAAGATGTAATTATTGTCGCAATATTAATCTTCGTAATTGTTTTAGTAATTTTGAAATTTATAAATTAATCATAAACAAAAAAACCACTTCAAACGAAGTGGTTTTTTTGTTTTATTTCTTTTTGATGGAAACTAATTTCGAATCTTCTTTACAAATTTCTAATACAAAATCATAATCTTTCGTATTGTCTTTGCTTTTATAGTTTGCCAAATATTCTCTACAAGGAACCTGATCTTTTTTCGAGTGATCAAAATCAACTTTACTTCTTTTGAATAATTCTTTTTTCAAGAATGTCGAATCTAAATTTTCTGCTTTTAAAAATGCCTGAGCTTCTGGTGAAATAGCTAATCTTTTTGAAAAAGCTTCATCCAAAACCCTTGCATTTGGAAAGTAATTACATGAGAAAGCACGAGGTCCAAACGCCATTGCGACGAAAACTAACCCAATTCCAACTCCCATCAAATACTTCATAAATCTTTGCGTAAACGTCATATGATCAATAAATTAATGTCGTGAAATGGTAAATCAAACCAATCACATAAGTTCTTTTTTACAATTCTTCCTTTGTACAAATATACGCCATTTCTTATAGTTTTATCCGATTGTACCACATTCGCAAAACCAGATTCTTCTGAAATTTGGAATAAATACGACAAGAAATAATTGCTCAACGCTTTGGTAGAGGTACGTGCGACGCGAGAAGTGATGTTAGAAACCGCATAATGAATTATATCATTCTTAATAATAATTGGATGATCATGGGTTGTTAATTCAGATGTTTCGAAACATCCACCTTGATCAATACTCACATCAATAATAACAGCGCCAGCTTTCATATTTTGCACCATCATCTCAGTTACAACACAAGGTGTACGTGTTTCTCCTCGAAGAGCACCGATTGCTAAATCGCAACGTCGCAAAGCTTTTCCTAATTCTTTTGGATCTAATGTAGAAGTAGAAACTCGTTGTCCTATATTTTGTTGTAATCGTCTTAATCTTGTTAATGAATTATCAAAAACACGAACCGAAGCACCTAAACCTAAAGCTGTTCTTGTCGCATTTTCTGCAACCGTTCCAGCTCCAAGAATCACAACTTCTGTTGGACGAACGCCTGTTACGCCGCCCATCAAAATTCCGTTTCCTCCGTTTGTAGAAGACATCAATTCACTTGCAACCAAAATTGCCGTTGTTCCTGCAATTTCACTTAATAAGCGAACGACTGGTAAATGATTTTGTTCATCACGAATAAATTCAAATCCAACAGCGTTTACACGTTTTGTAATTAATTTCTGAAAATATTCGCGTCTTAAGGTATTCGCCGGAACAGATGAAATAATCAATGCATTTGGTTTCACCCAATCAATTTCATCTAAAGTAAGTGGTCCAACTTTTAGAATAATAGGTTTCTCGAAAACAGCTTGCGTATTGTAAGAAATTTGCGCACCAGCTTCCGAATATTCTTTATCCGAATAATTTGCACCTTCTCCTGCTCCAGTTTCTATCGTAACTTGATGTCCATTATTGACTAAAATTTCGACTGCATCAGGAGAAAGACAAATTCTTTTTTCTTGATTATTTGTTTCTTTTGGAATTCCAATATCAAAGCGTTCTTTCTTATGAGGAATCTCTAAACGCTCGGGTTGAGGAATAAGATCTTCTTGAGAAAAAGGCGTGAAAATATTTTTTCCGTCCATATACGATTAACTAAAATTTAAATGACGAACTCCATCTACATTTTCCAATGTAATTGTGTGGTGTTCATCTGGTATAAAGTTAGCAATTTTATTTGGCCATTCCATTAAACAATATTGATTAGAATATAAATATTCTTCAATCCCAAAATCTAAGGCTTCATCTTCGTGATTTAAACGATAAAAATCGAAATGATAAACTTTTCCTTTATCTGTTTCGTATTCATTTACAATCGAAAAAGTAGGACTCGAAACTTCATCATTTGTTCCCAAAGCTTTTACAAACTCTTTGATAAAAGTTGTTTTTCCAGCTCCCATTTCTCCTTCGAAAGTGATTAATTTATGTTGAAGTTGATCGATTATTTTTTGAGCAACTTCTGGTAATTCGTCTAAATTATTGATGATAAATTCCATTTAATTTTTTGGTGTTAAAACAACCATTGGGATAATTATTTCCTCCAACGAAATTCCACCGTGTTGGTAAGTGTTTTTGTAATAATTAACGAAATGATTGTAATTTTTTGGATACGTTAAAAATAAATTTTCTTTTGCAAAGATATACTTTGACGTAACATTAACCTTAGGTAAAAGGAATTTTTCTGGTTGCTCAACCGCCAAAACATCTTTCGGATCGTATTGCAATTGTTTCCCCAGTTTATAACGCAAATTTGTACTTGCTTCTTTGTCGCCAATCACTTTTGTAGGTTCCTTTACGTAAATTGTTCCGTGATCGGTTGTTACAATAATTTTCATTTTTTCTTGCGCCGCTTTTTTCACAATTTCCATTAAATATGAATTCTCAAACCAATGTTTTGTGATCGAACGATACGTTTTATCATCACGAATAATTTCACCAACAATTTTGTTGTCCGTTTTCGCATGCGAAAGAATATCGATAAAGTTGTAGACAATTACATTTAGATTGTTCTTTTTGTAATTATTAAAATCATCTGCAATTTTTTTCTCGAAATCAGAATTTAAAATTTTGAAATAATTATACGATAAATCGCCAAAACCAAGACGTTTTAATTGTTCTCCTAACAATTCTTTTTCGTACATATTTTTATTTCCTTCGTCGGTATCATTCAACCAATATTCAGGATATTTTTTCTCAATTTCTAAAGGCATTAAACCCGAAAAGAACGCATTTCTAGCATATTGAGTAGCCGAAGGTAAAATACTATAATATAAATTTTCGGCTTCCGAATTATAATAACGATTGAAAATTGGCTCAATAACTTTCCATTGATCGTAGCGTAAATTATCAACCATAATCAATAAGACATTTTTATCTTTTCCAAGATGAGGTCGAACTAATTGATTGAAAATTGTGTGCGATAAAACGGGACGATCTTCGTCGTCATGCAACCAATCTTCGTAATTACGTTCTATAAATTTGAAGAAAGCTGCATTCGCTTCACTTTTTTGATTTTCGATGATTTGAGAAAGTGCTGTATCTTCGATATTTTCAAGCTCAAGTTCCCAAAAAACTAATTTTTTATAAATCTCTTGCCAATCCTCATAATCGCGCGCATTCATCATATCCATTGTGATATTTCTGAATTCCTGTTGATAATTGATAACTGTTTTTTCTGAAATAATTTTCGAAGCATCCAAAATCTTTTTCAAACTCAATAAAATCTGATTTGGATTAACTGGTTTAATCAAGTAATCTGCTATATGCGAGCCAATTGCATCTTCCATGATATGCTCTTCCTCACTTTTTGTGACCATAATAACAGGAAGGTTTGGACGCAATTCCTTAATTTTTGGTAAGGCTTCCAATCCACTTAAACCTGGCATATTTTCGTCGATTAAAACCGCTGCAAAGTTCTCTTTTTCTATTTCTTCTAATGCATCAGTCGCATTATTTATCATTGTTGTATCGTATCCTTTTTTCTCTAAAAAAAGTTGGTGTGGTTTCAATAAATCGATTTCATCATCAATCCATAAAATTTTTATAGCCATTTGTTATATTTTTATTTTTTATATTGATTTCTACATTTTAGAATTATTCCAAATATAGCGATAACGGAAATGTTAAAATCAAAATTGTATGTTAAACAAAATTGGAGTTTTCCCAAAATTTGCGATGATTATTTAGCATAAATAATTCCAAAAATGATTTTTATCTAAAATATTTTATAAAAACCATTCTTAATCAAAAAAGTAACGTTCAGAATGAGTAAAAATTCTTATCTTTGCCGATAAAATAGTACGTTTGAATCCATTAAACAATAATAAGTTGAAGATAGTAAATGATCCAGTTCATGGATTTATTACGATTCCAAACGAGCTTATTTATCAGATTATTCAACATCCATATTTTCAACGACTTCGTAGGATTTCGCAAACGGGTTTAACAGAATTAGTTTATCCAGGAGCCAGACATTCTCGTTTTCATCACGCTTTAGGTTGTATGCATTTGATGCAAAAAGCCTTAAATATTCTCAAAAGAAAAAACGTCGATATTACTCCAGAAGAAGAAAATGGAGCTTTAATTGCAATTTTATTACACGATTTGGGACATGGTCCTTTTTCTCATTCTCTTGAACATTCTATCATTAATGGTTCGCATCACGAAGAAATTTCGCTTCGTTTGATGGAAGAATTGAATCAAATTTTTGATAATCGATTAGCTTTAGCTATTCAGATTTTTAAAGGGAATTATCCGAAAAAATTCTTGTCGCAATTGGTTTCTAGTCAGTTGGATTGTGATAGAATGGATTACTTGAAACGCGATAGTTTTTACACAGGAGTGGTAGAAGGAAATATCAATCCAGAACGAATTATCTCGATGATGAATGTCTCGAATGATGAGCTGGTGATAGAAGCAAAGGGAATTTCGTCGGTCGAGAAATTTTTGATGGCGCGTATGTTTATGTACATGCAAGTGTATATGCACAAGAAGTCGTTTACAGCAGAGAATTTTTTGATTAGCGTTTTGAGAAGAGCAAAAGAATTGACAAAAGCGGGAGAAAATCTTTTTGCTACGTTTGCTTTTAAATACTTTTTAGAAGAAAATGAAGTAGGAAGTTTATCGAAAGAAGGTTTAGAAATTTTTACGCGTTTAGACGATTCGGATGTTTTATCAGCGATAAAAGAATGGCAGTTTCATGATGATTTAATTTTGAGTAAATTATCCAAAAATATTATTCAGCGTACATTACCAAAATCATATTTGATGGATACAAAATTATCTGAAGAAGAAATTTTGGTTGAAAAAAATAGAGTAGAAAAAGCTTTAGGAATTGATGATGCAAGTTATTTTGTAGAGCAAACAACGATAAAAATTGTTCCCTACGAAAAATCAAAAAGTCCGATAAAGGTTTTATATAAAAATGGTGAGGTAAAAGAAATTTCGAGTTCAGAAAAAAGTTTGTTAACGCAATTTTTGCAACAAGAAATTACAAAATATCATTACCACAGCGTTTAAATAGTGATTTGAAGAATTTGACAAAAAAGTTAAATAACTTAAATAATCATTTTATAAATTTAAGAATAATTATTAGTTTTGCAGACTATGAAATTTAAAGCTGCAGAGATTGCGCAATTATTGCAAGGAACCGTAAAAGGTGATGCAAATGTAGATGTTTCCACATTATCGAAGATAGAGGAAGGAAAAGAAGGTTCGATTTCGTTTTTGGCTAATCCGAAATACGAGCATTTTATCTATACAACAAACGCTTCTATTGTGATTGTGAGTAAGGATTTTGTGGCAACAGATTCTATTTCGTCTACATTGATTGTGGTTGAAGATGCATATCAAGCCTTTACACAGCTATTGCAGTATTACAATACGATAAAAAATAATAAAGTTGGGATAGAAGAATATACGAAAGTAAATTCTACTGCGCAACTAGGAGATAATGTATATGTTGGAAGTTTTTCTTATATTGGAGCTAACGTTTCGATTGGGAATAATGTGAAAATATATCCAAATGTAACGATTGGCGATCATGCTAAGATTGGTGATAATAGCGTTTTACATTCGGGCGTACAAGTGTATGAAGAGTGTGAAATTGGTCAAAATTGTATCATTCATTCTAATGTTGTGATTGGTGCTGATGGTTTCGGTTTTGCGCCAAATCCAGATGGTTCTTTCGAAAAAATTCCTCAAATAGGAAATGTTTTGATTGAAGATAATGTCGAAATTGGAGCAGGATCAACAATTGATAGAGCAACAATGGGATCTACAATTATTCGTAAAGGAGTAAAATTAGATAACCAAATTCAAATTGCTCACAACGTTCAAATTGGTGAGAATACTGTTATTGCTTCGCAAAGTGGAGTAGCAGGTTCTACAAAAATTGGACGCAATTGTATGATTGGAGGTCAAGTTGGTATCGCAGGACATTTGACAATCGGAGATTTTGTACAAGTACAAGCTCAGAGTGGTATCAATGGAGATGTAGAAAGCAAAACGCAATTGTATGGTTCGCCAGCAATGGATGCATCAAGCTTTAGAAAATCGTACGTACATTTTAGAAAGTTTCCAGAAATTGTGAAACGAATCGATAAATTAGAAAAAGAGAACAAACAAAAGTAAAAGTTAATGTCTGATAAACAAAAAACTTTAGCGAATGAAGCCGTTCTAAAAGGTGTTGGCTTACATACAGGTAAATTTGTTACCTTAACATTTAAACCAGCTGAACCAGATACAGGATTTGTATTTGTTAGAACAGATTTAGAAGGTCAACCTCAAGTAGAAGCTGATGCACAATATGTTGTGAGTACAGCTCGAGGAACAACTTTAGAGAAGAAAGGAGTTAAAGTACATACAACAGAGCACGTTTTGGCGGCTTTGGTAGGTATGGATATTGATAATTGTTACATTGAAATTGACAATGCGGAACCACCAATTATGGACGGTTCTTCTCGTTTTTTCGTTGAAGCAATAGAATCTGCTGGAATTGTAGAGCAAGATAAAGACAGAGAATATTATAGAATTAAAGAAATTGTAACGTACGTAGATCCAGAAACAGGGTCAGAAATCACTGCGATTCCTGCAGATGAATACCAAGTTACAGCAATGGTAGATTTCGGAACGAAAGTTTTGGGAACTCAAAATGCAACTTTAACATCTATCAAAAACTTTAAACAAGATATCTCTCAAGCAAGAACATTTTGTTTCTTACATGAGTTAGAGCAATTGTTGGAAGCTGGTTTAGTAAAAGGTGGAGATTTAGACAATGCAATTGTTTATGTTGACAAAGAAATTACGCCAGAAACAAAAGAAAAATTATGTAAAGCATTCAATAGAGATGATGTTTCTATTCGTCCGAATGGAATTTTAGATCATTTGACTTTACATTATCCAAACGAAGCTGCTCGTCACAAATTATTAGATGTTGTGGGAGATTTGGCTTTAGTAGGTAAAAAATTGAAGGCTAAAATTATTGCAACAAAGCCTGGACATCATACCAATACAAATTTTGCAAAGAAATTAAGCAAACAAATTAAATTAGCGCAACGTAACAAAGTGCCAGAATTTGATTTGACAGCAGAACCAGTTTATGATATTAATGATATCATGAAGTTATTACCACATCGTCCACCATTTTTATTGATTGACAAGGTAATTTCTAAAAGTGCAACAGGTTTAATCGGCGTGAAAAATGTAACGATGAACGAGCCTTTCTTTGTTGGACATTTTCCTAAAGAACCTGTTATGCCAGGTGTATTGCAAATTGAAGCAATGGCGCAATTAGGAGGTCTATTAATTTTAGGAGAATTAGAAAATCCTCAAGATTATTCAACTTATTTCATGAAAATTGAAAGTGCTAAATTTAAACGTAAAATTATTCCAGGAGATACATTGGTGTTTAAATTAGAGTTGGTTGAACCAATTAGAAGAGGAATTGTTCATATGCAAGGAATTGGATATGTGAACAATCAAATCGCTGTGGAAGCAGAAATGATGGCAGTTATTACAAAAGAATAATTAAAGAAATGGAAGTTATGAATCATCCGATGGCATATGTTCATCCAACTGCAATAATAGGTGAAAATGTTACAATCAGCCCTTTCTCTTCTGTTTACGAAGATGTAGAAATTGGTGATGGAACATGGATTGGTCCTAATGTAACAATTATGTCAGGAGCGCGTATTGGAAAAAATTGTAAAATTTATCCAGGTACAGTAATTTCTGGTGAGCCTCAAGATTTGAAGTACGAAGGTGAAAAAACTTTAACATATATTGGTGACAATACAACGATTCGTGAATGTGTTACTGTAAACAAAGGAACTAATGCATTAGGTTATACTAAAATTGGTGACAATTGTTTGATTATGGCAACTGCGCATATCGCGCACGATTGTGTTGTAGGAAATAATGTCGTAATCGTAAATGCGGTTGGTTTAGCAGGACATATAGAAGTTGGAGATTTCGCTTTTATTGGTGGTTATAGTGCGGTTCATCAATTTACAAAAATTGGAGAACATGCTTTTGTAGCTGGTGCGACACAAATTCGTAAAGATGTTCCTCCGTACGTTAAAGCAGCAAAAAATCCTGTTGCTTATGCGGGAGTTAATGCAATTGGATTGAGAAGAAAAGGTTTCACATCAGAAGAAATCTTCGAAATTCAAGGTATTTACAGAATCTTATATCAACAAAAAAATAACGTATCTCAGGCTGTAGAACAAATCTTAGAAAAATTCCCAGATTCACATTATCGTGAAGTAATCCTTGATTTTATCAATACAAGTGATCGTGGAATTATGAAAGGATATAGCTCGGGAGTTTAATAAAATAACAATAGAATAAATGGCAACAACTTCTGATATCAGAAAAGGTTTATGTATTATTTTTAATAATGATACGTATAAAATTATCGAATTTTTACACGTAAAACCAGGTAAAGGACCTGCTTTCGTTCGTACAAAATTAAAATCATTAACTAATGGAAAAGTATTAGACAATACATTTTCTGCTGGTCATAAAATTGAAGAGGTTCGTGTAGAAACACGTAACTACCAATATTTATATGAAGATGATAATGGTTTCCACTTCATGAATAATGATGATTTCTCTCAAGTTTATTTAAACAAAGATTTGATTGATAATTCACAATTTATGAAAGCTGGTGACGAAGTAAAAATCTTGTTCCGTGCTTCTGATGAAACAGCTTTAGCAGCTGAGTTACCAACTACAGTTGTAATGGAAATTACATACACAGAGCCAGGTCTTAAAGGTGATACAGCTACAAATGCTACAAAACCTGCAACGACAGAAACTGGTGCTGAAATTCGTGTTCCTTTATTCATTAACGAAGGTGATAAAGTGAAAATCAACACAGAAGATGGTTCTTATGTAGAAAGAATTAAAGAATAATATATTCTGAACAATTATAACAAAAAATCCCTCTAATTAATTAGAGGGATTTTTTATTTTCTAATTTTTTTTCAAGATATTTTCTAATTTATTTCTAAATACAATATTAATCAAGGATTGTATCCAATAGTTTGAATTTATAGTTTAATAGCTATTAAGTTAATAATTACATATATAAACGTTTATTTGTATCTTATTGCAGTTGAGTTTGTTATGATAATAATCAGATTTTTGTTCATAATAAAATTTTAGCTTTGCATTATTAAACAACTTAAATTTTTATGATTATGAAAAAACTTTTATTTTTTGTTACGCTATTAACATCAATGTTAAATGCACAAACCGTATCTGATTATGTAACTGTATCTGGAAACCCTACGGGAATTGTCTTCGATTCAAAAGGTATACTTTATGTGGGAACAGAATCTGATTATGGTATAAAAAAATTTGAAAATAACTCTTTGACAACTCTTAAAACAGGAATGAATGGTCAACCAAGACAATTAGCGATTGACTCTTTTGGAGATATTTGGGCTTCTTTTCAAGCTTTAGGAAGTATTAAGTCAATCAATTCTTTGACAGGAACATCGGTTTCTTATCCTGCTTATTCTGCTTACGGAATGGCTATTGATCCTATATCAAAGAATATTTATTTTTCTGAAGAAAGAGATGGTGTAATATCTGTATTTGATTTAAATACAATAGAAATTACTAATTTATCTCATTCGATACAAGGGGCGAGAGGACTTGTTTTTGATAAAAACGGAAACTTATATGTAGCTTCTGTTAAAGACAATAAAGTATATAAAATTACACAAAATGGTATATTGTCTACCGTTGTTACAAATGTGAAAAATCCTTCTTATTTGGCATTAGATAAAGATCAAAATTTATATATTTCAACTGATTATGCAGGTAAAATTTATAAGTATAATTTATCAGAAACTACTACTGAAGCAGATTTATTTGTTTCTGATTTAGGATATACAAACGGGCTTGCTGTTTATAATGATGAATTGTATTGCGCATTAGTCTCTAGAAATAAAGTAGTAAAAATAAGTTTATCAGATTTGAGTACAGCTGAAATTTCAAAAAATGAGATGGTTATTTATCCAAATCCAGTAAAAGATTTTCTAAATATAAACATTGAAAATAATAACTTGAAAATAGAATTATATTCAATGGATGGAAAGTTAATTTTAACAAAAGAAAATACAAAACAAGTAAATGTATCTTCTCTTTCTAAAGGAACTTATATCTTAAAAGTAATAACAGCTGATAAAACTTTTACGCAAAAAATTTCCAAAAACTAAAAAAATAATTAGTTAATAATTTTTAACAATTATATAGAAAAGTAGCTAATTTTAGCTACTTTTTTTATTAGTTAAAATCATATTAATCGTGTATTTTAGCTAAGAATCAATCGAATTTATTGTATGAAAATTAAAACCAAAAAGTTTCTGAAAAAATCTTTTTATACTTTACTTATTTTTGGTGTTTTAAGTCTTTTGTTTACAGCTTTTGCGAATTATAAAATAGAAAACTCTACGGAAGAATTTGTCACAGATAAATTAGAAATTTTACCTAAAACTAAAGTTGCGGTTGTGTTGGGAACTGCGCCAAATTTGGTGAGTGGTTATCAAAATTATTACTTCACGTATCGTATAGAAGCAGCAACAAAATTGTACCAATCAGGAAAAGTGACGCATTTTATTTTGAGTGGAGATCATGGTCGAAAAAATTACAACGAACCTGAAGCGATGAAACAAGCTTTGATAAAAAGTGGAGTTCCAGAAAATGTGATTTATTTGGATTATGCAGGTTTTAGAACTTTAGATTCGATGATACGTGCAAAGGAAATTTTTGGACAGAATGAATTTATTATAGTTTCGCAAGAATTTCACAATCAACGAGCAGTTTACATTGCACGTCAAAAAGGAATTAATGCATATGGTTACAATGCGAAAGATGTCAATAAACATGCTGGATTAAAAACAAATATCCGTGAATATTTTGCCCGAACGAAAGTTTTTATTGATAGCTTTTTTGGTATTCAACCAAAATTTTTAGGAAAGAAAATTGAGATAATTTAAATAAAAAAAAGAGAAACCAAACAAATTGATTTCTCTTCTAATATTTTTACTTCAAACTACTAAAATATCCTCTTAAAATAGCATCGTTAGCAGAATTTCGTGTATCAATTTCTAAAATCTTCGGGCGATTACTTTCTGCATAAAAATCGTTGGACGAATTTTCTAAATCTGTTAAATTCGAAACAACATTATATTCAAAATCATACATTTTAGCTAAATGTTCGGCAGTGAAATGATGTTTTGTTTCAAAATAATCTTCAACTACATCTGTTTCAGAAGGGCCAGGAATAAATTTGAAAATATTTCCGCCACCATTATTAATCAAAATAATTCTGAAATTATTCGGCATATTGACATTCCACAACGCATTCGAATCATAGAAAAATGAAATATCTCCTGTAATCATCACCGTATTTTGACCAGAAGCGATACAAGCGCCAATTGCTGTCGACGTAGAACCATCAATTCCACTTGTTCCGCGATTACAGAAAACAGGATTCGAATTGTTATGATCGAACAATAATCCGTAACGAATAACGGTAGAATTTCCGTACTGAATTTGCCAATTTTCTGGATAATTTCTGATAATAGAATCAAATGCTTTCAAATCACAAAACGGAATCATATTGATGTAGTTTTTGTGTTTGATATTATTCGCTTCTCGTATCGAATTCCATGTAATGTAATATTCAGATTCTTTTGGATTGACAAACGGAACAAATTGTTCTAAAAACAATTCAGGTTTTGTTTCTATTTTATCTGTTAATGCTTGGAAAGTATCTGGTTGCCAATATTCGTCCAAATGCCAATGTTGCGTTGGTTTTTGATCGCGTAAGAATTTTTTTATTTTTTTTGAAACAACATTTTGCCCAATTGTCAATAAAATATCAGGTTTCAACGCTTCTAATTCTTCTTCCGAATAAGGGAAAATAACTTGATCTATTTTATTGAAAAATCGTTCATCATGAATATTTGACGTCACTTCTGTCAAAACAACAACCGAATCATCTTGGGCTAATTGTTTTACAAAATGATCAAATTTGGCATCAGGATGATGTAATCCGACCAAAATCATTTTACGTGTCGAAGCATTCCAACGTTTCATAAAATCAATTACATCAATTTCTGGATAATCTTTTGCAGGAATTGTAATTGTATCAATTTCAATATCTGGCGTTGTTACAGATTCGTACAAAGGTTCAGAAAAAGGCATATTGATATGAATTGGCGCAGATTTGTGCATACAATCAATCAACGCATATTTCGTCAACAACATATTTCTTGTCAAATCGTCTGTTTCTTCACTTTCGGAAAGTTGAACATTATGAACAGAATGTTGCTCGAATAAATTATTTTGACGAATAGTTTGTCCATCAAAATTATCAACTAAATGTTCGGGACGATCGGCAGAAAGTACGATTAAAGGAACATTCTGAAAAAAAGCTTCCGTAATTGCTGGGTAATAATTTGCCGTTGCCGAACCAGAAGTACAACAAACCACAACAGGTTTTTGAATTTGCTGAGCCATTCCCAAAGCGACAAATCCAGCCGAACGTTCGTCGATTACACTATAAGTTTTGAAACGTTTGTCATTCGCAAATTGCATGGTTAATGCTCCGTTTCGAGATCCTGGCGATAATACGATATGATCAATTCCGAAAGCCAAAAAAGTTTCAGCAATCAATTGAACATTTAATTTATTTGATATTTTTCTCAACGTAGTTGTCTTAAATTATAAAAGGTTTTGATTAGCAAATTTACTAAACAAAACCTTTCAAAAAGTATGATATTTTTAAGAATTAAGTATGTAAACCTCCGTCTACACTCAAAACTTGTCCTGTTACATAACTTGATAAATCTGAAGCTAAGAATAAACATGCATTTGCAACGTCTTCTGGCTGTCCTCCACGTTTTAATGGAATTCCATTGCGCCATTCTTCAACCACTTTTTGATCTAAAACTTCTGTCATTTCAGTTTCGATAAAACCTGGTGCAATTGCATTACAACGAATGTTACGAGAACCTAATTCTAACGCAACAGATTTAGAGAAACCAATTAAACCAGCTTTAGATGCAGCATAATTTGCTTGTCCTGCATTTCCCTTGATTCCAACAATAGATGACATGTTCACGATAGATCCAGAACGTTGTTTCATCATTGGTTTGATCACTGCTTTTGTTAAGTTGAAAGCCGAATTTAAATTTGTTTGAATTACTTTTTCGAAATCCTCTGCAGACATTCTCATCAACAAATTATCTTTCGTAATTCCAGCATTATTAATTACAATATCAACTTGACCAAACTCAGCAATTACATCTTCTACTAATTTTTGAGCAGCTTCGTAATCAGAAGCATCAGATTGATATCCTTTTACTTTACCGAATTGTCCCAATTCTTCTTCCAAAGCTTTAGCTTTTTCTACAGAAGAAGCATAAGTAAAGGCAACGTTAGCGCCATTTTTCACAAAAACTTCAGCAATACTTTTTCCAATACCGCGAGTTGCGCCTGTAACGATTGCTGTTTTACCTTGCAATAAATTCATGTTTATAGGTATTATATATTGCTTCAAAAATACGATTTTTTGTGAGAGTTAAAAATGTTAAAAAATACTTTATCAATTTTATTTAACATTTTATGGTATTATAATTGAAAATATTGATTGTTATAACCAATAAAAAAATAAAAACATGAAGAATCTATTGAAATTTTTGGCGGTAACATTTTTCGCCTTATTTGTATTCACAGCTTGTAATGATGATGACGATCCGGCAAATAACGATTTTTTTGCAGGAACTTACAAAGGAAGTTTAAGTTATAAAGACGCGAATAATTCATTATCAACTCAAAGTGGTAGTGTATTTGTAACAAAAATTGCAAGCGGAACAAAGTATAATTTTGCTTTTTCTGATAAAATTCCAGATTTGAACGGTGTTGAGTTTGAAAAGAAAGGTGACAATACTTTGGTGAGTGTTGGAGCAGATGAATTATCTTATATTAGAATTGATAATGCTAAATTGACAATTCTTTACACAAAAGACGGTAAAACTTGGACTGCAAATGCAACAAGATAATTTTTAGGAATAATAATAGAAAAGACGTTCAGTAGTGAGCGTCTTTTTTTATACAATATTTTGAGCTGAAAATTGTTAAATATAAAATGATGTTTTATGAGAACGATTGTATGTTTTGCTTCATTATTAATGATGATATTTTCTTGTAATAATGAGGATGATAGCCAGAATACTATTTATAAAGAAAAATATGAAAGACGATTTATTATTTTTCAAGATTCTTTAGGAGGAATTGTACAAGATAGTGGATTAGTGCAAGTTTCTCAATCTAAGAATTTATATAAATTTGATTTTATCACATCTCAAAAAATTGATCCGATAGAAAATATTCAAATGGAAATGACAGGAAGCAATTCGTTAAGAAACGTGGGTTGGACACCAACAAAACTGATTATGCTTTCTAGAGATAGTATCAATATTTCTTACAAAGAAGGAAAACGATATTGGTTAGTCAATTCGATTAGTAAAAATTAATCATAAAAAAATCCACTCAATATTGAGTGGATTTTTTAGTATGATTTAAAATTTTCAGATTATAATCCGAAAGCTGTTTTAATTTGATCTACGAAGTCTAATTTTTCCCAAGTGAATAATTCAACTTCAACTTCAACAACATCTTGTCCATTAGCAGATTCAAAACGTTTTGAAACCGTTTTTGGATCTCTACCTAAGTGTCCGTAAGATGCAGTTTCTTTGTAAATAGGATTTCTTAATTTTAATCTTTGCTCGATAGCGAAAGGCTTCATATCAAAGATTTCAGAAACTTTTGTAGAAATTTCTCCTTCTGTTAACTCAACTTTTTGAGTTCCGAAAGTATTTACTAATAAAGAAACTGGAGCAGCAACACCAATTGCATAAGAAACTTGTACTAAAACTTCGTCAGCAACACCAGCTGCAACCAAGTTTTTTGCAATATGACGCGCAGCATAAGCAGCAGAACGGTCAACTTTTGATGGATCTTTTCCTGAGAAAGCACCACCACCGTGAGCACCTTTACCACCATAAGTATCTACAATAATTTTACGACCAGTTAAACCTGTATCTCCATGAGGTCCTCCAATAACGAATTTTCCTGTAGGATTGATATGATAAGTAATACTATCTGTAAATAAATCGCGTAAATGAACAGGTAATTGCGCTTTAACACGAGGAATTAAAATACTTACTAAGTCATTTGTAATTTTATCTCTCATAGCTTCTTCGTTAGCGAAGTCATCATGTTGAGTAGAAATTACAATTGTATCGATACGAACAGGTTTGTTGTCATTATCATATTCAATTGTTACCTGAGATTTAGCATCAGGACGTAAATATGGCAATAAATCTTTTTCGTATTTACGGATATGCGCTAATTCTTTCAATAATCTGTGCGATAAATCTAACGCCAAAGGCATATAGTTTTCAGTTTCACTTGTAGCATAACCAAACATCATTCCTTGGTCACCAGCACCTTGCTCTTCGTCAGATTGTCTGTCTACACCTTGGTTAATATCTGGAGATTGCTCGTGAATTGCAGATAAAATTCCACAAGAATTTGCATCAAACATATATTCACTTTTCGTGTAACCAATTTCAGCAATTGTTTCTCTTGCTACACGTTGTAAATCAATGTAAGAATTAGATTTTACTTCACCTGCTAAAACAACTTGTCCAGTTGTTACTAAAGTTTCACAAGCTACTTTACTTTTTGCATCAAATGCTAAAAAGTGGTCAAGAATTGAATCAGAAATTTGATCGGCAATTTTATCAGGATGCCCCTCAGAAACTGATTCTGACGTAAATAAATATGACATTTCTATACTTTTTTTAAATGATAGAGGAAAGGAGAAAACTGAAGTCCTGTTTTAGCAATTGTTTTATGAGGTTGCAATCAGTCAAATCATTCCTCTCGATTTTTTTCGAGCTCAAATATACAATGAATAATATGAATAATGAAAGATATTTAACATTTATTAGTATATAAAAATTATAGAGTTTAACTTTTTATCTTTTTTAGAATAGAACAAAAACGGTGTGTTTTAATAAATTATAAATATATTTTCTGTAAACGTTTATTTTTTTTACTCTATATAGATAATTATTCAAAATAATATTGTTACTTTAGAAAAAAATTAATTGAAATGAAATTTGACACTCTCGATCAACAACTGCTAATGTATCTACAAGAAAACAGTAAAATTACCTATAAAGAATTATCTGATAAGTTAAATTTATCGTCAACCGCAATTCATGAAAGAATCAAGAAATTAGAAAAGTCAGGAATTATTTCTAAATATGTTGCGCTTGTAAATAGAAGATTAATTAACAGAGAGCTTTTGGTATTTAGCCATATTAAGTTACAACAACATTCTGCTGATAACATCAAGATTTTCGAAAACGAAATTGTGAATTTAAAAGAAGTTCAGGCGAGTTATCATGTAAGTGGTGATTACGATTACATTATTAAAATGTCTTTCGAAAATATGGACGAATACAGAGATTTTATGGTAAATAAACTAACAACAATAAAGGTAATTGGTAGTACTCACAGTACTTTTGTGATTGGTGATGTAAAAGATGATACCGCTTTCCAATTGGTATAAAAATATAAGAATGGTTCTGATAAATTAGAATTTTTTTTGATTGAATAAGTAAAAATAGAGAAGACATGAGCAAGGAAATAGCAGTTTTAGGAGCTGGTTGTTTTTGGTGTGTGGAAGGAATTTTTAATTCGATAAATGGAGTAGAACAAGCTATCTCTGGATTTGCAGGAGGTAATGTAGAAAATCCTACTTATCGTCAGGTTTGTGATACAGATACAAATCATGCGGAAGTTGTTGAAATTACTTTTGACAATGAAGTGATATCGTACAAAGAATTATTAGAAATTTTTTGGAATATTCATAATCCAACACAGTTAAATAGACAAGGAAACGATGTTGGTACACAATATCGTTCGAGTATTTTTTACACATCAGAAGAACAAAAAAAGCAAGCAGAAGAATCGTTAAAAGAATTTGATAACGGAACTTTATATGAAGATAAATTCGTTACAACAATAGAGTCTTTAGATAAATTTTGGCCAGCCGAAGATTATCATCAAGGTTATTACAATGAAAATCCGGATCAGCCATATTGTTCGGCAGTTGTTGGACCAAAAATTGCAAAATTTAAATCTAAATTCAAACAGATTTTAAAATAAGAAAAGCGACCAATCGGTCGCTTTCATTTTATTTTCCTTTTTTGCGTGCTTTCGCTTTTTGTTTTTGCTGACCACGGTTTTTAGGTTTAGATTTTGGTGGTTTACGTTTTGTAGGACCTCCCAAATTCACCTTTTTATTTTTATCTTTTTTCTCGTGAAATGCTGCACCACGTTCTTCAATTTTTACAGTTGTAAGCTGTTTCATTTTTACAACATCTTTCTCGAATTCACGTTTTACAGGATTGATTTTTACTTCATCTTCAGGGAAAGGAATCTCTTCAATCTCTTTATCCATCAAGGCTTCGATATCATCTAAACGCTCAATTTCTTTTTCAGAAAAATAAGAAATTGCTTCACCTTTTTTATCCGCACGTCCTGTACGTCCAATTCGGTGAATATATTGTTCTGGAACATCTGGAATCTCGAAATTGATTACATGTGTAACATCTGGAATATCTAAACCACGAGCCATAATATCAGTTGTAATAATTCCTCGGTATTCATCTCTGGTAAAGGCTTCCATTGTTCTCAAACGATAATTTTGAGATTTATTAGAATGAATTACACCAAATTCATCTGGATAAATTTCATCTAAATGATTGAAAATTAAATCAGCATGTTTTTTATTGTTTGCGAAAATTAAAACTTTCTCAAATTTAGCTTTATCATCTAATTGATGAACAATTAAATTCAATTTTGTATTGAAATTCTCAACAGAAATAGCTGATTGAGAAATTTTTTCTAAAGGAGTTCCCGAACGAGCCAACGAAATTTCAATAGGATTTTTGAAATATTCGTGCAACATATCATCAACCTGATCTGTCATCGTTGCAGAAAATAAAATGTTTTGACGTTTATCGCTCATCATTGTAAATAAATGAATCAGTTGCGGACGAAAACCTAAACTCAACATTTCGTCAAATTCGTCAACTACTAATTTTTTCATTTCTTTGAATGATAAAACATTGTCAATCGCCAAATCTAAGACACGACCTGGTGTTCCAACCAAAATATCAACGCCTTCATACACCAATAATTTTTGTGTATTGATGTTTACACCACCATAAATTCCTAAAACACGAACATTGATAAATTCTGTTAATTGCTCTAAAATATCGGTAACCTGAACAACTAATTCGCGTGTCGGAACCAAAATAACAATCTTTGGTTGATTCGTTTTAGAGTATTGATATGTATTTAACAAAGGCAATAAATAAGCCATTGTTTTACCTGTACCTGTTTGGGCAATTCCCATTATATCTCGTCCAGAAAGAATCGGTTTGAATGATTTTTCTTGAATTGGAGTAGGGGTTGTGATATTCAACTTTTCTAAAGCCGAACTCAATTGTTTTGTTAATTCGAAATCCGCGAATGTAGCTTTCATTTTGCAAAGATAAGTTTTCTTGATGACTTCTTAAAAACTCAATGTGCAATCCGTTCAAATTCGTTGAAACTTCGTACTTTTGCATTTCGATTAAGTAAAAAGGAATAAAATGAGTTTAAAACAATACATCACGCAGAATGTTTTAGAAGCGATTCAAAACGTTTATCAAATTAACCCTGAATCTGTTGAAATTCAGTTTACAAGGAAAGAGTTTGAAGGTGATTATACATTGGTTGTTTTCCCATTAATCAGAACTTTGAAAGGTAAACCAGAAGAAATCGGTTCTAAAATCGGTGAAAATTTGGTTGAAAATAATAAAATTACAGCGTTTAATGTTGTAAAAGGTTTCTTGAATATGAGTTTAAGTTCAGTAGAATTTTTAGAAAATTTTACTCAAAATGCTCAAAATTCAACTTTTGGAATTACAAAAGTTGATGAAAATTCGAGAACGGTAATGGTAGAATATTCATCGCCAAATACAAACAAACCTTTGCATTTAGGACATGTCCGTAATAATTTGTTAGGATTTTCGGTTTCTCAAATCATTGAAGCAGCAGGAAATAATGTGATTAAAACACAAATTATCAACGATCGTGGTATTCACATTTGTAAATCGATGATTGCTTGGGAAAAATTTGGAAATGGTGAAACGCCAGAATCTGCAAATATGAAAGGCGACCATTTGGTAGGAAAATATTATGTGGAATTTGACAAACACTATCGTCAAGAAATCAAAGAATTAGAAGCACAAGGAAAAACTGAAGATGAAGCGAAAAAAGAAGCTCCAATTTTCTTAGAAGCACAAGAAATGCTGCGTCAATGGGAAGCACATGAACCAAAAGTTATTGAGCTTTGGCAAAAAATGAACGGTTGGGTGTATGATGGTTTCGCGAAAACGTACAAACGTCTTGGTGTTGCTTTTGACGAATATTTATACGAATCAAATACCTATATTTTAGGAAAAGATATTGTTGAAGAAGGTTTAAACAAAGGTGTTTTCTACAAAAGAGAAGATGGTTCTGTTTGGATTGATTTGACTGCAGAAGGTTTGGATGAAAAATTAGTTTTACGTTCGGACGGAACTTCAGTTTATATCACGCAAGATTTGGGAACTGCAGTAGAGCGTTTCAAAAATAATCCAACGTTAGAAGAATTAACGTATGTTGTAGGAAATGAGCAAGATTATCACTTCAAAGTTTTATTCTTAATCTTGAAAAAATTAGGTTATTCTTGGGCTGATGCTTTACATCACTTGTCTTACGGAATGGTTGATTTACCAAACGGAAAAATGAAATCGCGTGAAGGAACTGTTGTTGATGCAGATGATTTGATGCAAGAAGTTTACAATACTGCAAAAGAGATTTCTGAAGAATTAGGAAAATTAGACGGAATGTCTGATGATGAAAAAGCTGAGTTGTACGAAACAATTGCGATGGGTGCTTTGAAATATTACATTTTGAAAGTAGATCCTAAGAAACGTATTTTATTCGATCCGAAAGAATCTGTCGATTTTAATGGAAATACAGGACCATTTATTCAATATACTTTTGCGCGTATTCAGTCATTATTGAGAAAAGAATCACCAAAAGAATTTGATGTAAATGCAATAGAGTTGAATGATGCAGAAAAAGAAATTATTCGTGCATTATACGATTTCGAAGATACAATAGAAAAAGCAGCAACAGAAATGAGCCCTGCTTTGATTGCGAATTATGTGTATGAATTAGTGAAATTATTTAATTCATTCTACCAAAATAACCCAATCTTGAAAAATGAAGATGAAAACGTGAAAAATTTCCGTTTATATCTTTCTCAATGGGTTGCAAATACAATTCAGAATTCGTTACGTTTATTAGGAATTGGTGTTCCAGAAAGAATGTAATCGACTTATAAAATAAATAAAATGCCTCATCAATTTGGTGAGGTATTTTTTTAACTTTACAATATGAAAATAGGAGATTTACTGAAACAAAAAGATCCTCACGATAAATTTAATTTGAAACGATTTCACGATGCGCAAAGTTTTGTGTATGATGAAATCTTAATGGAAGTTCATGCAGGAAAAAAACAAACGAATTGGATTGTTTTTATGTTTCCTCAATTAGTTGGATTAGGCTCGAGTGATTCGTCATTAGAATTTTCGATTTCTTCAAAAGAAGAGGCGAGAGCTTTTGTGAAAGATGAAGAACTTTGGGGAAATTATTTAGAAGTTTTATCTGTATTATTAATGCAACATATAGGCGTAATTCCGCAATTAATTTTCGGAAAAAATGATGCAATGAAACTGAAATCAAGTTTGACATTATTCAACTTTATAGTTCCGAAAGAAAAAATTATCAAAGATGTTTTGAAGTTTTTTTATGCAGATCAAGTCGATAAAAAAACATTAAGTATATTGAAACAAATGAATAAATAAAAAAATCTCGCAATTGCGAGATTTTTTTATGAGATTATTTTTTTACAATAACCTTTGTTGAGGTAACTTCATCATCAGATTGAATATTAACTATATAATTTCCATTATTTAAATCAAAATTAATATCTTGAGTAGTATTTAAAGATTTAATTAAATTTCCTGAATAAGTATAGACATTAATTTTAGTATTCGTGTTTTTTAAGTTGGAAATAAAAATCTTTCCATTAGAACTTATAACTTTTACAGAATTTTTTGTAGATACGTTTTTTGTAGATAGAGTAGAGGTTGTTCCTAATTTTCCGTCATAAACTTCTATTTTATAAATGTTTAAAGCTTGATCACCTCCTAAATAAATAGTTCCTGCACCTCCTTTATATTCAATGTAATCGGTTGTAATATTATCACTTCCATTTACATCTATTTTACTGATAACTTCCTTTCCATCAGTTATATATAATGTTCTTGTACCTGAAGAGCTTCCAGATTTAAACCAAACCTTTATTTTAACAGGTTCTGTAACAGAAAAGAATAAATATCTTTTTGATGGTGAGATAAAAGAAGTTTCAGTACTTTCGTAGCTTCCTCCATTTAATTTTAATCGCTTACTTCCTTTCCATGCGTCTGGAAATGTAGCATTATTACTTTCAACAACTCCCATATTTGTTACACTTGCGCCAGCAAATAGACCTAGGTTATCAATAATTTTAGTTTCAGAATAACCAGTTGATTCATTATCCCATGCACTAAAATCCCAGGATTTAGTTAATGTTTGAGCATTAACACTAAGTGACATTATCGTTAAAGATAATGCAGAAAAGATTAAAGATTTCTTCATAATTTGAATTTTTTTTGTGATTAATATTAGTGTAATCGTTTGCATAAAGTTAATTATATTATTTTATTTTCCAATAAAATTTCACTTTTTAGTGTAAATATGACGCTTTAAAATAAATATAAGTATAATTATATAAGTTGTTGATTAATAGATTACTTATTTTGATTTGTTTTTTGGAATATATTTAAAATAATTGTTAATATTGTACATAATACACATATGTAATCAAGATAAAAGTTATTTTTTAAACAAATAATGTAATCGATTACAATTAAAACACTATTTATGAAAAAAATTTTATTAAGTGCTTTTGGAGTTTTAGGAATAGTTAATTTATCCGCTCAGAAAGTTAATGTTACAGAATCAGCAGGATGGTTAGAATCTGCTTATGTTAAATGGAATCCTCCCTCAGAAACAGTTGATAGTTACAATGTATATTATTCAGGAAACGGAATCACTAACAGAAAAATAGACACTCAATTAATAAGGAATTACGGATCTTTTTTCAGAGCTGATATTTTAGGATTGGCTTCTGGAGAATATACATTTAAAATAGTATCAGTTGTAAATGGTATTGAAAAAGAGAATGTTGTCACAAGTAATGTAACTGTATTACCTTATGACCGTAATGGTTTTGCACATAGTAACAATAGAGCACCAGGAGCGTATAATTTTGACGGAACATTAAAAAATGATGCTGTTGTTTTGTATGTTTCAGAGGATAACAAGAACTCTATAAGTTTGAATGTTACTGGGGCAAATAGTAATCCTTGTGTTGGTTTACAAAATATCTTAGATGGTTTTAAGAAAGGAAAAGATACGAGACCTCTTGTTGTACGTCTTTTAGGAAATGTAACTGATTTTTCATACATGTTGAATGGAGATATTGTTATAGAAAATAACAATAATAGTGGAAGTTATATCACATTTGAAGGTGTTGGAATAGATGCTGTAGCAAATGGATGGGGAGTACGAATTAAAAATGCTTCAAATGTAGAAATTCGTAATCTAGGATTTATGTTAACTGATGCAGCTGAAGGAGATAATATAAGCTTGCAACAATCCAATGATTATATCTGGGTACATAATAATGACCTATTTTATGGTTTTCCTGGAAAAGATGCAGATCAAGAAAAAGGAGATGGAGCTTTAGATGCAAAAAAATCTGGCTATATCACTTTTTCGTATAATCATTTTTGGGATAATGGTAAATCAAGTCTGCTTGGTTTGAGCGAAGCGAATACAGTTAATGCTTATGCAACTTACCATCATAATTGGTTTGATCATTCAGATTCTAGACATCCTCGTGTAAGAACTTATACAACTCACATTTATAATAATTATTACGATGGTAATTCTAAATATGGTATTGGAACGACTATGGGTGCTTCTATTTTTGCTGAAGGCAATTATTTCAGGAATTCAAAATATCCTATGTTGATTTCTAAACAAGGAAGTGATATCGCATCTAATTCAACAGGAACTTTTTCTAATGAAGATGGCGGAATTATAAAAGCTTTTAATAATTATATAGAAGGAGCTAATTCATTTTTGCCTTACGATGCATCTTCAAATCCTATTCAGTTTGATGCTTATGTTTCAAAAACAAGAGATGAAGTATTAAGTTCTTCTATTAAAGCTTTGAAAGGAGCTTCGGTTTATAATAATTTTGATACAAATTCTTCATTTTATGTAAAGAATTTGATAGTTGATGAACCAAGTATCGCAAAAGATAAAATTATGAAATATGCAGGTAGAGTACAGGGAGGAGATATAAAATTTACGTTTGATAATTCTGTTGATGATAAATCGTACGCAGTAAATCAGGCATTGATGAATTTATTGAAAAATTATAAATCCTCATTGGTTTATGTTCAAGGTATCGATTATACACCTGTAAGTACGCACACATTAGTAATACCAACTAATAATGATCAGACAGTAAAATCAAATACAGCAATAGAACCAATGAATTTTGTTTGGGGAGGAACAGCAAGTGATTTAGAAATAGTTGGACTTCCTGCAAATGGAATAGATTTTACGAAAGATATTTCGACAAAAACATTATTGGTATTTGGTATACCAACTTCAGATACAAGTTTTACGGTTAAAACTATTGGTACAGGAACACCAATTTCAGCAACGGGAACAATTACAATTGATACAGATGAAACAAGTGCAAGCGTAGAAACGCATAACTTTACAATAAACGGTTTATCAAGTAAGTTTTATACATTTTCTGGAACGGCTAATATTAATTCAACAGATGGAACGGCCACTTATGATGAGTTGACTTTTACAAAACGTCTGAAAATAGAATCTGCAACAGTTATTAGTTATACGACTAAAAAGAAATCAACTTTAACATTGGTTCTTGATCCAAGTTTTAATGGTAAGATAAAACTTAATGGCGTAAATTATGTAGCAAAAGATGGTATTGTAATTATAAATGATGTTCCTATTGGTGAAAATAAAATTACAAAAGGCGATACGGCTAACTTATATTATATCAAAACTGAATTTGAAAAAGAAAATCTGATGACATCAGAAGTTAGCATCACTAATTCGAATATTTCTATTTATCCAAATCCAGTTCAAGATAAATTTGAGGTGAGATCTAATTTGAATAATAAGATTAATAAAGTGACGGTTTTAAATACTTTAGGACAAGTTGTAAAACAAGTGAATAATCAATCAATAATTGGAATGAAAGGATTGAAATCTGGTATTTATATTGTTCAAATCGAAACAGATAATGGTATTGAAACTAAAAAAATTATAAAGAAATAATAAAATAGCTTTATAATTAATTAACAAAAAGTCTACTCATTTTATATGAGTAGACTTTTATTATTTACAACGAATTACGACTCTCTATTCCTAAAGTATTGTAAATAACCTTCAAATGATATTTCACTGTATTCTCAGAAATATAGAGTTCAGTTGCAATTTCTTTATTTGTAAATCCTTTTTTTACTAATTCGATGATATCCAATTGCCTTTCCGAAAGATTATAATCACTTAAAATGATTTTCTTTTCAACTTGATTTGCATTATTTGAATGATTAATCAAATTAGAAAGTTTATTTCTCATCCGTTCATTTTCATTTTCAACAAGTTTTCTTTTTTCGATGTTTATCTTGTAGAATTTATAAAGAACAATTAATAATATGATCAAAATTGCAGAAATAATAACCAGAAATAGTCGGATATTTTTCTGATTTCGAACTTCTAAATCATTTCGTTTGTTAATGATTTCTCTTTCTAAATTTTGTAATTTTCCACTTTGATTAATTGCATCATAATCGGTTGCAAGATCATTCACAATTAATCTTGTTTTATATGCTTTTTCCCAATCTTCATTCTGAGCATAATACCAAGTAAGAGATTCGTACATATTCAAAATATAAAGTTTTATACCATAATGTTTTGCATAATATAACCCTTTGTTAAAAGCTTCTAAAGCCTTCTTATTGTCTTTTGTTTCTGTATATAAGTGTAAAAGCTTTCTATAAATATTAGGTAAATGTTTGGGAGATTTTTGCTTCAAAATTTTTATCCCTTCCAAATAATCTTTTTCTGCCTGAATATAATTTTTATTTATACTATTCATTGTGCCTATAACAGAAATATAAAAGCCAAACGTTTCGGCATCCAAATATTTTAAATTAGATTTATTTACTTTTTCGAGCAATTCCTCAACCTTATCATATTTTAAATAATCAAATTGGATAAAGATTCGTTCAATCAAAACTCTTGTCTCAACTTCGGATTTGTATTTAGCACTCTTTAAACCATATTTTTCAGCAACGTTTAAATTTTCTTCTGCTTCTGGATAATTTAATAATGTTTTATATGTAAGATATTTTAACAAATACAGATTATATAAATCGTAATTCGTTACGTTTTTAGAATGTATAATACTATCCAATTTGATAATTGATTTATCAAATGAACCAATTTCATTATAAGATGAAATTTCTTTTTTTAGAATTTCGGAATTTATTGTATTTCCTATCCCTACCTGGGTGAAAAATAGAGTAAAGAATATTAAAAGTGTTTTGTTATTCATTTTTATTATATGACTGATATTTAGTAAAGTAACTCAACTACCCATAGGTAGTAATCATTAAACTACCTCATAACTACTCCTGCAAAAGTAGGAATTTAAGTACTGAATCCTAAAATTTGCAAAGAATTTATTTAACACATAAATCTAGTGTTAATAGCTAATTATTTATAAAAATGAAGATTATTTTATCTACTTTATTACTATTGTTGTGTAGTATGGGTTTCTCTCAAAATTTGGATTACAAAAATTTAAAACAATTTATTGGAAATCGAGTAAATGAGTTAGAGGATTTTTATAAAGTTTCTTCTACATCTGTTGAAGATAATTTTGGAAATCAAAAAGTAATGTACAACTCAGTAAAAATTGAACCATATACGTTGAATATTGAGGTAGAAACTGAAGGTAAAAATATAAAACGTATTGTGGTCAAAAATTCTGAAAATAGAACTAGTTTCTTTAAAAATATTGCAGAAGAAATAGAAAAAGAAGCTCCAATTAAGAAAAACTATAAGACGTATTATATTTCTTTAGTTAAGAGCTCAACAAAAAAGAAAATCTATCAAGAATCAATTGATCAATTAATTGATTTATTGAAAAAACCGACCACCAATCTAAAAGAAAATTATGGTTTACTGGAATCTAGTCCTCTAAAAACCACAATTACAATCAACGAAACTGAAAGTATTTTAGAGATCAATTAAAATTAAGTCAATATTTAAAACAATTAACAATGAAAAACATTTTTATTTTAGGATTAGGTCTTATGGCTTCGCTAGCATTTGGACAAGTAGATAAAATTTACAAACATTCTGGTGAGATTATCGAAGGTCAGATTAAGCGTGTAGGAGAATTTACGGTAGAATATACGTATGATGGAGAAGATGCTATACAGTCTTTGAGTAAATATTCTGTTAATAAAGTATTTTACGGGAAAAGTACACGTATTGAAGATGTTTCTGATAAAATTGAAATTACTGACGATAAAGATTGGGGGAAAGTGATTATTTTGGAAGATAAATCTTTGGTTGCAGGTTTGAAAAAAGGAGATGATTTAAAATCTAAAACAGGTATGATTAACTTCAGAACTGGAAATGGAAAAGATGAACGTGCAGAAAAAGTTTTGAAACAACAAGCTGCAGAAGTTAGATGTCCATTTATTCTATTATTATCTGATAAAATGACAGGTAAATCGGCAAAGAAAACAGGAAGCTGTTACAAGTACCAATAATAGGATTACTATAAACTATATAATGTACTATTAATTATTTGACAAATAAGTCGTGGTAGCTCGCGGCTTATTTTCTTTTAAAAAAATGAACAAAGAAATAGTGTATTCACGAAAACGCAAACGAACAACAAATTTTGGTTCGAAAAAAATAAATTACTTAGATATTTTGATTGTTGTTTCAATTATCGTTGTTACAATTTCAATTATAATCAACTATTTGAATTAATTTTCTAGAAATGCTCGCTACTACTTCACTTTATTTTTGATCCACTTCGCAACGGGTTTCTCAAAATATTCAAACGTTAATGCACTTAGAATTAAAGCAATTACAAAATAAATTCCAATTTTCTGGAAATCATTGATTTTAGGTAAATATTGATTTCCATATTTTATCACAATCATATGAATCATGTAAAACGCAAAACTGATTTCACCTAAATAAACCAATGTTTTATGTTGAAGTATTCTCGAAAATAAACCTTTTTGTAATGCAAAAACTAAGACAATTCCAACCATCGGAATCCAATAATAAATTCCGTAACGAAAAGCTCTCGCAACATCATTGTGGAAGTAAAAAAAGATTGCCAAAACTGTAATTGCAGCGATCTCTATTAAAGTTCCTTTCGAAAAATTGATAGGCGTATCTTTTATCTTTTTATAGATTTGACAGGTAATAATTCCTAAAATAAAATCGAAATAAGAAAATTAATTAAATAAAAAAATCTCAAGCATCTGCTCGAGATTTTTTATGATATGAATTAAGGTAAATTATTTTTTCATTACTTTTTTCGTAACATCTTTACCATCAATAGTAGTTTTTAAAATATAAGTTCCTGTAGGTAAAGAAGAAATATTGATTTGTTTCATATCAGAATCAAGAACTTTTTGTCCAGCCATATTGTATAAAACAGAAGCAGTTACTTTTCCTTTACTTTCTATATTGATAACATCTGAACTTGGGTTTGGATATATATCAAATTTTACTGTATTAACTTCTGTAGTAGCTAATTTAGGTAAAGAAATAAGGAAAGAAACAACACCTTCATCGGTTTTGCCTAAACCAACAATTTTAGTTCCATCTTTAGACATTCCTAGAGGTAATGCGAATGTAATACCTAAATCATCATAACCAAGAGATTTTACATATTCATTTAATTCAACTCGTCCTGTTTTTTCAGTCCAAATAAATCCTTCCCCCATGAATGCAGGTCCAGGCCAAGGTCTATAAAAACCTACAATAACGCTACCGTCAGTATTTATTGCTGTTGCAGCTCCATTAAAATAGAATCCTTGTTTAGGATGTTCTATCAATTGTACGCCTGTTTCTTTACTGTAACGCATAGCTACATCTTCTCCCGTTGCTCCAATCATCCATTTTCCATTACCAGAAACTCCTGCTAATTCAAGAACTTCATATCCGTCTTGATCTAAAACTTGATGTCTTTCACCATTCTCCCAGTAAACACCCCAACGGTCAAAGTCAGTATCGTGCCAACCAACAACAATTTTACCATCATCACTAATTCCATTCGCACGAGAATAATACTCGCCATCAGTTTTTAAATCTGTAAATCCAGTTGCTTCGTTCCACACAATACCATGAAAACTTCCGTCTTTAGTAGCACCTAATCCCGAAATATATTTTCCATCAGCACTCATTCCCCAAACAGAACTTGTTTCGTTATCTGAAACTCCCCCAAGTCCGCCTAGATATTTCCATGTGTCAGATTCGATATCATAAATAGACATTTGGTTTACACCTGTTTCAGGTTTAGCAACCATTACAGCAATTTTATTACCATCAGCAGTAACCAATGGATGCCCTGAGTTTGAAGTGTCAGAAGCAATTTCTCCTAATAAATGAATACCTTTTTCTGGTGTCCAATAAAAATTATTATCAACTGTGTTTAATACTACAACTTTTCCATTGTCTGATACGCTGTATGCAGTTTGACCATCTCCAACAACATAAACTTGTGCATTAACAAAGCTTGTTCCCCCAATTAAAGCTGATAATACAGCTAAACTTTTAAGTTTTGAGTAAATTTTTTTCATAATGAATTTCTGTGTTAATTAATTTGAATGATAAATTTAGACTTTATTAACTGAGGATGATTTGTTTTGGATAAAGTTATATTGTTTTCTTTAATTACGAAGAATAAAACATTGATTAACATAACTTTACGTGTATTGTTAGTTAAATGATTTTAAGGAAATTCTTTGAATTGATTTGAATAATTTTTATTAAAAATATTATAGTAATAAATAAACAAGCCAGAAATTAATTTCTGGCTTGTTAAATATTGATTAATAAAATTTACTTTTTAATAATTTTTTTAGTGTTTTCATTTCCATCAATAATTGTTTTTAGAACGTAAGTACCTTTAGGTAGATACGAAATATTAAGTTGTTTTTCATTAGAAGAAAGAACTTTTTGTCCAGTCATATTATATAATATTGATGAAGATAATTTTCCTTTTGTCTCAATGTTTATTATATCACTTGTAGGATTAGGAAAAACAGAATATTGAACTTTATTTACTTCTGAAGTTCCTAATTTAGGAAGAGAAATCATAAAAGAAACTGCTTCTTCAGTTGTTCTTCCTACACCGACAATTTTTGTTCCGTCTTTAGATATTGCATAAGGTAAAGAAAAGGTAATTCCTAAATTATCATATCCTAGATTTTTTACATATTCATCTAAACTGATTTTTCCTGTTTCTTTTGTCCAAATAAATCCATCACCCATCATTGCAGGTCCAGGAAATTCTCTGTAATATCCAACAATTACACTTCCATCATAATTTGTAGCTGTAGCCGCTCCAACATAAAATGGATCTGCATTAGAATCTTCAATTAATTGTACTCCAGTTTCCTCGCTCCATTTCATTGCATATTCAAATTGAGAACCTAATAACCATTTTCCGTCTCCCGAAACAGAACTAATTTCGTAAACAGGATTTCCATTATTGTCTTTTATTAAATGTTGTACTCCATTTTTCCAATAAGCTCCATATCTGGCTCCATTTTTATCATCTTGCCATCCTGCAATCATTGTTCCGTCTTCACTTATTGCATTTGCTCTAGATGCTGATTTTGGAGTAGTCGAGCCTAAATCAACTAAACCAGTTTCTTTTGTCCATTTAACAGCGTGACCATATCCGTCGGATGTACTTGCGATTCCAACTATTGCCGATCCATTTCCTGTCATTCCCCATACAGAACTTGTTTCACTATCGACAATTTTACCAAGACCTCCTAAATAATTCCACTCATCTTTTTCTAAATTATAAGTAGCAATTTGATTAATACCTGTTTTGGGATCAACTACATTAGTAGAAATTATTTTTCCGTCAGCTGTAACTGTAGATACACCACCATTATAACTTCCTGGTACTATTTCTCCTAATTGTTGGACACCTTTGTCTTTTGTCCAATAATAGTTATTGTCCAATCCAAAAAGAACAACAACATTTCCATCATTTGATACACTTGTAGCATATTCTCCATTCCCAATAACATAAACTTGTGCATTAGTTTTATTACTAGCTAACATAAATACACCCATGGTTAAACCAATAAGCTTGAAGTAAATTTTTTTCATTATTTTAAAGTGTTAATTCATTGAATTATAAAATTATATTTTATTCTCAATCAATTGCTGTTTAGTTATGTATGTAAATGTTTATTCTGAAATAATAAAGTTTAAAGTGTTTATTATTAATAAGTTATTTTATTAATTGTAAAAATGCTTTTAATGAATATTCTTTTATTTAGTGAATCATAGAAAAGTAAATAATTTATAAAAGTGAATGTTTATAGATCATTGAAGTTGTTAGCATTAAATAGTTATTAGATGATTAATTATTTTTTTTCTCAAAAATTTTATTCTTTTATGTATTATTGGTTTACTTTTTGTGTAATTCGTGGCAGTTAAATTAGGCAATAAACAAAAGGTACACTATTTTTGAAGTATGCGACTTTCTACAAAACAAAAGTTTTTTCAATACATTAAAAAATCATTTAATTTTTTTCAAAACTTGTTGAATCTATTAAAATTGGTTTTAACAGAGCGACAATTTTTGTATTTATCGTGTATTTTAGTAGCTATTTCATCTGCTTTTGCAGTGATTGTGCTAAAAACTTTTGCGCACAATGTTTTTCAATTTACTATTTATATTAATAATTTAGTCAAACTACCTTATATCAATAGTATATTGCCAATTATAGGTATTTTGTTGACGGTTTTTGTAGTACAGAAATTTTTGGATGGTTCGATAGAAAAGGGAACTTCTCAAATTATGATTGCTGTAGCTAAAAAGTCTGGAATAATGCCTAAAAAACAGATGTATGCTCAGATTTTAACGAGTTCCTTAACAGTTGGTATGGGTGGTTCGGCTGGTTTAGAATCCCCAATTACAATTACTGGTGCAGCTTTTGGTTCTAATTATGCACAATATTACAGATTCAAATACAAAGAAAGAACACTTTTGTTGGCTTGTGGTGTTGCAGCTGGTATTGCGACAGCATTCAATGCGCCAATTGCAGGTGTTTTGTTCGCGATAGAAATTGTATTAGCGGATATGAGTGTTACTGCTTTTATTCCTTTATTGTTATCTTCTGCAACAGGAGCTTTAATTGCTAATTTAACTTTAAAAAGCAATATGTTATTATCCTTTCGTTATGCGTTAGGATTTGATTATCATAATGTTATTTTCTATGTGATTTTGGGTGTTTTAGCGGGGTTTGTTTCAGTTTATCATGCTCGATTATTTCGTAAAGTTGAACATTTGATAGGGAATTATTCGGATAATGTATATTGGCGAGCGATTGTTGGTGCCGGAAGTTTAGCAATATTGATTTTCTTCTTCCCAACATTATTTGGTGAAGGTTATGAGAGTATAAAATATTTAGCAAATGATGAAGCTGGTTTTATCTTAAATAATTCATTGTTAGAGAGTTTTAGAACGAATCAATGGATAGTTTTAGGATTTGTTTTTGTCACAATTTTAATCAAATCTATTGCAACAGGTTTAACTTTAGGAAGTGGAGGAAACGGAGGAAACTTCGCACCTTCGTTATTTGTTGGGTCATATCTTGGTTTTTTTGTTGCAAAATTCTTTAACTTGATTGGTTTCAAAGAAGTTCCTGTTGGTAATTTTACAGTTGTTGGAATGGCAGCTGTTTTAAGTGGATTGTTTCACGCCCCATTAACAGCGATTTTCCTAATAGCCGAAATTACGGGAGGTTATGGATTGATTATTCCTTTGATGATTGTTTCTTCGATAAGTTTTGCAATTTCAAAACGATACGACAAATATTCGATGGATATATACGCAATAGCAGAAAAAGGAATTGTTTTTACATCTGATAAAGACCGAAATTTGTTCAATAAAATTGATTTGTTTTCGATTTATATCAAGAATATCAAAACATTGACAGTTTACAATTCAATTGAAGATATAAAAGAAATTTTTTCTACTACAACACAAGACTTTATTCCAGTTCTAAACGAAGATAAATCGATTCATGGAGTTATAGTTTTAGATAATATTCGATCATTTATTTTTAATGATAATATTGATAAAAGCTACTTAGAATGTATTACAGAAGCAACTTCGACATCTATTTTTACGAATGCTGCAAACGTGATGAAAATGATGGAAGCAAAAAAAATAGATTATATTTTACTCACTAAAAAAGGTAAATTTGAAGGTTATGTAACGGAAAGTTTATTATTAGAAAGTTATCGAAGTAATTTGAATAAGTTGAGAATTGAATAATTGTTTCTTAATCATCATTATCTTTAAAAATCAACTCAAAATTTTCATATTTCTTTTTTAAGCGCTGTTTCGATTTTTTGACTGAATCTGCAGAAATTCCTAAGATTTGAGAAATTTCTAAATTGTTCAAGCCTAATTTTAACAAGTAAATAGTTCTCAAATTAGATTCAGTTAAAGATGGGAAATTTTGAGAAAGATACTTTACAAAATCGTTTTGTTCATGGGCAAAAATATTCTTGAAATTACCCCAACTTTCGTCCGTCATCAAATGCGAATCTAAGAGATTAACTAATTCATTATATTGTTTTTCTTTGTTTGTGGCACTTGAATTAGAAATCGAATTGATTTCATTCTTTAATGTAACTATTTGTTTATTCTTTTCAGACAGATAAGTTTTATATGATTCTAAAGTTTGAGCAGTTTTATTTAATTTATTTTCAGACTTAAGTTTATCATTTTGAATAGATAATATTTTATTGTCGTATGTGGAATTTTGTATTTTTATTTTTCTACGATAAGAAATTATTACAACTAAAATGATGATGATTAATAGAAAAGAAATAAGAAATAATGCATTTTTTAGGATGGTTGTTTTTTCTTGTTTTGCTTTTTCTGCTTCATATTTAAAGTTAAAATTCTCTTGTTGAATTTTCCAATTAATTTCATTAATCACATTTTGACCATCTGTTTTTTGCAATTCTAATTCCAATTCATCCAATTTTCTTCGGCAAAGTAACTCCTCATTGGTGTTATTGTTTTTTAAAGCAATTTCTAATAAGATTTTATAAATATCATATTCAAAACTGTTCAAATAAATTTTTTGAGAAGCATAATCTTTTGCTTCATTCAAAATTATTTTAGCATCATCAATTCGATCTAATTGCAAGTACAATTTTCCCAATTGAATATTAGCATACATTAAATTTCTAGCGTTTTTTAATTTTTTAGAAATTTCAATATCTTTTTTCAAATTATCAATCGCTAAATCGTACTGTTTATTGAGAATATTTATAGACGCAATATCACCTAAAGCTTTTGCATATCGAATTTCATCCTTATTTTGAATTGCATATTCTTTTGTTAACTCGAAGTAATTATTTGCTTTGTTAATATTATTTTTATTCATAAAAACATGACCTATCGCATTCAGAATTGTTCCATATTCATCGTCTTTTTTGTTGGTATATTTTAAAGCTAACAAAAGATATTTTTCACTTTTATCAAACTCTTTTACATTCATAAAGTAAAATGCATTCTTTTTGTAAACATCACTTTTAGAGAAAATATCCTCATCTTTTGTTAAGTCAAGAAGTTTTGATGCTTCCATAAAATATGGATAAGCATTTTGATATTGACTAAAATTATAATAGTAATACCCGAATTGTGTGTTCACCCAAATTTGTAATTCTGGAGAGTTAACATTTTTTGAAACTTTCAATGCAGATTCAAATAACGAATTACTTTTTTTGTTTAATTTATCGTTGGTTTGCGCATAAAGATTAGCTAAATAAACTTGATAAATTGATTTTAGACTTTTTGATAAAAAAGAAGTTGATGAAATATCTAATTTCTTGAAATTATTTTGCAATTGAATAGAATCTGTCACATTTTTATTCTGTTCGATGATTTTTTCAATAAGAATTCTTTCATCATTTTTATTAATTGAACTAAATGATGATAAAAATAAAAAAGGAAAGAGTAGGAGCGTAAAAAAAATAGAAACTTTCAATATATTATTTTTTCAAATATAGACCGAAAAAATTGTAAATCTTAACAAAAATTCGAATTATTTCGATGATTTAATATGTTTTCAAATATTTGATATTTAATCGAATACGAAATGTCCCCCCAGTTGTCCCCCCCTAAATTGTGTATTTATTTTTTTAATTATCTATTTTTGAATTAAGTATCTCGAAAGATTACTAATCTATCATCAAACTATTAATTAAAAACTTTACACTCTCGACTACTTAAACCTATTTATAAATCCAATTATCAAATTTATCTCCTCCGTAATGTATGTTATGGAGGAATTTTTTTTGAATTTTTTTCTTTGTAATTTAGTTTCATATTTTAATTAGAAAAGAACGGATGAGAAAAATAAATTACTCGGTGTTAGATTTGGCTTATGTGAGAGAAGGGGATACATTAAATCAAACGTTCAAAAACACGTTAGATAACGCAAAATTTGTCGACGAAATAGGATATAGTCGTTATTGGCTATCCGAACATCATAATATGCAAAATGTTGCGAGTGCGGCAACTTCTTTATTAATAGGTTATGTAGCAAATGGAACTTCAAGAATTAAAGTTGGTTCGGGAGGAATCATGTTACCTAATCATACTGCTTTATCTGTTGCAGAACAGTTTGGAACATTAGATGCACTTTATCCAAATCGTATTGATTTAGGTTTAGGTCGTGCGCCAGGAACAGATCAATTAACGGCGTCTATTTTGCGTAGAGGCGATAATTTTATGAATTACGATTTTGAAGCTGAAATCAAAAATCTACAAAACTATTTTAGTTTAGATAATAAAGAAAGTAAAGTGCGTGCGATTCCTGGAGAAGGAGCAAATGTGCCGATTTATATTCTAGGATCAAGTACGGATTCGGCTTTTTTGGCGGCTAAATTAGGTTTGCCTTATGCATTTGCGGGGCATTTTGCGCCACAACAATTTTATAATGCGATAGAGATATATCGCTCTCAATTTCAACCTTCTGAATTTTTGCAAGAACCATATACGATTGCTTGTGTCAATGTAATTGCGGCGAATACAGACGAAGAAGCGCATTATTTATCGATGTCGATGTACCAAGGATTCTTGAATATTATTACCGATAAACGTCAACCAATTGTTCCACCAGAAAAAACACAGTTAGAATTAGCTTCGCCTGAGCAAAAATATATGCTAAAAGGAATGACAGCTTTGTCTTTTATTGGAAGTAAAGGTGCATTGGCGCAGAGTTTTGATGAATTTATTTTTGAATCTAAAATTGATGAAATTATGGTTTCAACAAATGTTTTTGATCAAAAAGCAAAACGAAAATCGTATCAAATTGTAAGTGAATTGTTTCGTTAAATGAAATCAAAGAAGTCAATCTCAAAGTTCAATTATTATTCAATGTTTGTTGATCAATTCAAAGATCAATTGACGATTGTTTTGATGTTAAATCTTGTTTTATTTTTTATTGCAAACCATTGGAGTTACTTTGTTCCAGAAGAATTTTTGTTTGTAAGTCACAAAGATATTTTTGGCTTATTTAGAGAACAATTTGTGTTGAACGAATTTTTTGAGGTGTTGGCTTATACTTTTTTGTGCGCTTTATTTATCCATTTTGGAACATATAAAATGAATAAAATTTGGATTTTTAGGCTTAATGCGTTGCTTTTAATAATTGTTTCCACTTATTTTTGGACAATTCCTTCGTCGCAAAGTGCTGAGATTGTTTTACAAAAAGGTCATCCTTATTTTATTGCTGCGATTATTGGTCAAATTCTTTTGTATTTGATTGTCGGAATCGAATTTTTAGGTTCAATCAAAAATAAAAGAAAACAACCCAAAATCAATCATTCTTAGTTATATTTGCCAAAACTTAATTTTTACAAAAATCAAACTATGTACTCATTTGATAAATTTCACGAATTAATTGCCGAAACAATCGATAAAAATCCATTTTCTAAAAATCCAGAAGAATTATACGAACCGATGGATTACATTTTGAATATTGGTGGTAAAAGAATTCGTCCAATTTTGACTTTATTGGGAACTGATTTGTTTGATGGTGAAGTTGAAAAAGCGTTGAAACCTTCGTTAGCGATTGAGTTTTTTCATAATTTTTCGTTGATGCACGACGATATTATGGATAATGCTTCATTAAGAAGAAGTAAACCAACAGTTCACGAAAAATTTGGATTAAATACAGCGATTCTTTCTGGTGATGCGATGTTGGTAAAAGCATATCAATATTTAGAAGATTTAGAACCAGAATTATTTAAACGTTCGACAAAATTATTTTCTAAAACTGCTTTAGAAGTTTGTGAAGGACAGCAATTGGATGTGAATTATGAAACAAAATTGAATGTTTCGTACGAAGATTACATCAAAATGATTTCTCTAAAAACGAGTGTTTTACTTGGTTGTGCTTTGAAATTAGGTGCAATGATTGGAAATGCTTCGGAAGAGGATTCGGATAAATTGTACCAATATGGTTTGAATTTAGGAATCGCGTATCAATTGAAAGATGATTATTTGGATGTTTTTGGTAGCCTTGAACATTTAGGTAAAAAACACGCTGGAGATATTTTCGAGAATAAGAAAACGATTCTTTACATTTCTGCTTTAGAAGCGGCAAACGAAGAAGAAAAAGAGGAATTATTATATTGGTATAGCTCAAATACAGATAATATCGATAAGGTATATGCGGTAGAAAAATTATTCAGAAAACTGAATGTTAACCGTAAACTTTCAACGTTAATTAGAGAATATACGAATAAAGCGCACAGCTATTTGGATCAAATTGATGTTCCAGAAGAACGTAAATCTTATTTGAGAGAGTTAAGCGAAGTTTTAATTGATCGACAAGGATAAAAAATGCAATTTCGAACGACTTTTCAAATTCAATCTTCTGATTTTAAACTCAATCATCAACACAAAATATTGACGATAGGCTCTTGTTTTTCAGATGAAATTGGAAAGCGTTTGACCGATTTAAAGTTTGACGGATTAATTAATCCATTTGGAGTGATTTTTAATTCACATTCCATTCAAAATTTAATAGAAAGAAGCATTCATAAAAAATATTTTACAATAACTGATGTACATCAAAACGGAGAAGAATTTTTCTGTTTCGATGTACATTCGTCGTTTAATGCGTTGACGAAAGAAGCTGTTTTAGAGGAATTAAATTCAACAATCAATCAGGTTCATGATTACATTCATTCTTGTGATGTGTTGATGATTACATTGGGAACATCGTGGATTTATGAATGGAAAACTTCAAATCAAATTGTCGCGAATTGTCATAAAGTTGAGGCAAAACAATTTGAAAAAAGATTATTAACAACAGAAGATAATCTAAAATCGTTGGAATTGATTGTTTCAGATTTGAAGAAAATTAATCCAACTATTCGCATCATTACAACAGTTAGTCCTGTTCGTCATACAAAAGATGGAATGATCGAAAATAATGTAAGTAAAGCTAGATTGTTGGATGCTTTATATCAATTAAGTCTTCAAAATAATCAAGTTGAATATTTCCCGTCATATGAATTAGTTTTGGATGATTTGAGAGATTATCGTTTTTTCAAAGAAGATTTGATTCATCCATCGAAACAAGCCGTTGATTACATTTGGGAAAAGTTTTCAGAAACGTATTTCGAACAATCAACGCAAACAATTATTCAAAAAATAAACAAAGTTATTTCAGCGATTAATCATCGTCCTTTTAATGAAGAATCAGACAATCATCAACAATTTTTAGTAAAAACGATTGCATTGATGAATGAATTAGAAAAAGGAAATCAACTTGATTTTTCTGCTGAAAAAGAACTTTTGAAATCAAAAATAAAACATGTTAATTGATACACATACACATTTATATTCGGAGCAATTTGAGAATGATATAGATGAGGTAATTGCGCGAGCAAAGCAAAATGGAGTAGAGCGATTTTATTTACCAGCAATTGATAAAAGTTACACGGAGAGAATGTTGACATTAGAAAGTCAACATCAAGATTCGATGTTTGCAATGATGGGTTTGCATCCGTGTTCGGTTCATCCAGATACAATAGAGGAGGAGTTGGCTCATGTGCGCGAATGGATTGATAAACGTCCATTTAAAGCGATTGGCGAAATCGGAATTGATTTGTATTGGGAAAAAGATTTTTTACAAACGCAACAAGATGCTTTCAAAACGCAAATTGAATGGGCAAAAGAAAAGAATTTACCAATTGTGATTCATTGCCGTGATGCTTTCAACGAAGTTTTTGAAGTATTAGAAGAAGTGAAAGATGAAAAATTATTTGGAATTTTTCATTGTTTTTCTGGAACAAAAGAAGATGCACAACGCGCAATTGATTTTAATTTGAAATTAGGAATTGGTGGAGTTGTAACCTTCAAAAATGGAAAAATAGATCAATTTTTAGGAGATTTTGATATCAAACATATCGTTCTCGAAACAGATTCACCTTATTTAGCTCCAGTTCCGTTTCGTGGAAAACGAAATGAAAGTAGTTATTTGACACATGTTTGCGATAAGTTGGTCGATATTTATCATCAAACACCAGCTGAAATTGCAGCAATTACAACAAAAAATGCGTTTGACATTTTCGAACGTTAGGATAAATCAGAATAGAAAAATTATATTTGCAAAAGAAAACCTTTGACAAGATGAAATACAAAAGAATATTACTTAAATTGAGTGGTGAAGCATTAATGGGAGATTTACAATATGGTATTGATCCAAATATGCTGAAACAATATGCGCAACAAATTAGAGAAGTTGCAGAACTTGGTTGCGAAGTGGCAATCGTAATCGGAGGTGGTAATATTTTTAGAGGTGTACAAGGTGTTGCTTCTGGTATGGATCGTGTACAAGGAGATTATATGGGAATGTTAGCAACTGTGATTAACAGTATGGCATTGCAAGGAGCTTTGGAAGATGCTGGCGTTAATACGCGTTTACAAACGGCTATTCGTATGGAGCAAATCGCAGAACCATTTATCAAAAGAAGAGCAACGCGTCATCTAGAAAAAGGTCGTGTCGTAATTTTTGGTGCAGGAACAGGAAATCCATATTTTACAACAGATACAGCAGCCGTTTTGAGAGCAATTGAAACGCAAGCTGATGTTATTTTGAAAGGAACTCGTGTTGATGGAATTTATACTGCAGATCCAGAAAAAGATCCAACAGCAGAGAAATTCGAAACAATTTCTTATCAAGAAGTTTATGATAAAAACTTAAAAGTAATGGATATGACAGCTTTTACTTTGAGTGAAGAAAATAATTTACCTATTATTGTATTTGATATGAATACAGATGGTAACTTGAAAAAATTAATTTTAGGAGATAACGTAGGTACTCTAGTAACAAATAAATAAATCCCGAAATGGAAGAATTAGATATTATTTTAGAAACGGCTAAGGAGCAAATGCAGGGAACTGTAAGTCACTTAGAGGTTGCATTCGACAAATTAAGAGCAGGTAAAGCTACTCCTGCAATGTTAAGTTCAGTTCGTGTTGATTACTACGGAAGTTTATCTCCGTTAACTCAAATTGCAAATGTTAATACACCAGATGCAATGACATTGAGCATTCAACCATACGAGAGAAATTTAATTCACGAAATCGAAAAAGCAATCATTAATGCTAATTTAGGTTTTGCACCTTCTAACAATGGAGATACAATCATTATCAGTATTCCTCCAGTAACAGAAGAACGTCGTAAAGAGTTAGTAAAAATGGCCAAATCGGACATGGAAACTGCTAAAATTTCACTTCGTAATGCACGCCAAGATGCGAACAAAGCATTGAAAGCTGTAAAAGAAGCTTCTGAAGACATGGTGAAAGATTACGAAACACGTGTACAAGGATTAACAGACAAGTTTTCTAAGAAATTAGAAGAAGCTTTAACGAAAAAAGAAGCTGAAATCATGAAAGTTTAATCTTTCTTGAAAAAAAAATATTTTAAGGCAGCGTTTCGCTGCTTTTTTTATTTATTTGCATAATCAATTTCAAACGATGAAGAATTATATATTCCTGCTAAATTTCTGTATCTCAATTGCCACATTTGCTCAAATTAAAGTAAGAGTATTCGATGCTCAAGACGAATTTCGTTTAACAGGTGCTAATGTTTACAGTGATACCAAACAATTCCTTGGTCAAACAGACGAATTAGGAGAATTGGATATCAATGATTCTGTTCATTTTATTGATGTAATCAAGAACGGATATTTCTCGGAAAGTATTCAGACTGAAGGTAAAAAGTTGGTCGAAATTATGATGAAACCTTCTTTCATTAGTTTGGATGAGGTTAGTTTTACAACAAATGATTCTGTTGGTCGTAATTTGATTATCAAAGCAATTCGCAATCAATCTAAGAATACAATCAGAAACGGAGGAAATATTTTCCTAAAATCATACACAAAATTTTGGAGTACAGTAAATAACGATTCGATTCCGTTTATTATTCAACCTCAAAATCACAAAGATTCTGTCAATAATCAATGGAAAAAATTATTAGACAATAGTCATTTATTTTTGGGAGAACGTGCAATGGATCACAAAGTTTCGAAGCGTTTTGGATTAAAAAATATTGTGCAATCTTCTCGTATTTCTGGAATGCGTTCGCCTTTGTACGAATATTTGGCGATGCAACCAATTGCGTTCAATTTTGATCAAGATAAAATCAATTTTTTCTTCAAAGGAATTATTAATCCAGTAAGTCGCGAAGGTCTTTCGCATTACCGTTATGGTTTCAAAGAAGATATTTTTATTGATGGACGAAAAACGGCTGTTATTAGTTTTTTCCCATCGATCAAAACGGATAAAAGACAAATTAAAGGAACGCTTTGGATTGATGACAGAACCTTTGCTTTGATTAAGATTGAAGCGGAAAATACAAGTGCAAATTATATTGCCGAATTAGAAGCAGATTGGAAATTGAACAATGGTTCTTGGATACCGAATCAACAAAAATATCGTATGGAAGCTGGTAATTTCAAGATCACTGAGAAATTAGCTGGCGATGATTTTATTGATAAAAAAGAAAAAATTTGGATTAATCTCGAAACTACTTTCAAGGATATTCAGAATCCTGCGCATTTCAAACGCAACGAATTTTTAGGTTACGAAGACGAAATTTCTTTTCAAAATATGAACGAAAAGAAATGGGACAATGTGATGGAAGATTACCGTGATTCGTCATTATCGAACAAAGAGCGAAATACGTACACGACAATTGATAGTATTGGCGATAAATATAAGTTAGAACGTCAAATGAAATTGACGCGAATCATCAATTCTGGCGGAAAATTATCGTTAGGAAAAGTTGATTTAGATTTAACAAAAATCTTAGCGTTTAACGATTACGAAGGTTTTAGACTTGGTGCTGCGTTTAATACAAATGAAAATTGGAGCGATAAATATTCATTGAATGCATATTCGGCTTATGGTTTCAAAGATGAAACATTCAAGTTTGGATTTGGTGGAGATTATTATGTAAACAAACCTTATTCGGGTCGAATTTTTGCAAAATACTCGCAAGATGTTTCGGCTTCTGGGAAAACGCCAATTTTATTGCAATCGAATTATACACGTCTAATTTCTGGAGCTTTTAGTAATATTTATAACCACGAATATTTTTCATATAAACGCTATTCGTTTGGATATGAACAAGATATTTTCAAAAATGTAACTTTCAATATTTCGGCGAATTATGAAAAACAGCAAGCAGAATTTGATTATTCTTTCCTGAATAATATTGGTTGGTACGATTTGTATAACACGCAATTAGCGATTCGTTTTGCGCCAAAAGACAAGTTTATTCGCACGCCTTACGGGAAAGTGACGGTGAATAGCGGGAAATCTGTTTTCTATGCAACGCTGACGAAATATTGGGATATTTTCAATTCTGATTATGATCCACTTCGTTTCAATGTTTCTTATTTTGATGTGTTTGATACGCGAGTTGGTAAAACAAATTTTAATGTAAATGCAGGTTGGGTCGAAGGTAAAATGCCGTTGATGAATTTGTACGAAGGACAAGGAAATGCAAAACGAAATGACTTTTTGAATTTTGGAGTAGGTGGTTTAACGAATTTCGAAACAATGCGTCCAGGTGAATTTTATTCGGATCGATTTGTATCATTTCAGTTGAAGCATATTTTTGCTGGCGTTAAAGTTGGAAACAAAATTATTTTCCCGCAATTCGTTTACCGTGGAGTTTTGGGTGATATGAAAGATAGAGCAGATCATCAAAATTTAGAGTTCAAAACGTTGAACCATTATTATCACGAAACAGGTGTTGAGGTAAACAATTTAATTTTCAAAACATTTGGTTTAGGAGCGTTTTATCGTTTAGGTGCTTATTCAGAAGAAAAATTCCAAGATAATTTCTACTTAAAATTAACTGTAAATTTGAATTTCTTGTAGGATAAGGATGCTGTCATTCTGAACTCGTTTCAGAATCTCATCTAATATTCAATTACAATTCTAATTATTATGGATAAAGAATTTGAACTTAAAAAGTATAGAGATTTAGTAGTTGCGACTTTAGATTATTATATTGTTCATCTTGCCTTTAATAATGAAATGAAAGATGAATATTTTCGTTTAAAAACTCAAGCAGAAGAATATTATTCAAAAGGAAAATTAACTATTTTAAAAAACTGGTTTAAAGATTTAAGGTCTGATTTTATCGAAGATAGAGATTTTGGTTTTAATGAATATTTGATAAAGACAACCAATTATGAAATTGATATTTTTGAATCATATTTTAAAAGAATCGAAAAGATAATTGAGAAAGATCAAATTAAAACTGATAGTCAATTTTACGAATTAAAAAATTATGTAGATTATTTAATTCAAAATAATAATTCTGATAAAGTTCTTATTCAAAGAATAAATGAAATTCTTTTGCGTTTTGAATCTAAGAATTAGAATAATTTCACTTCAAAAAATAAACTAAAATCAAAAATCCTTTACATTTTCATTGAAATTATAAAGGATTTTTAGGTTGGTTGAAAAATATTCGCAAAAATTATGCCTATAATTTTTATAACTTTAAATAATAACTAAATTTGTAAGGATAAATTAAAAAATTATGCAATCGTACGGAATTAAAGCCTTATTAGAAAAAGGCAAGGATTTGTTGCTACAGGAAGTAGTTGTAAATGGATGGGTAAGATCGTTCAGAAGTAATCGTTTCATCGCGTTGAATGACGGTTCTACAATTAATAATATTCAAGTAGTAGTAGATTTCGAAAATTTTGACGAATCAATTATAAAACAAATTTCTACAGCAGCTTCTTTACAAGTTAAAGGAGAAGTGGTAGAAAGTGAAGGAGCAGGTCAAGATATTGAAATTGTTGCGAAAGAAATCAAAATTTTAGGAACTGCGCCATCTGATGATTTAAAAGGAACTATTTTACAACCAAAACAACACAGTTTAGAAATTTTGCGAGAGCAAGCACATTTACGTTTCAGAACGAATGTTTTTGCTGCCACTATGCGTGTTCGTAATGCGTTAATGTTCGGAATTCACAAGTATTTCAACGAAAATGGATTCGTTTACATCAACACACCAATTATTACAGGATCTGATGCTGAAGGAGCAGGAGAGATGTTTCATATCACAAACTTGGATATGGAAAACTTGCCTAAAAACGAAGAAGGAAAAGTAGATTATACACAAGATTTCTTTGGTAAATCGACTAACTTAACGGTTTCTGGACAGTTAGAAGGAGAAACTGCAGCAATGGGATTAGGGAAAATTTATACATTTGGACCTACTTTCCGTGCAGAAAACTCGAATACTTCTCGTCACTTAGCTGAATTCTGGATGATTGAACCAGAAGTTGCGTTTTTCCGTTTAGATCAAAATATGGATTTGGCAGAAGATTTTATGAAATCTGTTATCACTTATGCAATGGAAACGTGTAAAGATGATTTGAAATTCTTAGCTGAACGTTTTGACAAAGAACAAAAACAAAAACCAGAAGCAGAGCGTTCTGAATTAGGTTTAATTGAGCGTTTAGAATATGTTTTAAATAACAAATTCATTCGTTTAACTTATACAGAAGCAATTGATATCTTAAAAGATTCTAAACCAAATAAAAAAGGTAAATTCAAATATCCAATCGAAGGTTGGGGAGCAGATTTACAATCAGAACACGAACGTTATTTAGTTGAGAAACACTTCAAAACGCCAGTTATTTTATTTGATTATCCTGCAGAAATCAAAGCATTTTATATGCGTATGAATGATGACGGAAAAACAGTTCGTGCAATGGACGTTTTATTCCCTGGAATAGGAGAAATTATCGGAGGTTCTGAGCGTGAAGAACGTTTAGAAGTTTTAGACGAAAAAATGGAAAAATTCGGAATCGATAAAGAAGAATTATGGTGGTACCGCGACACAAGACGTTTCGGTTCTGTGCCACATTCAGGTTTCGGTTTAGGTTTAGAGCGTTTGGTATTATTCGTTACAGGAATGGGTAACATTCGTGACGTAATTCCTTTCCCTAGAACACCGAATAACGCTGAATTTTAATCAAAATATTTTTACGGATTTATGCTTAAAAATTGTAACTTTAAGCTAAATCCGTTTTTTATATAAGCCAAAACCCAAAATATGTTAAAGCAGGAATTAAATTTAAAATTACAACAAAAACTATCGCCACAACAAATCCAATTAATGAAGTTGGTTCAACTTCCTACGGTTGCTTTTGAACAACGCGTAAAGGAAGAGTTGGAAGAAAACCCTGCTTTGGATGATCAATCTTCTGAATATGACGAAGATTACGGAGGAGAGCAGGAAGAATGGGACAATCAGAGTGATGATTTTGGCGACGAGCAAGTGATTGATACAAGTGATATCAATATTGATGATTATTTGAGCGATGATGACATCCCAAATTATAAAACGTATACGAATAATTATAGTGATGATGACGAAGATAAATCTGTTCCTTACGCGCAAGGAGAGAGCTTTATCGAGTTTTTGACATCGCAATTATATACGAATCGATTAACTTCGGAACAATTTCAAATTGCTGAATTTATCTTAGGAAATATTGACGATGATGGTTATATGCGTCGTGATATTAAATCGTTGGTTGACGATTTAGCATTCTCGCAAAATATTTACACTTCGCCAGAAGAGGTCGAAAATTTGTTGATTAATTATATTCAACGAATGGATCCAGTTGGTGTAGGTGCGCGTGATTTGCAAGAATGTTTATTGATTCAATTAGAAAATAAAAATCAAACAGAAGCAGTAGAATTAGCCGAAAAATTAATTTCAGAATCGTTTGATGCATTTACGAAAAAGCATTATTCGAAATTGATGGCAAAATATGATGCGGATGATGATGAGTTGCGTGATGCAATTTCGGAGATTGAACGTTTGAATCCAAAACCAGGAAAATCATTTTCGAGTAGTAGTAAAATTGTAGAGCAAATAACGCCAGATTTTACGATTCATATCAACGATGGCGATTTAGAATTGTCGTTAAATGGACGTAATGTACCAGAATTGAAAATTTCGAGTGCGTTTGCAGAAATGTTAGATACATACAAAAAAACCGAAAATAAATCGAATCAACAGAAAGAAGCTGTGATGTTTGTCAAACAAAAGTTAGATTCTGCGAAATGGTTTATTGATGCGGTTCAGCAACGCCGTAACACGCTTTTGTACACAATGGAAGCGATTATGAAATTTCAAAAAGAGTATTTCTTAACAGGAGATGAAACGAAAATTAAACCGATGATTTTGAAAGATATTTCAGACAGAATTGGAATGGATATTTCGACAGTTTCTCGTGTAGCGAATTCTAAATATGTCACAACGCCTTACGGAACATTTTTGATAAAAGATTTGTTCTCAGAATCGTTAACAAATGATGAAGGTGAAGAAGTTTCGACGCGCGAAATTAAACGAATTTTGCAAGATGTAATTGCAGATGAAGACAAACGTAAACCTTTGACAGACGAAAAATTAACTGAAATTTTAAAAGAAAAAGGTTATCCAATTGCTCGTCGTACAATTGCAAAATATCGTGAACAATTAAATATTCCGGTTGCGAGATTGAGAAAAGAAATCTAAAATTTTTAGAAATATATTCAACAAAAAAAAGAGCTTTTTATAAAGCTCTTTTTTTGTTTTTACCCCAAGTTGTCATCCATTCAAAATAATCTTCTTTGTATGAATTATCATTCAATTGAGTAATAATTTTTTGTTGTTTTTCTACGTTCAAATCATCATCAATCACAGAAAAGTTTAAGAAAATATCTTTACCGATTAATTTAGAAAAGAAATTTTCATTCTTTAATTCTTCTAAAACTTCGATACATTTTTCATTAATTTTATTCTGAAATTGATAAAACCAATCTTCGTCATCATCGTGTTCATCAACGATTTCTTTGCACATTTGATTGATTTCTTGAAAAGAGTTTTCAGCTCCTAAATAATCATATTTCCATTCAGAAGGCTCGTATTTGTAGTAACAAAAATCGTCTTCATCCGAAACTTTTTCCAAATGTTCTACAGAATTTGCCGAAGGATGAATAGCTATTTTCGAGTCGTTATTGCACAAGGCAAAAGCATAAAGGTCTTGGGAAGGATTTTCGTTATAAATTTTCAAAAAGGCTTGTTTGGTTGATTGCACTAATTTGTTTTTTAATTCATTAAAATCCATTCATTTATATTTTTTTAATCAGTTGTAATTATTTTTTGAAATGTAGTAAAATTCTTTAAATATTAAATCATTGTTAATTTATTTTTTAAAGACAAATTCAATTATTATTCATTTTCTATGTAACTTTTCTGTAATTCACACGTCATTATAGTAAACAAACCTAATATGTCTAAATTATACATACCAATTTTATTATTTGCCTCGACCTCGATTTTTGCGCAACAACAATATAAAGGAAGCTTGCAATATACGAATCAAATGCCTGTTAGTTTGGCTGATGTTATTATTTTAAAAGATGATCAAATTATTGATGAAATTTCAACTGATGATAAAGGAACTTTTACAGTTGATTTAGTAGAAGGAAATTATACGTTTCGAATAGAAGAAGCTGGTGTTTTGCTTCATACTCAAACAATTTTATGTGGACAAAATCAAGATTTAGGCGTTATTATTATTCCAAAAACTGAAAATATTACATTAAATGAAACAGTTGTAAAAAGTCAGAAAAAATTAATTGAAAAGAAAGTTGATCGACTTGTTTTTAATGCAGATTTAGCGGAAGGAGCAAAAGGTGGAGATGCGTTAGATTTGCTAAAATTGGCGCCTCGTGTGAAGGTTGATAATGATGTTGTTTCGATAATTGGTAAAAGTAATTTGCGTGTGATGGTGGACGATCGTTTGTTGGAAATGTCTGGTGATCAATTGATAAATTATTTAAAAACGCTTCGCGCAGATGATATCGAGAAAATAGAAGTAATTACAAATCCGCCCGCAAAATATCAAGCAATAGGAAATAGTGGAATTCTAAATATTGTATTAAAATCTGGTAAAAAAGACTCGTGGAATGGGAGTTTGTCATCGTCATTGCAACATTATAACAAACCATATTGGAACAATAGTGCATCGTTTAATTACCGAAAAAATAAATGGACATTAGTTTCGAATATTTTTGGTGGTTTTGGAGAATATGACGGAATTGGACAATCTGATATTTATTTCACAAAAACCAATGAAGTTTGGACCGAAAGAGAAAAAAATAGTGGAAAAAATAGAAATATTGGCGGAAAATTAGGTTTAGATTATAAAATTTCGGAGAAGTTGACAACTGGTTTTACACTTGATTTATATGCTGGAAATCGAAAAGGAACTGGTGGTACGAAAACAACGATAAATAGTTTGGATAAAAATGAATTGTTGAGTTATATTTTGAATGATCGAAATGGGAGCAAAGGCAACACGAAATACAATACACTGAATTATCATGTGATTTATAAAATGGATACAATCGGGAAAAAATTAACCTTTGATTTTGATTGGGTTAATTTTAATAACAATAATACAAGTGTAGCTTCTAACCGATTTTTTGATTCAAATGATCTTGAAAATACAGCAGAATATCAAGGAAATAAAAGTTTGTCTGATCAAAAAGCAAATAATTATAGTTTGAATATTGATATGGAACACCCCGTTAATACTTGGAAACTAAATTATGGTGGACGTTACAGTTGGACGAAAAATAATAGCGATAATTTATTTTACAACACATCTTCTGGAACGCCTGTTTATGATGAAAAGTTGAGTAATGGTTTTTATTATGACGAAAATATTTTAGCTTTTTATGCGAGTATCGAAAAAGATATTTCAGAAAAATGGTCAGCAAAAATTGGTTTGAGATACGAAAATACTGATGCAAAAGGTTTTTCTCCACAAGAAAATCAACATGATACCTATAAATATGATGGGTTATTCCCAACGGCTTATTTGATGTATAAACCTGCTGAAAATCATTCGTTAAGTATAAATGTTGGGCGACGTATTGATCGACCTTTTATGGGACAATTGAATCCGTTTCGTACCATTTATTCGCCTTATTCTTTTGCAGAAGGAAATCCGAAGTTAAAACCTTCTTATTCGTATAATTATGAGTTGGAATATGCATACAAAGATTTGGCAATTACAACGTTATATTATAGAAATTCTACGGATGAAATCAATCAAATTGTGGTTGTAAATCCAACAGAAAATACACAAAATTGGATTCCATATAATTATGCTGATTCGGAGAGTTTTGGGATTAGTGAAAATCTAAATTTCAAGCTTGTAAAATGGTGGAAAGTCAATGGAGCGATTGATTTGTATTACAAAAAAACGAAAGGAATTATTCCAGAATATAATTATACATTGGATGGATTTAATGGAGAATTTCGTTTGACAAATAATTTAGAACTGAATAAATCTAAAACATTATTATTTAACCATACTACAAATTATTCAACAAAAACAATTGATGCGATGTCAAGAAGTCGTGCTAATTGGAGTACAGCTTTTGGTTTGAGAGCGTTATTTCTGGATAAAAAGTTTGAAGTTTCGTTTAATGTAAATAATGTATTTAAAGATAGAGCTTGGCAAGATCAAAGTTTTAGTAACGATACAAAATTTGTTTATACAGGACAATCCGCTCGTTATTATCGTGTTGGAATTCGATACAATTTCGGAAAATCATTTACGATAGAACAATCAAAAAGTAGTTCGGAAAAAGGAAGGTTATAATTTTTAAAACTAAACCCCAATATTGATTAAAATATTGGGGTTTAGTTTTATTTGAAAATTAATACGTAATTTTCTCTGGTTCAGGGAAAATATCTTGACTTTTTATACTAAAATTCTTATCTGTTTTTAATAGCTTCAAATTATCAACAGATTTTAATATTAATTGTTTCAATTGATTTTATTCTTCTGGAGGCATTTTGTTAGAAACGAAAATAGATTTTTCAGTATCATCCTTTTTTAAATATATTCTATAAATAAATCCATCAATAATAATTTTATTTTGGTAAACTGAATCATAGTTATATAGATTAATATTTGCAATTGCTTTATTAATATTATCTCGATCAGTTTTATTTAAAATTGCATAATAATCCTTGTGATAATATGGATTTTTTAATTCGAAATCTTCATAATATTTTCTAATAAATACAGTGTCACTATTAGTTAATTTGATTGAATTATAAACTTGAAAAAAATTACTATATGTTATATCAAATTCATCAAAAGAATTATTTTTATCAGCACAACTTTGACATAGATAATATAATAATAGTAATGTAATCTTTTTCATAGATATTCATATTATTATTTCTTCTCCATTTTATAGAACAATAAAATAATGAAACTAATCGCAAACGAAACGCCCATTGCAAGAGCCGAAGCTTTCATTCCGCCAGAATATTCAATCAATAATCCATAAATAACTAAACCTAAAAATAAGGCAAATTTTTCGAACACATCATAAAAACTAAAATAGGTTGTTGTGTCTTCTGTTTCTGGTAATAATTTGGCGTATGTAGAACGTGATAAAGCTTGCAAACCTCCCATTACAAGACCAACCATTGCAGCCATTACGTAAAATTGAGTTTTTACATTAGGATCATTTTTATTAATTAAATAACCAATAATACATGTAATAATCCAGATAAAAATCCCGATTAATAAGGTTTTCTTATTTCCTATTTTTCCTGATAGAAAAGAGAATAACCATGCCCCTAAAACAGCTTCAATTTGAATTAATAAAATGGTCATAATCAATTCTGAAGATTCCATTCCTATTTCTGAACTTCCAAACATTGCCGCCATCAAAAAGATAGTTTGCATTGCTAAACTGTAAAAGAAAAATCCAGCCAAAAAAACACGAATATTTTTGTATTGATTCAGATCTTTGAAGGTATGTTTTAAATTTCTAAAACTTGATTTGATAATATCTTTCGGAATTTCACGATCATATTTGTGATTTGGTAATTTGCTTAATGCAATTTGTCCAAATCCTAACCACCAAATTCCTGTTAATAAGAAACTTATTCGAGTAAACATAGCTTGTTGTTCTTCTGGGGCGAATTGTATCATTGCTAAACAAATCGTCAATAAAATGACAGAACCAATATAACCAAACATATAACCTTGAGCGGAAACTTTGTCCATTTTTTCGTCTGAGACAATTTCTGGTAAATAGGCGTTGTAAAAAACTAAACTCCCCCAAAAACCTATGCTTGCGGTGATATTGAGTAATAAAGCTAACCAAACTAAATCGCTCGATGTGAAGAAAAACATTCCGATACATGAGAACGACCCTAAATAACAAAAAAAGCGAAGAAATTTTATTTTATTTCCGATTAAATCTGCAATTGAAGACAAAACAGGAGACAAAACAATCACAAAAAAGAAAGCAATTGCCAATGAAAAATTGAATGCGGACTCTGGTAATAATCCTAAAAATTTGATCGGTTGATCGTTCGCATCATAGGTCATTAAAGTATAATAAACCGGAAAAATAGCAGAGGCAATAACTAAAGAATGAACAGAATTTGCCCAATCGTAAGAAATCCAAGCTCGTATTAGTTTGGGATTATCTTTTGTATTCATAAATTTTTATAGTAATGTTGGCTAAACTTAAGAATAATTTATCAAAAATAATGTTTCGTAAAAATTAATTGTTCAATCTTCTATTCTTTCAGTTCAAATTTGGTTAGTTTATTGCCTTTGTAACAATAAAATTCATAACTATCTTCTCCAATTTTGAATACTTTTTCGAGATGGATTTTATCGTAATTAGGTAAAATTTCATTGTATTTTTTCAATAATTTTTCAGGTAATTCATTCGGTTGAATTGGACGTTCAATCTCAAATTCACCATCTAACGAATATTCCATCACAAAATCACTGTTTCGCCATTTCAAAGTTGTTTCATTTTCGTCACCTTTACTTGTTGTTGTAAGTTGAACTTTATCTTCTTGAATGATTTTTTGAGAACTTGTATAAAAAAGTGTAATTCCAGAAATAACCATTGCCGCATAGCCAACTTTTCTGAAAATAAAATCGCTAAAATAAGGTAAAATATATTTGACCGTATAAGAAGAAATAATTGAGGCAACTGCAATCGTCAATCCAAGTAATAAAGCGTTTTTTGAATATAAACCAAGAACAATATAAATGATTAATTTTATGATATGAAGTATAATTTCGTTGGCAGCTCGTGTTGCAATAATTTCTTCTTTTGTTAATCCATATTTTAAATAAAATCTATTGAATAATAAACCAATTGCACCTGTTATTCCAGAAACGAATCCAGCTAAAAAACCAACAATAGCTAAAATATATTTTGACGAAGGTTTTTCTTCATTATCTTGTTGTTTCTTGTTTAGAAATAATTGTGGAACATTTGAAATCAATAATACAGCTACAATAATTTGCAAATAAATTGGGTTGATAAATTTGATTAAATAAGCACCCATTAAAACTGCTGGAATTGAAAATGGCACAAACCAAAAGAAGATTTTCCAATGTACAGATTTTCTGAAAGCCGCTATTCGAGAGGCAGAACTTGTAAATGTTCCGATTGTTAATGAAAAAGGAACTAACGAAGTTGGAATAATAAGATTGAGGATTGGAATTAAGATTAAACTTGCGCCACCGCCACAAATTGCACTTATCCAAAATGCTAAAATTGCTCCAATAAATAGGAGAAAAATAGTAAAAATCATGATCAGAAATTTTATTCTGATACAAAAATAGGGCGATGATTTTAGAAATAAACGCTTAAAGATTTATCTTAAGTAAAACTTAAGAATAGGTAAATCTTAATTGAAAAAGATGATTTTTTGGATAAACTGTTTGCGAAATCTGTTGAAAATTATTTTTTAATAAAGCTTTAGACGAAGCGATATTTTCTTTTTTTACCCAAGCTTCAATCAGCATATATTTTTTCGATTTCAATTCTTTCGAAATCAGATTGATAATTCGTGTTGCATAACCTTTGTTCCAAAATTGTTCATCAATGGAATAGCCAATTATAGCTTTGTCGTGCACAGGTTGAAACATCACAGTACCAATCAAGGTTTCAGAAGATTTTTCGATAACAGCAAAACGAAATTCATATCCAGAATTCTTTTTTTCTTTATTTCTTTCCAGCATTTTGTACGAATCTTCGATCGTTTTCATTGGTGCGGTTTCGCGATATTTCATGGCTTCTGCATTCGAATAAATTTCGAAAAGTCGCGCAACATCAGTATCCAAAAGTTCTCTGAAATAAATTAATTCGTCTTCCATATTTGGGTTTTAAGAATTTACTTGACGTTCTAATTTTTCAATCAATAATGCTTTTGCGTTTGTAAGAGCATAATCTTTTGCTTCGGCAAATGAAACGTTATATTGTCGTTTAAGCGATTGAATATCTTTTGGTAAATCGTTTAAAAGTTTATCATAATAAACATCTAACATTTCGGAAGTTGGCATTTTGAAATCAATTTTTAACTGAAACCTTCTCAACAATGCGACATCAATAATATGTGGATGATTTGTTGCAGCAATCAATAATGAGTTTTGTGGTAAATAATCAATTAATTGAATTACCGTGTTCACCAAACGACGCATTTCGCCAACATCTTTGTCATCATTTCCACGCGCTTTTCCGATTTGATCAAACTCATCCAAAAATAGAATTGCTTTTTCACGAGCAGCTTTATCAAAAAGCATTCGAATATTTTGTGAAGTTTCACCGATTCTTGACGAAACAATATTACTTAAATTCAGAATCAATATAGGTTTTCCGATTTCATTTGCAATTGCTTTTGCAGTTGTTGTTTTTCCACAACCCGAAAATCCATGTAACAAAATTTTATTATTGACAGGTAAATTATATTTGCTCAATTCCTCTATATATCGATGTTCTTTGATAAGTTGTTTTACTTGCGCAAGATTTTGATCATCTAAAAAAACATCATTCAAAGAAATTTCTTCCTTATCGTCAACAATTAAATCGTAAATATTCATATCAATTTTACTTCAAGACTCAAAATTAAACTATTTTAGTCCGAAAGCCGATTTTTAGACAAAAAAAGCTTCAGATTTCTGAAGCTAAAATTTTAAACCATCATATGAGAACTGATCGCAATTCTATTCCAGGCATTAATCGTGGTAATTGCAATAATGATAATCGCAATATAATTTTCAGAAAAAAGTGCCAAAGCTTTTTGATAGGTTTCTTCTGATAAACCATGTTGACTAATATTTGTAATTTCTTCGGTCATCGCCAATATTACACGTTCTTCTTCTGTAAAAAGTGTCGTTTCTCGCCACGCATTCAACAAAAAAATACGTTGATTTGTTTCGCCTAATTTCATCGCATCTTTGGTGTGCATATTAATACAAAAAGCGCAACCATTGATTTGTGAAGCTCTGATTTTGATAAGCTCTAAATACAATTTATCTAATTCAGAATTTGCTAAAAAATTCTCTAAACCATACATCGCTTCGTAAGCTTTTGGTTCTAATTTTTGAATGTTTAATCGTGATTTCATTTCTTAATTTTTAACAAAGTTCGTCGATTATTTATTCAATAAAATTAAACTGGTTTAAGAAAACTCTTTCTTTCGGATTTCGCTTAAATATTCGGGTGTGAAACCTAAATAAGAAGCCAATAAATATTGCGGAACACGTTGTAAAAACTCAGGAAAATTTTTCTTGAAATGAAGATAAAACTCCTCTTTCGAAAACTCTTTCAAATATTTGGAACGCATTTGATCAGCAGCATTTGCTTTTTGATAAATTTGTTTGAAATATGAATTGAAAATAGGGTGTTTTTGGCATAAAATTTTTTCGTTTGTCTTACTCATTTTTATAATGATAGAATTTTCTACAGCTTGAATATAAAACTCAGAATTTTGCTGATTGATATAAGAAAACAAATCTGTCAACCACCAATTTTCGATAGCAAAATCAATGGTTTGTTCTACACCTTTTTGATTGATGAAAAATAATCGAATACATCCAGAAACAATAAAATAATTATATGTACTAATTGTTCCTGCTCTTTTAATCATTTCTTTTTTCTTCACCGAAAACTCTTCAAAATATTGGACTGAATCATGAAATTCTTCTTCAGAAATTGAAGTGAAAATTTGCATATGTTTTTTTAACTGATCGAAAGAATTTTCCATTTTATAAGCTTAATGTATTCCTCTTTAAAATTAATGATTAGTTTCCGAAAGAACTTAATTTAGTTCAAAATTAATCAGAATTATAGTCAAAATTTGGAGTTCAATTTGCTTGAAATGAATCGTTGAAAGAACATGAAAATAATCTGTAAAGATTTGTCATTATTTTTTACTTTTACGAACCAAAAAATAACAATAATATGGCTTCAGGAATATTTGCAATTTTAGATGATATTGCAGCATTGATGGATGATGTAGCGGTTACAAGTAAAGTGGCAGCGAGTAAAACAGCAGGAATTTTAGGAGATGATTTGGCTGTAAATGCTGAGAAAGCGACGGGATTTTTGTCTTCGCGTGAAATACCTGTTTTATGGGCAATTACAAAAGGTTCTTTTATCAATAAATTAATTATTGTTCCAATTGTTTTGACACTAAATCATTATATGCCAGAAGTGATAAAATATGTTTTGATTTTGGGAGGTTTTTATTTAGCTTTTGAAGGTGTAGAGAAGATAATCGAGTTTATTTTTCACCGTCCAAAAAAAGGTTCAGAAGTTATTCATGAAGATAAAGTAGAAGATAAGAAACAAGTTTCGGAAAAATCAAAAGTGAAATCTGCTATTATAACGGACTTTATCCTTTCGATAGAAATTGTGATTATTGCATTGAGTACAGTTTTGGAACAACCAATGTTGACACAAGTTTTTACAGTTTCGTTTATTGCAATTTTAGCAACTATTGGCGTTTACGGGATTGTAACTTTAATTGTTCGTATGGATGATGCAGGTTTTAAACTGATAAAAGCATCACATGACAAAGGAGCTGTTTCTAAATTAGGACACTTTTTAGTTGATGCATTGCCTTATGTGATTAAAATTTTAGGATTTGTAGGGACTGTTGCGCTTTTATTGGTTTCAGGCGGAATATTTGTTCACAACATCGATTATATTCATCATCATTTACCTACAGCAATTCCAATGATGATTAGCGAAGCTTTGATTGCATTAGTTGCAGGATTATTGGTTGTGGTACTTGTCACAATAGTTAAGAAAATAATAGATTTAGCTAAAGGTTAGGAGATAGAATAGATTTAGAAAAGAATTGTTTTCATTTAATTAAGAAATCATCTTTTTTTATCCTCAAATACACACTTTCAACGTATCTTTAGGGCAATTAAACAATAAATTATGAAAATAAAGTCGATAATAGCACTTTTTTTTCTCGCTACCACTTTTACTTTTGCTCAAACAAAGCAGATTCTGATTGAAAATGTTAGAATTTTAGATCATCAAACTCAAGCATTAACATCACCGATGAATGTTTTGGTTTCTGGTCAAAAAATTGAAAAAATTAGTTCTGCAAAAATTTCTTCACCTAATCAAGATGTTGTAAAAATTAATGGAGGAGGAAAAACGTTGATGCCAGGTTTAATCGATGTTCATGTACACATGGTATTTGGTTCATTGACGATGGCGCAAATGATGTCGCCAGATATGTCAGAAGAAATGTTAATGAATAAAGTTGGCGAAGCTTCCCACAAAATGTTGATGCGAGGTTTTACGAGTGTTCGTGATGCTGGAGGACCAATTTTTCCTTTGAAACTAGCCATTGATAAAGGTAAAGTTGCAGGACCTAGAATTTGGCCTTCAGGAGCAACGATTAGTCAAACGGCTGGTCACGGAGATTTTAGAACTCCTGATGAACGTTCGCGTCGTTTTTTTGGAAAAGCATCTCGTGCAGAGGAATTAGGAGCTACTTTTATTGCTGATGGAAGATATGAAGTTTTGACAGCAACAAGAGAAAATTTACGCTTTGGTGCGAGTCAAATCAAATTGATGGCAGGTGGTGGAACGTCTTCTGCTTATGATCCGATTGATGTTACGCAATATACTTTTGACGAAATGAAAGCGGCTGTTGATGCTGCTGAAGATTGGGGAACGTATGTAATGGTACATGCCTATACGCCGAGAGCTGTGCAACGCGCTGTGGAAGCAGGAGTGAAGTCAATTGAGCATGGTCAAATGTTAGATGAAGAAACTTTGAAAATTCTTGCTAAAAAAGGTGTTTGGTTAAGCCTTCAAAATTTGATGGATAATAATGAAAACATGGACGAGCAGCGAAAAGAAAAACGTAAACCAGTTTTGGATGGTCAAGATAAAGTTTGGCCATTAGCAAAAAAACTTGGTGTGAAGCTCGCATGGGGAACGGATTTCTTGTTTGAACCTGAGTTGAATGATGAGCAAAATAGTTATATTTTACGTCTTCAAAAATGGTTTACAAATGCTGAAATTCTGAAAATGATAACACAAGATAATGGAGAACTGTTGCAATTATCTGGTTTAAGAAGTCCATATCCAGGGAAATTAGGTGTTGTAGAAGAACAAGCTTTAGCAGATTTGATTTTGGTTGATGGAAATCCGTTGAAAGATTTATCATTAATTGCTAATCCTGATAAAAACTTTTTAGTGATTATTAAAGATGGTCAGATTTATAAGAATACAATTAAAACGAAAAAGTAAAATTATCATACATCATAAAAAAAACGAGGTTAATTTTTATTTACCTCGTTTTTTTAGTTATAAAAATTAGAAATTTTAGATCTTATTTATCGGCTTGAAATTTGTTGAAAAAGTCAATGATTTATTCATAAAAATGTTTATTTTGAATAAGTAAAACTGTAATTTAATAATTAAATCTTAATAAAAATGTCAATACCAGAGAATGTTTATTATAGAGTAATTCTTCCAGAAGATGAAATTATAGCTACTTTACTTATTGTCCATGGTATGCAAGAACATAGTGGGCGATATGAAAATTTTGCAAAGTACTTGGCTGACAAAGGAATTCTAGTTTTGTTATATGATCATTTAGGACATGGAAAAACAGCTAAAATAGAAGAAGATTACAGTTTTTTCTGCTTAGATAATCCAAAAGAAAATTTAATAAAGACGGCAAAAGAGTTAGCTAATTTGTTAGAGAATGAATACCCTTTATTACCACATTTTATTTTGGGGCATTCAATGGGATCGTTTATAACACGTTGCCTACTTCAAGAATATGGAAATCACTTTGATGGTGCTATAATTATGGGAACAGGAGGTAGGATTCCTGGAATTAAATTATTGAGTAGTTTTTTAAGTATTCTAAATAAATTGATTCCTCATAAAAGAAGTCAATTACTTAATACTATTTTTTCAAAATCGAATAATAAACATTTTCAAAATGAAGAAAATTTTCATGAGACTAATTGGCTTAGTTTAGATGAGTTAAATCGTTTAAATTTTCTGAAAGATCCTCTTTGCGGAATACCTTTCACTGTTAACGGTTTTTATACTTTGATTAATTTAAATATACAAGCAACAAAAAAGAATTGGGCAAAAGATATACCGCAATCTTTACCTATTTATTTTGTGAGTGGAGCAGATGATCCAATTGGTGATTTTGGTAAAGGAGTTTTGGAATCGTATAAAGATTTAAAGCAAAATGGATTTCAATATGTAACAATGAAACTATATCCAAACTTGAGACATGAAATATTGAATGAATCTATCAAAGATGAAGTATATCAAGATATTGTAGATTGGTTAACGGTTTTGATAAATCATAAAAAAATAGAGCAAAAAGACGTTTAACAAATCTTTTTGCTTCAAAAAAATTATTCTCCTAAAAGAACACCAGAAACATTCCAATAACTGAAACTATTTCCTTCAGGTTTTCCTTGCGGAATTTTTACTTGTATACTATGTTTTCCGGCTTTTAAATTGCCCAAATCTATAAAATAAGGATTTGTAATTGTTCCTGGACACCAATTAGAACGACTATAATCAGATGATGATAAACCATTGTCAAAATTACCAGAAGCTGGATTGTAAGCGCGATAAGAACCACAATCTTGTCTCCAAGGAACTATATTAAATACTTTTTGTCCATCAAGAAAAATACTATTTTCTTTCGGAACAAATTCATCACCATTTTCCCAACCGCCATGTCCAGTTGTTGTAAAACGTAATTTAGCATTATTGTAATCTTCTTTCAACGTGAATTCTACTGTAAAACCATTCGGATTTTCGAACAAAGTAGAGTATTCTTGTCCAGCCATTTCCATCACATTTGCAGTATTGAAAATTGGTAAAGCCTTTTTAATTGGCATTGTTGTAGAACCTGATGGATGAACAGAAATATTGGCAGAAATAATATGTCCGCCTTGATCATAATTTCCAATGAAGAAACCAATCAAAACTTCTTGATCAGATAATAAACCTTGAAATTCTGTGATTTCTTGACGATATTTTGCTTCGGTTTCCCAAGTTTGATTTTTTAATTGAATATGATTGAATTTATTAATTCCAAAAGGTGTGAAAAAGCGCATTAATTCTATCGTTGGCGAATAATTTTCTGTCAAAAAATAACCTTGATATTTCTTGTTATTTGCTGATGTATAAATTGGTAATTCATTGATTCCTTTTTGCAAACCATCCATAAATGTAATTTTAGAATCACGCGGGATCAAAAATACAGAACCTGTTCTGTCGTAAGCATCACCATTTGATTGTTGCGAAACATTTAAGAAAACTTGGCTTCCTTCTTTAATTTGAGGAATTTTAATTTTTCGAACTACAACAGTTCCATTTGCAAAACGATAAATTGAATCATTTGAAGAAAAATCTTTACTAAAATTAACTTGTTGATGTGATAAAAGTGGAATATCAACGAATTTACTTTTCCAAATAATGTCTTTATATGTCAACAAATCAACTCTATTTTGATGCAATTCTTTTTGGATAAATTGACTTGGAATCAAATCTTTTTCGCGTTCTATTTTCGAAGCTCGAATCGTTGAATTATTATTTCGTGTAAGTTCTAACACAAAACCTAAATTCATTCCAACCATTGTTGGAGAGGCATTCAATTCCATATTGTCAACAAACCAAACGTCTATTGTATTCGAATTAATATTTGTTGTTGCTTTTTTACAACGTAAACCTAAAATTCGTTTTGTTTCTTTAGAAATCGTGAAAACAGATTTATTAAACGCGACAGAATCATTTGTAATAATAGAATTAGTCGGGGCAAATTGTGTAATCAAGGAAATAATTGATGGATTTGTTTTGGTATAATAAAACATTTCATCAGGATAATTTGAAGAATTACTAAAACTTTGTTGCTTTCCAATAACGGTTTCTTTTGTATTCGCAATAACTTGTATGGGGTTATTTTCTTCGACTTTCTTTCCATTCGAAAAGCGTTCATACGTAATTTTATAGGTTTCTTGTGCATCAAGAAAAATAGCCTGAATACAAAAAATGATAAGTAGAATTGATTTCAATTTCATGTGTGATAAATAAAAAAGGTTTACAAACGAATTGTAAACCTATAAAAATATCTGATTGTATGAAAAAATATCTTATACAAAAGCATTAATTCCTGTCACATCTGCTCCAGTAATCAATAAATGGACATCATGCGTTCCTTCGTATGTAATTACAGATTCAAGATTTGCAGCATGTCGCATCATAGGGAAATCGCCAACAATTCCCATTGCTCCAATAATTTGACGAGATTCTCTCGCAATATCAATAGCCATTTTTACATTGTTGCGTTTTGCCATAGAAATTTGTTCAGGAGTTGCTTTATTTTCGTTTTTCAACGTTCCTAATCGCCAACATAACAACTGAGCTTTCGTAATTTCTGTAATAAATTCAGCTAATTTTTTCTGCTGTAATTGATAAGAAGCAATCGGTTTTCCAAATTGTGTTCGTTCTAATGAATATTTCAAAGCAGATTCATAACAATCAATTGCAGCACCAATTACACCCCAAGAAATTCCGTATCGAGCCGAATTTAAACACGATAAAGGTCCACGTAAACTACTTACTTCTGGTAAAATATGAGATTCTTCGATCTTCACATTTTCGAAAACTAATTCACCTGTTTTTGAAGCTCTTAATGACCATTTATTCAAAGTTTCTGGTGTTGTAAAACCTTGCATACCGCGTTCTACAATTACACCACGAATTTTTCCTTCTTCATCTCTTGCCCAAACAACTGCAATATCACAAATTGGTGAATTTGTAATCCACATTTTTGCTCCATTTAAAATATAGTGATCACCATTTTTAGTTAAACGAGTTTCCATTCCACCTGGATTTGAACCGTGATTTGGTTCAGTTAACCCGAAACTTCCAATGAATTCTCCTGAAGCTAATTTTGGTAAATATTTTCGCTTTTGTTCTTCTGATCCAAAAGAAAAAATTGGATACATCACTAACGAAGATTGTACTGATGCAGCAGAACGAACAGCCGAATCGCCGCGTTCTAATTCTTGCATGATTAATCCATACGACATTTGATCTAAACCAGCGCCTCCATATTCTTCAGGAATATAAGGTCCTAAAGCGCCAATTGCACCTAATTTTTTCATTAAATCTGGAATGTCTTTGTGATGTTGCGCAGCATCATCTATAACAGGTTTTATTTCGTTGTCCACAAAATCTCGAACAGATTGACGAATTAATTTATGTTCTTCGGTTAATAAATCATCAATCTTAAAATAATCTGTAGTTGAATTCATTTTATGCGGTTTTATTTTATTAAATCTAACGATTATTCATTAAATTAAAAATTATTCTGAATAATATTTATTAAAAATTTTAATTTATGAAACTTTTGACTAATTTAGGTAAAAGTTAAAAACACAAAATAACACAAAAAAATGATAGAAAACGAATTAAAAGAATTAGGTATTTCTTCCGAAAATCTCGGAACATCGACAGGAAATACTTGGTTTGGAAAAGGTGAAGAACTTTCTTCTTACTCGCCAGTAGACGGAAAATTGATTGGAAAAGTAAAATCATCAACCAAAGATGATTATGAAGAAGTGATAAAAAAAGCACAAGTTGCTTTCAAAGAATGGCGAATGATTCCTGCTCCGAAACGAGGAGAGATTGTGCGTCAATTTGGAGATAAACTTCGTGAGAAAAAGGCTTCCTTGGGAAAATTGGTTTCATATGAAATGGGAAAATCCTATCAAGAAGGTTTGGGTGAAGTACAAGAAATGATTGACATTTGTGATTTTTCGGTTGGATTATCGCGTCAATTATATGGTTCGACAATTCATTCGGAAAGACCTTTGCATCGCATGTACGATCAATATCATCCGCTTGGAATTGTAGGCGTGATTTCTGCGTTCAATTTTCCTGTTGCGGTTTGGTCTTGGAATACATGTTTAGCGATGGTTTGCGGTGATGTTGTAGTTTGGAAACCAAGTGAAAAAACACCTTTGTGTGCGGTTGCGTGTCAACATATTTTAGCAGAAGTTTTAAAAGCAAATAATGTTTTAGAAGGCGTTTCTTCTTTGGTAATGGGAGATAAAGCAATCGGAGAATTAATTGCGCAAGATGCTCGTGTGGCTTTGGTTTCTGCAACAGGTTCTACGCGAATGGGAATCGAAGTGAATAAAGTTGTTGCAGCACGTTTGGGTAAAACAATTTTAGAATTAGGCGGAAATAATGCGATTATTGTTACGCCGGATGCTGATCTAAAAATTATGTTAACTTCAGCTGTTTTTGGTGCGGTTGGTACTGCTGGTCAACGTTGTACAACAACAAGACGTTTGATTGTTCACGAATCGATTTATGATAAAGTAAAAGAATCGTTGGTAAATGCTTACAAACAAATAAAAATAGGTAATCCGTTGGATACAGCAAATCATGTTGGTCCGTTGATCGATAAACATGCGGTTGAAATGTATTCAAATGCTTTAGATAAAATCAATCAAGAAGGAGGAAGTATTATTGTTGAAGGAGGAGTTTTAGAAGGAAATGGTTTTGAAAGTGGTTGTTATGTAAAACCTGTAATTGCTGAGGTTGAGAATCATTATAAAATTGTTCAACACGAAACTTTTGCTCCAATTTTATATTTAATCAAATATTCTGGAGATGTGTTAAATGCCATCGAAATTCAGAATAATGTAGCGCAAGGTTTATCGTCTTCTATCATGACAAATAATCTTCGCGAAGCTGAATTATTCTTGAGTCAACAAGGTTCTGATTGTGGAATTGCAAATGTAAATATCGGAACTTCTGGTGCTGAAATTGGTGGAGCTTTCGGTGGAGAAAAGGAAACTGGAGGTGGACGTGAGTCGGGTTCGGATGCTTGGAAAGCGTATATGCGACGACAAACGAATACAATTAATTATTCGACAGAAGTGCCATTGGCGCAAGGAATTAAGTTTGATTTTTAAAAAATTACAGAGATGAGTACAGTACACGAAAGATTAGCAAAACATATATTGGCAGATGGATATCCGATTGTAATGGATATGGATAAGTCGCATGGTTCCTATGTTGTAGACGAAAATGGTGTTGAATATTTGGATTTATTTTCAATGTTTGCTTCGACGGCGATTGGTTATAATCATCCACATTTGATGGCGAAAATTGATTTTTTAGGTCGAAATGCAGTTAATAAACCTGCGATGTCAGACATTTATACAAAAGATTATGCAGATTTAATTGATACATTTGAGCGTGTTGCGATGCCGAAAGAATTGCAATATTTATTCTTTATTTCTGGAGGAACATTAGCAGTAGAAAATGCATTGAAAACGGCTTTTGATTGGAAAACAAGATTAAATTTTTTGAAAGGAATTGAAAAAGAAGCAAGTGATGTCATTCATTTTAAGCAAGCGTTTCATGGGCGTTCTGGTTATACATTATCGCTGACGAATACGAAAGATCCTCGTAAATACGAATATTTTCCAAAATTTGATTGGCCAAGAATTGAAAATCCAAAACGAATTTATCCTGTTACAGAAGATAATTTATGCAAGGTTGTTGAGGCTGAAAAACGAGCGATTGAACAAATTGAAAATGCTTTAGAAACACGCAAAAATAAAGTTGCTTGTATTATTATTGAGCCGATTCAAGGTGAAGGAGGAGATAATTATTTTCGAAAAGAATTCTTTCAGAAATTGAGAGAAATTTGTGATCGAGAAGAGATTTTATTGATTTTTGATGAGGTACAAACAGGAATGGGAATGACTGGTAAAATGTGGGCTTTTCAGCATTATGATGTGATTCCTGATGTGATTTCGTTTGGAAAGAAAACACAAGTTTGTGGAATTTTAGCGAATAAAGAAAAGTTAGATCAAATTCCGAATAATGTTTTCAAGGAATCAAGCCGAATCAATTCAACTTTTGGTGGGAATTATATCGATATGTTGCGCTTCAAATTAATTTTAGAAGTAATTGAACAAGAAAAATTAGTAGAAAATGCGGCAGAAAAAGGAAAATATATTTTATCAAAATTGAATGAAATCGCAAAAGAAACGAAGAAAATTCATTCGGTTCGTGGATTAGGGTTGTTCATTGCGTTTGATTTTTCATCAGATTTGGATCGTTCAGAGTTCATCAAAACATGTTTCGAAAATCACATGATTATTCTTCCTTGTGGTGAAAACTCTGTGCGAATGCGCCCTCATCTCAATATTTCTGAAGAAGATACCAATAAAGCAATAGAAATTATTAAATTAGCGTTAAAATAAACAGCAAAAGCAACCAAACAAAGGTTGCTTTTTTAATTTTGTAAAAGATAAAACTAAAGTATGATAGATTCTTTTTTCTTCGATTTTGACGGAACATTACAAGGTTTTGAAAACCACGAAATCAGTGATTCTACAATTGAAGCGTTGAAATTATTAAAACAAAAAAATAAAAAAATATACATCGCAACTGGACGAAATATGGTGGATATGCCCGAACATATTTTTGATTACGGTTTTGATGGTTATATCAATAATAATGGTGGAATGTGCTCGGATGAAAATCGACAATCGATTTTTGTAGATTATATCAATCCTAATGATATAGAGGCTTTGTTGCAATATGATGATGAAAATCCTTTTTCATTTTCGTATATGACCAAAGAAGCGTTTAGTATTAATCGTGTGAATGAAAATGTAGAAAAATCGTTTGCATATTTTGGAATGGAAGTTCCAGAAGTGGTTGATCCTCGAACTTTACCGAAAGATAATATCATGCAAATGAACTTTTTTGTGAATGAAGAACAAGAAGATTATTTGATGAAAAATGTGTTGACAAACAGTGTAGGAACACGTTGGATAGAATATTTCGCCGATATAAATCCGAAAGATATTAGTAAAATGCGTGGAATAGAACGAATGGCTGAGCGCGATAATTTGGATTTATCTAAAACAATGGCTTTTGGCGATGGCGGTAACGATATTAGTATGTTGAAAGGCTGCAAAATTGGTGTAGCAATGGGCGATGCGAAGGAGAATGTTCGTGAAGCCGCTGATTATTATACAACTTCTGCGGATAATCACGGAATATGGAATGCGCTGAAACACTTTGAGATAATTTAGAAAGCTATAAAATCTACAATGAAACCAATTTACATAACCAAATTTAATTTAGCCAGTATATTACTGGCAATTTTAATTATTATTGCTTTATTAGGGGCTGGTGTATATTTTCTTTTAGAACTTAAAGGAGAAAATTTTTTCATTAAACTATTTATCTCATTACCAATATCTATTATGATATTATTTTATTTTTTGATTTTTGAAAAAATTTATAAAATTAATATCTACCATAATTATTTCGAGTTAATTAGTAGGTTTGGTTTTAAGAAGCAAAAAATCTATAATCACGAAATTTCAGGTTATTTTATTCATTACACTAAAGATCGTTTTGGTAAAGTACAGTCTAATTTTTTTTTACTTTTGAAGAGTAATTTACGTATAGGGATTTTATTTGATTACTATTTAGATAGAGAACAATTGCTATATTATTTAACACAAAACTTACAATTGTTAGAAGATCCATTTATAGAGAAATAAATTAATGTACCTGTTGTGCATTTTGAATTAAAATTCGTCAATTCGAGTGATTTTTAGAAATGAAATGAATAAAAATTGTATCGAGAATAGAATTTTATCTTCTAAAACCTTATTCTCGATACAAAATTCTTACAGAATTTCACTCGAATTGACGGTTTAATTGCTAAAATTATCCAAATGAACAACAGGTATTAATGTAAGATATGATATTATTTTAGGAGATAAAAGGAAAGATGATTTGTTAAACCTATAATATAAAAAGATTGATATTTATTTAATCGTTTTTCATTTTGAGCGGAATGATTTATCAAGGAAACTAAATTTAATTCTTAATTATATCACTTATTTGGAATTGGGAGTATAAGTATTTACTAGGAGTTATATAAAAGTTCAACCATTTAGTTGAATTTTTTTCTTTTCCCAATGTTGTGTTAATTATATGTTCTATTATTGTAGAATTGAAAAATAAAAATTATTTTAGAGTATTAATTATAAACTACAACATAATGAAACAATTATTACTAGCTGGATTTTTACTTTTTTCGAATTTTGGTTTTGGGCAAGAAAAGTTTATTGTCGATTATAAATACGATATAAAGCATGATGAAGAAAAAATAAAGGAGTTTGAAAGAGAGCAAGCACAAAAAGGAGGAGGTACAATAAAAATTGGTGGGTCTCCAAATATTTATTATCAATTAGAATATAGTGATCATCAGTCCATTTACAAAAAAATAGAAACTATAAATAATGATCAAAATGGTAGCTCTATGGGGGCTTTTTCAATTAATATTGGAGGAGAATATAAAGATCTGATTAATGAAACAAGTAAGAAAGCGTTTCGTCAAGAAGTCGTTTTAGATAAACAAAGTTTTATTGTGGTTACGCCATATAAAGATTATGAATGGAAAATTACAGATATTGAAGATACGATTTTGGGTCACAAAGTAAAAAAAGCTATTGGTAATGATAAAGGTAAACAAATAGCAGCTTGGTTTGCGCCAGATATTAAGATTGATGCAGGGCCAAATCAAGTGAATGGATTGCCTGGTTTGATTCTGAAAACGGTGAGCGAAACGGGTGGTAAATTAGGTTCGATTATGACTTATGAAGCGGATAAAATTACCTTAAACCCTAAGAAAATGTCTAAAACTAAACCTATAAAAGGTGAAGAAATAACACAAGAAGAGTTTAAAAAATTGCAAGATGAATCTCGTCAAAAAATGAGAGAATCTTTTTCGATAGGAGTGGACAAAAAATAATTTTGAATGAAATATTTAGTAATTTTCATTGGTTTTTTTTGTAGTTTAATTCAAGCGCAAGAAGCTCTAGAGATTGAATACGAAGAAGTTTCTATTCCACGAATAATAGGAAAAGATGGGAAGGAAGAAAAATTGGATGATGATTTTATAAAAGCACTTTCTGTTCCAAAAAATTATGTGCTACAAATAGAAAAAGGAAAAAGTGTTTTTTCTAAGATTGAGAAAATTAATAATTCTCAAGGTAAGGCATCGGTTACGATGTATGGTATTTTTTCGTATAATTTTGAGCAAGATTTCAATCAAAATAAAATGAAACAAGAATGGATGATAGAGAATAAAAAATACCTTGTAAGTGATACCATTTCTACACATTATAAATACGAATTAACACAAGAAAAATCTACTTATTTGGGTTTTGATGTTAAACAAGCAGTTGTAAAATATGATGATAATAACAAATCAATTATTTGGTACGCACCAAGTTTACCCAAACGTTTTGGTCCAAAAGAATTTATTAATCTTCCAGGTTTGGTATTAAAAGTAGAATCTATTCGAAATGGAATTATTGATCCATCTTATTCTTTGAAAGCAACTTCTGTTACAACAAAAGATCATTTAGAATTTAAGAAATTATTCAAGGCTAAGGAAATTTCTAAAGCAGAATTTGAAAAGCTGAAAGCTGATTATAACCAACAAAGTTCGAATGAATATCAAGGAGTAGATAAAAATTAACCTAAACAAAAAAGGATTTCAATTGAAATCCTTTTCTTTTATATGAACTAATTGATAAAATTATTTATCAATCGAACCCATTACGCGTTGCATAAAAGTATTGGCAGCAGTACGCTCATCCAAACCTTCTTCTTCCATCATTTGCTTCATTTCCATAGCTCCACAAATGTTAGAAATCATTTCACCAATCACTTCTTGTTCTGGCTCTTTTACAGCTGGAGAATCAGCATAAACTTCCAAAACTTCTAAAGCTGTTTCCATTGCTTCAATAGAAACATTTTTTGCTAAATTTTTAAATACCGGCAGCTTCATTGATCAATTCTTTTACAGCATCAATTTTAGACGCAGTTACTTGTCCTACATTTTGTCCTCCTTTAAATACCGCGAAAGTTGGTAAGTTAGGAACATCAGCTAATTTTCTTGATTCTACTAATTTCTCAGCATCAACATATAAAAACTCAGCTTGACCTTCATATTCAGCCGCTAATTTTTTGAATTTTGGTTTTACTAAACGGCAGTTTCCACACCATCCAGCACCATATTGTACAATTACTATATTGTTATCAGCAACTACTTGTGCTAAGTTATCTTGTTCTAATTCTGCAAACATTTTATTAATTTTTATGGTTAAAAATTGGGTATAAAAAAGGCTGTCTAAGTGTTGAGCTTAGTGATTTTTATTGAAAATTAATCCGTTAAAATCTCCTGTCAAATTTTTTAGACAGCCTCTTCGTGAATTTTGAAAATCAAAAGATTTTCAAGTTATTTTTAGTGAGAAGCTAAGTAAGAAGCTACACCATCTTTAGTAGCGTTCATTGCATCTTTTCCTTCTTCCCAGTTTGCTGGACAAACTTCACCATATTTCTCAACGTGTAAAATAGCGTCTAATAAACGTACATACTCATCGATGTTACGTCCTAATGGTAAATCGTTGATTGTTTCGTGACGAACAACACCATTTTTGTCGATGATGAAAGTACCACGGTAAGCAACTGGAGCTCCTTCAAATTTTAAAGAATCATTTTCTTCATTGTAAACATACTCACCAGCCAAAACTCCGTAATCCATAGCGATAGTTTTTGCTAAGTCAGCAACGATTGGGTAAGTAACACCTTCGATACCTCCGTTATCTTTAGCAGTGTTTAACCATGCTAAGTGTGTTTCTTCTGAATCACAAGAAGCAGCAATTACAACAGCATCTCTTTTTTCGAATTCAGCTAATTTAGCTTGGAATGCGTGTAATTCTGTTGGACAAACAAATGTAAAATCTTTTGGATAGAAGAATAAAACGATGTTTTTTTCTCCGATTGGCATTGAAAAGTTTTCTACGATTTCGTCTCCATCAATTACTGCTGGCGCTGTGAATAAAGGCGCTTTTTTTCCTACTAATGACATAATTTTAATTTTTTATATTTTGTTTTTTACTTCTCGATTTGATAAAACTTGTTACAGTTTTTATCTCTTTTACTGATGCAAATTTAGACTGATATTTTAAACTGTCCATATATTTTCAATTTCAAATATAGATTAAACTATAAATTATATTTATGATATATGATTAATAATAATTATTGAGTTAATATTCTATTGAAATTCAATACAACAAACCTTTTTATCTTATCTCTACGCTAATTTACGAAGATTATTTACCTTAAAGAATGATATTGCTTATGTTGATGATTATTTAAAATGAATTAAATTTTATTTCTATATTAGTAGAATAATAAACACTATAAAATGCTAAAATATTTATTTTTAATACTTCCAATAATTGGATTTGCCCAAGATGCTGTTCGTGTAGAATATGAAGTTCGTCAAGAATTTGATAGAAATAATATAAAACAAACATCAGCTAGAATGGAAGAAATGCTTGTCAATTCAGAAAATAAACGATATTATTTTGAGTTATTTGTAAATGCTACAAATTCTAACTTTACGGAGATTGAACGTATAAATAATGAACAAGGTCGTGGAATTTCTGTAGGATTATTAAGCAATGTTAGTTCTAATATTTATAAAGATTTTAACTCGAAAGAATTGTATGAGAACAATAAAATGAAACCTAAACTATTCATCAAAGATTCTATCCAGACCTTTCCTTGGGTGTTAAGTAAAGAAGAGTCAACAATTTTAGGTAACAAAGTCAGAAAAGCAACATATACAAATCTAACACAGACAGTAGAAGCGTGGTATGCGCCAGATTTGCCTTTTCGAGATGGACCTTCTCGTTTTAATGGATTACCAGGTCTAATTTTAAAAATTAAATTCAAATTACCATTTACAAGTGATATGGATACAAATGTTAGTTTTACGGCAATTGATGTAAAACCATATGCAGGTAAAATAGAATTGCCAAATAAATCGAAGAAAATAACCAAGGAAGAATATGATAAGGAGATTGAGAAATCGATGGGAAAATCTGGAGGAATAATAAATCAAGGCGTAGAGAAAGATTAAGATATTAAAACGAAAAAGGTTAGTGAATTCACTAACCTTTTTCGTTTTATATTTTTTTACTTTTTCCTTCTATATATGTATTGAAATTTTTTCCATCCATCGAAATTTCAAAAGCTGTATTAACTTCTTTATTTTCTAGTAGCGAGTATATCAATCTAAATGTTGGTTGATTGGGTTTTGTTTCACTCAGAAATGTAATTGTTTTTTCGGTATAAGTAATCGAATAATTGATAACATGACCTTCGTTATCAAAATAAATGGCTTTCGATAAATTTTTATTTTCATCTAAATAAACAACCAATAAATCATCATGAATTGTCATTTTTTTAGAATCTCGCGAAGGATATTCGGAATGACTTTTTCTAACAATTACATTTTGATCCAATTGGTATTCAAAAGAAAAAACGCCTTTTCCTTCTCCTGGCTTTCCATTACCAACGCCTTCCCAATTTCCGATTAACCAATTCCAATTTTGATTTGTTTGTGCAAAACCTAAATTAGAAAAAACAAGGAATAGGAGGAACGTTATTATTTTTTGATTGATCATATTAGATTTTATAGACTTCATTAACATTGATTTGAGTTGTAAATAAACCATAATTTACAAAAACAATTTCCTTTTTTATTTTATCAATTGTTCCAACACTCGACGAACCATGAATTTTGACGCGATCACCAACTTTTAACGCATCAATTTTCTTTTGCGTAGCTGCTTTTTCTTTCTTTTCGATCACATGTTTTTGTTGAGAAATTGTTTCAGAATTTTCTTTTAATTCACGCTTAACTTCTTTCTCTACAATTTTTTCGATTTTCTTTAATTGTTGAACTTCTTTCGTTTTTTTCGAATTTTCCATTTCAATTAATTTCAAGAAATTCGAAATCATTTGTTTTTTATTTTTCGTTTTCAAGTAAGAATCCGCCATGTCTGAAATACGTTCACCAAGTTTCAAACGTTTTTGTTCACGATCATATAATTGCTGAAAATCATATAGTTTTTGTTGAATTTTTTCGTTCGTTTGCTCTAATTTTTCATTATGTTCAATATTCGTTTCGCGCAACTCTTCAACATGATCTTTTGTTTTCTGAATTTCAAATTTCTCTTGTTGAAGTTTTAATATAGTTTTATCCAAACTCACTTTTTCACTTTCAACTTTTTTCTTTGCGCGATTAATCAAACGAAACGGAATTTTATTTTTCTCTGCAACTTCAAAAGTAAACGAACTTCCGGCTTGTCCAATTTCCAAACGGTAAAGTGGTTCCAATGTTTTTTTATCAAACAACATACAAGCATTTATCGCTTCTGGCAAACTTTCTGCGCTCAATTTGATATTTGTATAATGCGTTGTAAAAACACCGAAAGAATTGCGTTCATAAAACTCTTCAAAGAAAACTTCCGCCAAAGCTCCACCTAATTCAGGATCAGAACCTGTACCAAATTCATCAACTAACAACAATGTTTTATCATCAGCATTTTTCAAAAAATACGACATTTGTTTTAGACGATAACTGTAGGTTGATAAATGATTTTCAATGGATTGATTATCTCCAATATCTGTAAAAATTTGATTAAAAAATCCAAATTGACTTTCATCTTTTACAGGAACTAAAACACCACTCTGAATCATAATTTGAAGTAAACCAATCGTTTTTAACGTAATTGATTTTCCTCCAGCATTTGGACCAGAAATAATGATAATACGACAATCTTCGTTAATTTCTAAACTCTGCGGAATCGTTTTTTGAGCTTTTCTTTTATTGTTTAAAAATAAAACAGGATGATAAGCATCGACTAATTTGATAATTCGATTCTCAGAAAGTTGAGGTAAAATTCCATTAATCAAAAAAGCATAATTTGCTTTCGCTTGTGTAAAATCGATGTACTCTAAAAATGTTTGATATTCTTCAAGTTTTGGTTTGTATTCCGCAATTTGAGCAGTTAAATCTAACAAAATCTGAATAACCAAATGTTTTTCTTCTTCTTTCAATTCTTCCCATTCGCGACGAGGATTTTGTACACTTTCTGGCTCAATAAACGTAATCGATCCAGTTTTTGAAGTACCTAAAAATTGTCCTTTCACACGTTTTCTCAAAGCTGATTTAACAGCTAAAACGCGACGATTTCCAACGACAGATTCGCGAATGTCATCCAAATAATCCGAATGATAAGACATTGATTTATTGAATAATTCGGTAATTCGGCCATTTAAATGACGCAAACGATCGCGCACAATTTTCAGCTCTGGGCTTGCGTCGTCTTTGATTTCTCCAAATTTATTGAATACTTGATCGATTAATTTTACGATATTTTTTTCGTAAGTAATCGTTGAAGCTTTTTCAAACAAAACAGGTGCATATTCGTTGAAAGCTGTCAAATATTTCAAGATTTCTTTCACTTGAAGCGTATTTGCCTTGATTTTGAAGAATTCTTCTGCAGGCAAATAATAGTTTTCGATTTCTAATCGGCTTAAATTTTCATCTAAAATATAATATTCTGAAAACGGAAAACGATTTCCCGTCTCGAAACTTGTTAAATATTCGTTTGTCGTTTGTAGATCTTGTACTAAAAGTTGATGATCTTGGTAAGGTTTTAAGTTAAAAATAAACGCTTCAACCTTTTCTGTATAAGCAAATTCAGCGATTTCTTTCTGAACCGCATTAAATTCTAAATCTTTTAAAGTTTGTTCTGATATTTGCATTAACGCAAAATTACGGATAAATTCTTTAGTTAGAAATAAATGACAGATAATACTATTTACATATAGATTTAATAATTTATTAAATCTATAATTTATATTTTGATGGATATTGATTTTTATATTTATGGAATGAAGAGATTAACAGTATTTTGTGGGTCGAGTAATGGCTCAAATAAGATTTTTAAAGAAGAAGCATATAAATTAGGTCAAAAATTAGCAGAAAATAAAATTGAACTTGTTTATGGTGGAGCTAATGTAGGGTTAATGGGCGTAATAGCAGATTCAGTTTTAGAAAATAGAGGTGTAGCTATTGGAGTTTTACCAAACTTTTTGAAGAAAGTTGAAGTTGAGTATAAAGGATTAAGTGAACTTATTTTAGTAGATTCTATGCATGAACGTAAGGCGAAAATGAATGAACTTTCTGATGGTGTTATAACTTTACCTGGAGGTTTTGGTACACTTGAAGAGTTTTTCGAAATGTTGACATGGGCTCAATTAGGATTACATAAAAAACCAATTGCTATTTACAATATAGATGGTTTTTTTGATGATCTTTTACTTTTTATTAAAAGTATGGTTACCAAAGGTTTTCTGAAACAAGAAAATTATGATATGCTAATTGTTAGTGATAATCTAGATCTTTTATTTGAGAAATTAAAAAATTATAAAGCTCCTACAGTTGGTAAATGGATAAATGAATCTCAGATTTAGTTTGAAAAATTACTCCAGCAAGTATAAAAAGAATAATTTTGTTTCCATAAAAGAATAATATGGATGTGAAATTAGATGCTTCTTGGAAAGAAGTTTTAAAGGATGAATTTGAAAAAGATTACTTTAAAATATTGACAGATTTTGTACGAAATGAGTACAAAACAAAAACAATATATCCCCCCGCATCCAAAATATTTTCTGCATTTGATTATACACCTTTTAATGATGTTAAAGTTGTTTTAATTGGTCAAGATCCTTATCATGGGATTGGACAAGCAAATGGTTTGTCTTTTTCGGTTGCCGATGGAATTAAATTACCTCCAAGTTTGCAGAATATTTATAAAGAGTTAAATGATGATTTAGGAATAGGAGTTTCGACTTCAGGAAATTTGGAAACATGGGCTAAACAAGGTGTATTATTATTAAATGCAACTTTGACGGTTGAAGCTTCTAAGGCAGGTTCGCACCAGAAAAAAGGTTGGGAAATATTTACAGATGCTGTAATACAGAAGCTTTCTGATCAAAAAGAAAACCTTGTTTTTATACTTTGGGGAGCTTATGCTCAAAAAAAAGGAGCAAAAATTGACCGAAATAAACACTTTGTAATAGAATCTGCTCATCCTTCTCCATTAGGAGCTTACAGAGGTTTTTGGGGGAGTAAACCTTTTTCGAAAACAAATGATTTTTTGAAAAGTAAGAACTTACAACCTATAAATTGGGAAATCAAAAACAAATAATTTACATCGTCATAATTTTTTGTAAATAAGAATTAAAAGCTGTTGGATTGTTTACATTTATATACGGAACTTTTTCGGTTATTTTATCTTTTAGAACAGCATATGTTGCCACAAAAATGGTAATGTTTGGAAGATTTTTCTTGATTGATTCGAGATAAATTTCAAGAGAAGAAGAGTCATAGTTTTTAGAGATATAAATAAAAATATGTGTAATTTGAGTATTTTCAATACATTCTAAAATAGAATTTAAACTTTGATTTTCGCCTAAATAAATTCCTTTTTCGTTATTAATTTTTAAAAGAAGATAAGTATAAATTAATTCTAAATCTTCATTTTCTTTTTCAGGTAAAAATAAAAGCCATTTACGAGAATTTTGATCTGAATATGGAATTGATTTAATCAAATAAAAAAGATGTTTTCTAATTAGATTTTTAGAAAAAGAAATAACCGATTCTTGAATAGTATACTTTTCTAGAATGATAGACATTTTACTTAAAAAAGGGAAAACTATATCTATACAACATTTTTCGATTCCAATTTTATTGAAACAAAGTGTAAGAATTGTGTCAAAAAAACGTGTATCATATGAAAAACAAGAACAGATTAATAACTCAATAATTGGTTCATAACTTTTGTATTTCTGGATATAATTTTGAATTTCAAATTCGGATAAAACTTGTATTTCAGAAAGTGATTTTACACTTAAATTTTCTACTGTATTTTTTTTGTTTGATTCACTTAAAAAAGAAATAATAATTAATTTTTTTAAGTGATCATGATTAAATAGTGAATTTTTATCAATCTTATCTTCGTTAAACAAATTGAACTTTTTATTCCATAAAATAATCATTTGTTCATCTAGTCTTGACAGGTCTGATAGATTTTTTAGAGAATAAGTATTCATAAGTAGAATTCTAAATAGTTCTCTTTAAAGTTAATAATATATTGTAAATAAATCAATATAAACTATGGTGATTTATTAATAAAACTTCAATATTTTACTGAATATGATAATTTCATCTGTACTAAAAACATTGAAATTTATGTTATCTTAGCAAGAGTCATAAAAATCAAAATCACAAATAAATGTCACAAATTACTCAAGAAGAAAAGAAAGAAAAGTTTGTACATCCAATACAAGAAGTATACACTCCCAAAAATAAAGTGCGAATTGTAACCGCAGCGGCTTTGTTTGATGGGCACGATGCGTCGATCAATATTATGCGCCGTATCATTCAGGCAACGGGTTGCGAGGTAATCCATTTAGGTCACGATAAATCTGTTGAAGATGTTGTAAATACAGCGATTCAGGAAGATGCAAATGCAATTGCAATGACATCTTACCAAGGAGGGCACAACGAATATTTCAAATATATGTACGATTTGCTTCAAGAAAAAGGAGCAGGTCACATCCGCATTGTAGGTGGAGGTGGAGGTGTAATTTTGCCGTCAGAGATTAAAGAATTGATGGATTATGGAATTACACGTTTATACTCTCCTGATGATGGTAGAGAATTAGGTTTGCAAGGAATGATTAATGATATGGTAGAGAAAGCAGATTTTCCGACAGGGGCATTAGAATTACCAGAAGGAAAAGATGTGTATCAATCATTAGAAGATAAAGACATCACGACGATTGCGCGATTAATTTCGTTGGCTGAAAATCGTGAAGAAGACTTTTTAAAAGCATTTGATTTCGATAAAGTAGCTGATAAATCTGCACCAGTTTTAGGAATTACGGGAACAGGTGGAGCAGGAAAATCGTCGATGGTTGATGAATTAGTTCGTCGTTTCTTGATTGATTTTCCTGAAAAATCAATTGCCTTGGTTTCTGTTGATCCATCAAAAAAGAAAACAGGTGGCGCTTTGTTAGGCGATCGTATTCGTATGAATTCTATCAACAATCCTCGTGTTTATATGCGTTCGTTGGCTACTCGTCAATCAAATTTAGCGTTATCTAAATATGTAGAGGAAGCAATTCAGGTGTTGAAAGCAGCGAAATATGATTTGATTATTTTAGAAACTTCTGGAATTGGTCAGTCAGATACCGAAATTTTAGATCATTCTGATGCTTCATTGTACATTATGACACCGGAATTTGGTGCTGCAACGCAATTGGAAAAGATTGATATGTTAGATTTCGCTGACATTGTTGCGATTAACAAATTCGATAAACGTGGTGCTTTAGATGCGTTGCGCGATGTAAAAAAACAATATCAACGTAATCATAATTTGTGGGATGTAAATCCTGATGAAATGCCAGTTTTTGGTACAATTGCTTCTCAATTTAACGATCCAGGAACCAATCAATTATACAAATCAATCATTGATAAAGTTGTTGAAAAAACAGGTGCCGATTTGAAATCATCTTTTCAAATTACAAAAGAAATGTCTGAAAAGATTTTTGTTATTCCACCTTCAAGAACGCGCTATTTGTCTGAGATTTCAGAGAATAATCGTGGATATGATGTGCGTGCAAATGCGCAGAGAGATGTTGCTCAAAAACTATATGGTTTCTTTAAAACAATTGAAACACTTTCTGGAAAAACGCCAACGATTTCTCAACACGGGATTGATATTTCTGGAACTGATAATGCTGATTTGGTTAAAGTTCTTTTAGCTGAATTTGATAAATTAAAAATGAATTTAGATCCTTTCAACTGGGAAGTAATTACGACTTGGGATGAAAAGGTAAATAAATATAAAAATCCAGTTTATACATTTAAAGTGCGTGATAAAGAAATTAAAATTCAGACACATTCTGAGTCTTTATCACACTTACAAATTCCAAAAATTGCGTTGCCAAAGTACGAAGCTTGGGGCGATATTTTACGTTGGGTTTTACAAGAAAATGTACCGGGAGAGTTTCCATTTACTTCAGGATTATATCCTTTCAAACGTGAAGGCGAAGATCCAACGCGTATGTTTGCTGGTGAAGGTGGTCCGGAAAGAACCAATCGTCGTTTCCATTATGTATCGAAAGGAATGCCTGCAAAGCGTTTGTCTACAGCGTTTGATTCGGTAACATTGTATGGAAATGATCCTGGTCATCGTCCTGATATTTACGGAAAAATCGGTAATGCCGGAGTTTCGATTTGTTGTTTAGATGATGCGAAGAAATTATATTCTGGTTTCGATTTATCGCATCCAGCAACTTCGGTTTCGATGACGATTAATGGACCAGCACCTATGTTGTTAGGTTTCTTTATGAATGCCGCGATTGATCAAAATTGTGAGAAATACATCAAAGAAAATGGTTTAGAAGCTGAAATTGAAGCAAAAATCAAAGCTATTTATGAAGATAAAGGTTTGGAAAGACCTCGTTATAATGGCGATTTACCAGAAGGAAATGATGGTTTAGGATTGATGCTTTTAGGTGTAACGGGAGATCAAGTTTTACCTGCGGATGTGTATGCTGAAATTAAGAAAAATACGTTAGCTCAAGTTCGTGGAACGGTTCAGGCAGATATTTTAAAAGAAGATCAAGCACAAAATACGTGTATTTTCTCAACTGAATTTGCGTTGCGTTTAATGGGGGATGTGCAAGAGTATTTCATCAATCAAAATGTACGTAATTTCTATTCGGTTTCTATTTCGGGTTACCATATTGCAGAAGCAGGAGCGAATCCTATTACGCAGTTAGCGTTTACATTAGCAAACGGCTTTACGTATGTTGAGTATTATTTATCTCGCGGAATGGATATCAATGCGTTTGGGCCAAACTTATCGTTTTTCTTCTCGAATGGTATCGATCCAGAATATTCGGTAATTGGTCGTGTGGCACGTAAAATTTGGGCAAAAGCCTTGAAAAATAAATACGGAGCTAATGAACGAGCGCAAATGTTAAAATACCATATTCAAACTTCGGGTCGTTCGTTACACGCACAAGAAATTGATTTCAATGATATTCGTACAACTTTGCAAGCTTTATATGCAATTTACGACAACTGTAACTCATTGCACACCAATGCGTATGATGAAGCAATTACAACGCCAACAGAAGAATCGGTTCGTCGTGCAATGGCTATTCAGTTGATTATCAACAAAGAATTAGGTTTGGCAAAGAACGAAAATCCAATTCAAGGTTCGTTTATAATAGAAGAATTAACAGATTTAGTTGAAGAAGCAGTTTTACAAGAATTTGATCGTATTACAGAGCGTGGAGGTGTTTTAGGAGCAATGGAAACGATGTATCAACGTTCTAAAATTCAGGAAGAATCATTGTATTACGAAACATTGAAACACAACGGAACGTTCCCAATTATTGGTGTAAATACGTTCTTAAGTTCAAAAGGTTCGCCAACCGTGGTGCCTGCGGAGGTAATTCGTGCGACAGAGGAAGAAAAACAATTCCAAATTCACACTAAAGAAAATTTGAATAAAATTAATGAACAACAAGCTGAAAGTGCATTGGAAGATGCGCAACAAGCAGCTGTTAACAACCAAAATATTTTTGAAGTTTTGATGGAAGCTACCAAAGTTTGTTCGTTAGGGCAAATTACTTCTGCCTTGTTCGAAGTAGGTGGGCAGTATCGTAGAAATATGTAAGAAATATAATTTTTTAATATTGTAAAAACCTTCGCTAAATTTTGGCGGAGGTTTTTTTATTTGAATATTATTTTTGATAAATCAATTTCATATTCAGTTGAATCTTCGTATTCTATTTTGATTGTATTTGAATTTACAAACTCAATTTTTTTATCGCATGAATAACTACAGCTTTCGACAAGAATTGGAAAGTATACTTTTTTATTTTTATCATATCCAATCAAATTACCTCTAAAATAAGAATTAATAATATAATCATCATTCTCAATTTTTGTAGAAGAACCACCTCCAATTTTAAATAAATTCTCTTTGTAATAAGTTGAATAAATTTTATGTAGTGGTTCAAGATTTCCTGCTCCGAAATGTCCATCTAGATTATTATCCATTTGCCATTTATCTTCATAATCTTTATAAGTATCTTCTTTTTTATTCGTTTTTTTTAATATTAAACTTGAAGTTTTGGCAAAATCTAATAAACTATTTTCTATTTCTTTAGGGAGATTATTTTTTTCAAAATCACCTTTGATACATTCATCACAAATAGGAGATAAGTAACCAGTGTAGGTGAGCTTATAATTCTCTTTTATGTTTTTCGTGTTAATCATCCAAAAAATAGACAGATTTTATATTGACTGCTCTACCCATATAATCAGTTTTAGCTGAAAAAAATAAAAAAGGTTTATTCTGAAAAGTTTTTACATTAATACTTGCGCTATCGATTGTTAAATATGTCCAATCTAAATGTAATAAATCAACTAATTTTCGTTTGTTAGAACTTGAAATAGATTCAATTTTCAAAACGATTGCAGTATCTGAATAAAAATATGAATTAGTTTGATTTTTATTTGGAACAAAAACTCTTAATATATTATTGTTTTTATTTGAATAAAAAATGTTTAACGATTTAATAGTATCTTTTACTTGAGTAGTTATAATCCTTTGAGGAGAATCTAAATTTGCGGAAATTTTATCTTCTTTTTGACAAGAAATTATAGTTAAGAATATTGATAATGTTAAATATATGTTGATTTTCATTTTTCTTAGGTAGTTGATTAGTTATTAAATATAATAAAAATAAATACAACATTTTATTTCATCTTTGTACTAGAATAATTAATTCATGAAAGATTTCCTACTCAAAAAAGATATACAAATTTCTGCAAAACGATATTTTATCGATGCAATGGGCGCAATGGCTTATGGTTTATTTGCGACTTTATTGGTTGGTACAATTTTGAAAACCATTGGTGAAGAGTTAAATGTTTCTTTTTTAACTGATATTGTTTGGCCAGTTGCAAATCAAGCGACAGGACCTGCGATAGCATTGGCTATTGCCTATAGTTTACGAGCACCTCAATTGGTGTTATTTTCGTCAGCAGTTGTAGGAATTGCAGCGTATCAATTAGGTGGACCTTTAGGCGTTTTTATAGCGACAATTGTATCGGTTGAGGTAGGAAAAATGGTTGCAAGCGAAACACGTATAGATATTGTCATTACACCGATTATTACTGTTTTGGTTGGAGTAATTTTAGCACAAATCATTGGTCCTTCTGTTCAACAAATGATGAAATGGATTGGAGAAATAATTATGTTATCTACCGATTCAAATCCTTTGATAATGGGAATTGTAATTGCTGTAATTGTTGGTATGGTTTTGACTTTACCAATTTCATCAGCTGCTTTGTGTCTAATGTTAGAGTTAGATGGTTTAGCCGCTGGTGCTGCAACAATAGGCTGTTGTGCGCAAATGATTGGATTTGCAACAATCAGTTTTAAGGATAATGGTTTGAAAGGTGTTTTAGCACAAGGATTAGGAACAAGTATGTTACAAGTACCTAATATTTATAGAAATTGGAAAATTTGGATTCCGCCAACTTTGGCTTCAGCGATTATTGGTCCAATTGCAATTATTTATTTCAATATGGAAAATACAGCTTTAGAATCGGGGATGGGTTCTTGTGGTTTGGTTGGACAAATAGGAACCTTCAATGCTATGAAATCGAAATATGAAACTTCATATATATTAATTTCTATTTTGATTTTACAAATCATTGCTCCAGCAATTATTTCATATTTGATTTACATTTTTATGAAAAAGAAAAACTGGATAAAAGACGGAGATATGAAGTTGGGTTAAATATTAAAATAATAAAGAATCCCTTTCTTTAATAATACAATTAAGAAAGAGATTCTAACTATTAAAGACATAATAAATGAAAAGATTTTTACTGCTTTTTGATAATTGTATTGTTATTGCCCTCAATTATTTGAGGTAATTTACCATTTTTAGATAAAGCTTTACGATAATATAATGTATTTCCTTCGCCAGCTAATTCAGCAGAAGTTAATCTATTAACAGATATTGTATTATTTGTTCCCATGATCTCAACTTTGGTACAATCTCCTTTCAAATTGATCACATGTCCACTTCCACCAACATCTACTTTTTGTCCCTTACAATCTAACGTTAATTTTTTATTATTTCCATCAATTTCTATCTGCGCAAAAGAAAGGTGACTAATAAATAACATCGTAACAGCACATAATAATTTATTCATTTTCATTGTGATTTATTTTTTGGTTACTTTTTAGAAATCAAGAATCGTGCACTTTCAATTAATAAAATCTAACTTTACAAAAATTTAACAGAATGACTTTAGTTGAGCTAAAACAATTGTTTTTAGATAAATTGCAATTACTATATGATAAAGAAGAAGCTTCTCATATTTTCATGATTTATGTAGAAGATAAGTTGAATCTTGATTTATCTAGCCAAGTTGAAATTGAATTAACGACTGAAATTTTATCAGATTTAGAGCAATTAAAAAAAGGTCAACCGATACAGCATATTACTGGGAAAGCTTTTTTCTATAATGATTTCTTTTTTGTGAATGAGAATACATTAATTCCTCGTCCTGAAACGGAAGAATTGATCGAATTAATTAGAAATGATTATGCACAAAATCAAGATATTTCTATGATTGATTTAGGGACAGGAACAGGATGTATTCCTATTTCGTTGGCAAAATTATTTCCAAATGCAAAAGTTTCTGCATTAGATATTTCTGAAAATGCTTTGAAAATAGCACAATTAAATGCTGAAACTTTAAAAGTTAATATAAATTTTTATCATAATAATTTACTGGAGGACATTCAATTAAACCAGAAATTTGATGTAATTATTTCAAATCCACCTTATATCCGAAATCTTGAAAAAGAAGAAATGCATCAAAATGTTTTAAATTTTGAACCTCATTTGGCACTTTTTGTTGAAAATGATGATGCTTTAATTTTTTATGAAAGAGTAATAGATTTTGCTAAAAATCATTTGAAAGAGAATGGAAAAATTTATTGCGAAATCAATCAATATTTGGGAGAAGAAACAAAACAATTATTCCAAAAATTTTATCAAAATGTAATCATCCACAAAGATATTTCTGGAAATGATCGTATGTTAAGTGCTTCTAATCAATAATTATTTATAAAAATCTTGTTTTATTTTCTGAAAAGATTTAATTTTAATTCAATAATCGTTCGCAATTTGGTATTAAAATTGTTAGAATTGATTCTATTATTAAAACAATTAAATAAACAACTATGAAAAAATTATTTGTATTAGTGGCAGTTGCTTCATTATCATTTGCTACTTCTTGTAAACAAGAAACTTCAAAAACAACTGAAACTAATGTAACTGTAGATTCATTAGCGAACGACTCTACGGCTGTTATCAAAGAAACGACAACTACAACAACTACATTATCAGAAACTGATGCAAAAGCGAAAGTAGATGAAGCAAAAAAAGCTTTAGATGAAGCAAAAGCGAAAGGTGATAAAGCTGCAACAGAAGCTGCGCAAAAAGCTTATGACGATGCTAATAAAGCGTGGATTGATGCAAAAGCTGCTGTAAATAATGCTGCTCAAGATGTAAAAGATGGAGTGAATAATGCAGTAGACAAAGTAGATGCAAAAGCTAATCAAGCAAAAGAAGATATTAATACAGCTGCAAAAGACGCAAAAGCTGATATTAATGCGGCTGCAAAAGATGTGAAAGCAGAAGCGAAAGAAGCTGGAGAAAAAGCAAAAGAAGGATATAACAATACGTTAGATAAATTAAAAGCGAAATAATTTCAAAATAATTATTGCTAACTTAGCCTTGAGAAATCTCAAGGCTATTTTTTATGTTAAATTTTAGACAAGCAACAAAGACAGATGCGTTATCAATTGCAAAATTGATGATGTTAGCAATGGATAAAATCGTTTATGATTTTATCGGAAAAACAGATTATGAAGAAGGAGTTAACTTCTTGAAAAAATTAATTGAACAAGAAGAAAATCAATATAGTTATCAAAATACAGTTGTTGTAGAATATGATAAGCAATTTGCTGGAACAACAACTTTTTATGATGGAGGAAAATTAGAAGAACTTCGAAAACCTGTTTTAGAATTATTGAAAAATGATTATAACCAAATTATTCATCCGCAAGATGAAACACAAGCAGGTGAAATATATATTGATACCATTGCAGTTTCCGAAGATTTTAGAGGAAAAGGAATAGGTTCTAAAATATTGGATTATTTGATTGATGAAATAGGAAATAAGCAAGGCAAAACATTAGGTTTATTGGTTGACTTTACAAACCCGAATGCAAAGAAATTGTACGAAAGAAAAGGTTTTGAAGTGGTTGGAGAAAAAATGTTGATGAACGAAAATCATGAACATATGCAATACAAACCAAAACAATAGATAATAAAAAAGAGCTTTCAGAAAAGCTCTTTTTTTATTTCATTACCCCTAATTGAGTTAAGATTTTTTCTTCGTACGGATCGATTGTAAATTGTTCAAATTTCACAAAATCTTTTCCATCTTTTAAGTAACCTAATTGATAATTTTGACGAATAACAGCTTGATTTTCGAAGCTTTCCAAAATAGGTAATTCAGAAATTGGACTTAAAATTCGTTCGTTTTTGGTAGAAATTAAACCAAAATGCATCAAATAATTCTCTTTTGATAAGAAATATGGAAAATAAGCTAATATATCTGGACGCTCAATTTTTAGTGAAGTAGCTTCTCCAAAAGTGGCAAAATTTTGATCGACAGGTGTTAAATATTCGTATTGATAAGCTATAATCAATTGATTATTTTTATCAATCATTCCCCATTTCCCATCTTTTTCAACTCCAGCTAAACCAGCTCTAAAATCTGTACAACCATCATATTCGAACGGGATCACAACTTGATTTAATAAATCAATAAAACCCCATTTTTCGTCTTTTTTTACAGCACAAATATTCTCAATAAAATCACTCGTTAAATCATATTCGAACGGAATCAAAATTTGGTTAGATTTTGTTATAATTCCCCACTTATTCTCTTTTTGCGCGCTGTAGGCATTAACAGTTGTAAGTACAAGTTTTTGATATTCGAACGGAATAATCACATTTCCTTCTTTATCTATTAAACCAAATTGATTATCAATAGATATTGGTGCCAAATTATTGCGATCGAAAACAGTTAAATCTTCAAATGTCGTTGTTTCTTTGTGAACAAAATTGTCAAACTGGTCTGTATCTTTTGGTGATATTTTAGTCATGATTCTATAATTCGACGCAAAATTAATTAATCAAAAATTAATAGTTTGCATATAAATTTTAAAATATCCGATTTTAAACACTTTTTGTAAATAAAATTCTTATTTTTGTGAGAAAGCTTAAAATATAACCTATGAATATTTTTACTAAACTATTTTTAACCACAACTGTTATGGCGAGTAGTTTTGTTGCTGCTCAACAAGATAGTATAAACATTACTAATTTACCAACAACGATTAATAAAGATTATTCTTTTGAAGGAATATGGAAAATTTCTAACGACGGAAATACATCTAACTATAAAATTTCTGGAGGAAAATTGACAAATTATTCAAACAAAACAAGTCAGACTTTATTTCTTGATTTATATTTTGCTCCATCAAAAACATCTGTAGATTTATATAATTTACCGAATAAAATCAATACAAATGCACAATTAGGGAATTTAGAAGGTAACGGAACTAGTTTCAATAATGTGATTGTAACATTCAAAGGATCTGATGTACAAGCCTTATCACAAGGAGATTATACACCAATTTTGTTATTGAAAGAAAAAGAATCTGGTTCTATTTTGAATTATAAAGTTTTGAGTAATAAAATTTCTTTAGAATCTAATAATATATTAATTGATAAAGTTGTAAAGAATGTAGAATTACCTCAGGTTACAAATGATAATACTTTAGCTTCTACAAAGAATATAGACGCTACTTTATCAGATATATACACACCTGTTGAGAGTTCTTTAGATATAGAAAATGCAAATAGAAAAGTAAAATTATCAGGCGTTTGGAAGTTAGAAATTGATTTTAATACTTTGATGGTTACCGTAGATGGAATCAATAATTCTATTCAAAATTTAGGGTCAAAACCAACAAATAAGTTAAAGTTATTGGTTTATTTTTCAAAACAAAATATTTCAGATGCAAAAGAAATAGATGGTTTTGAATTATTAAACTTCGATATATTTCCGATTTCTGGAAATACTAAGGCAGAAAAGCTAACTTTTACTTCTAACATTACAAAACTAGTACCTGCTGGAGAATATTATCCAATTTTAGTTCTTACAGAGAAAAATGATGAAGGTAATTATATTATAAAATCTACACTAGGGTTAGGTGAAAAATATATTTGGAAATAACTTATATGATTATTTTGAAAAAGGCTTAAAAATTAATTTTAAGCCTTTTTTATTATATTATTTCTCATTAAAGTTCCACATGAATATCTTTCGTAGTGGCTTCTTTTTGAGAAGTTTTATATTTTGTATCATAGTTCCAAATAATTTTATCTGAAATGATTTTTCTTTTAAGATTAGTTTCTGCATTATATTCAGAAAAGAATGATTTTGTAATCTTTGAACTTTTTCGCAATTTCATTCGCCAGATTTTCAACACCTTATTTATTTGTCAAAGTTCGATTACGTTATTATACCATCCAAAATAATGATGAATATCTTGTATAAAACTAGCTCTAACTTGATTAGTTTGCTTATCAGTCGCATTCCAAGTATGTGGAGTGAATTGTATTAAAATATTGAATTGTAATTATTTAAATTGTTTTTAAATTGTCTTTTCATGAAACACTAATAGGAGTTAAAGTTTACAATTTTTTCGTAGTAGCTGGTTGTAAATTGAGAATGGTAAAATAGTTATTTCAAAAATGTAGACAAAAAGAAAGCCACTCAATTTGAGTGGCTTTTCTACTTATTTTGAATAGATAAATTATTTATCTAAAACTTCCATATCAAAATATAAAGTTGCATTTGGTGGTACAACACCTCCAGCACCTCTTGATCCGTAACCTAATTCAGCAGGGATAATTAAGAAAACTTTAGAACCTCTGTTGAACATTGTTAATGCTTCCATCCAACCTTGGATTAATCCTGTTACACCAACTGTAGCGTCTAATGGTTGATTGCGATCGTAAGAAGAATCTAATTTTTCACCATCGTTTAAACGTAAAGTATAATGTACTTGAATTGGATCTCCTTGAACTGGTTTTGCTCCGTTACCTTCTTCTAAAATTACATATTTTAATCCAGAAGGAGTTGATTGAGCTTTTGCTTCTAATTCTTTTTGACGAGCAATTTCTGCATCTTTTTCAGCTTTTGCTTTCGCTTCAGCTTCAGCTTGTTTTTTTGCGTGATTTGCTTTTGCAGCTTCAAATGCTTCAGCTCCGTTGTATTTAGCATATTTATCACCTTTACGAGCGATTTCTACTTTCTCAATTACAACTGGAACAACTGGTTTATCACTTGGCGTTTTTTCTACATTTGCAATAGAATCAACTACATCTAAACCTTCTACAACTTGTCCGAAAATAGTGTGACGTCCGTCTAACCATGGTGTAGGAACTTCTGTGATGAAGAATTGAGAACCGTTTGTAGCTGGTCCTGAATTTGCCATAGATAAAACACCTTTTTTATCGTGTTTTAAAGTTGGTTCAAACTCATCTTCGAAATCGTAACCAGGTCCACCTGTACCAATTCCGTCTGGATCTCCACCTTGAATCATGAAATCTTTGATCACACGGTGAAAAATGATTCCATCATAAAAAGGAACTCCTTTTGCTTTTGCTTTATTTTCTTTTGTACCTTCTGCTAATCCAACAAAGTTAGCAACCGTCATTGGCGCTTCTTCTTCGTATAATTTGATTGTCATTGCACCATGATTTGTTGTCATTTTTGCATACAATCCGTCTTCTAAACTTTTAAATTCTTCTTTACTCATCGATTTTGGAATTTTAACGCCACAACTAACAAGGGTAGTGATGACAGTTAAGATTAATAATATTTTTCTCATTTTAACTTTACAGTCTTTGTGTTTATTAGTGTTTTTTTATTTTCAAAACTTTTACATCCATAATAATAGGCGAGTCTGGCGCAATTTTTTGCGTATCGCCATAACCTCCATAAGCTAAAAACGAAGGTAACAATAATTTAGCAGTTTCACCTTCAGGAATTAATTGTAAACCAGCTTGTAAACCTCTCACAATATCAGCTTTTCCTAAAATTATTTTCTGAATTTTATTATCGTTAAACGAATATAAAATGTTGTTTTCGATATCAGTTACTTGATATTCAAATTCGATATAATCTCCATTATTAGCTGTTTGAGCTGTTCGTTGACCACTATTCGAAATCCAAAAACCCGAACTCGTTTTAACAAATTTTAGGTCAGATGTTTTCATATAATCATCAAACCATTGCAATTCTTCTTGATGCAATAATTTTCCACGCTCTTGCGAACGTTTCATAAAATCATCATTAGAATATGAAACGGGATATTGTATCACTTTTTGATCACAACTCATTAACGCAAAAACAGCGAAAGTGAATAAAATAACTTTTTTCATTAGATAACGATACTAGCTAATTTTTCTTGATATTCTGGTAAAAGTGATTGGAAATAAGCAATTGTTTCTTCCATATTCATATCCGAACGACCTCCAGCCGCATTCATATGACCACCGCCATTAAAATGTTTGCGAGAAAATTCATTCACATCAAAATCACCTTTAGAACGTAACGAAATTTTAATGAAATTATGATGTGTATCTTCAATAAAAATTACAGAAAAGATAAAATTCTCTACACTCAAACCATAATTTACAAAACCTTCTGTATCTCCTTTTTGAAAACCATTTGCTAATAAATCTTCGCGTTTTAAGAACATGAAAGCTGTACGATGTTCTGGTAAAAAAGTTAGATTATTTAGGGTTAATGATAACAATTTTAAACGTCCTTGCGTTTGCGAATCGTTAACATACGAAGTCACTTTGTCAACTTCTACACCTTTATCAATCAATTCTGCCACAATTCTGTGCGTATCTGCCGATGTATTACGAAAACGGAATCCACCTGTATCCGTCATTATTCCAGTATAAATACATTCAGCAATGCCTTTGTCAATTTTATCCAAATCATTCATCGCTTCGATAAAATTATAAACCATTTGACAAGTCGCTGGCATTTCGATATCCGAATACATAAAATCAAATGTATCTGGTTCGCGGTGATGATCGATTAATATTTTTGGCGCTTTCGAACGTTCAACCCAGTTTCCTAAGTCATCAATTCGTTTTACAGTATTAAAATCTAAGATAAAAATCAACTCAGCTTGATGTATAATTGCTTCGGCAACTTTTGGTCGGTAATCTGCAATTACAATATCTTTTGCTGAAGGCATCCATTTTAGGAACTTCGGAAAATCGTTTGGTGAAACAATGTTACACGTGTGTCCCAATTTATTCAAATAATGATACATCGCCAATGTAGAACCTATCGCATCTCCATCAGGATTTTTGTGCGGTAGAATTGCAATTTTCTTTGGTGTTGATTTTAAAAGAGTTTTTAACTCTTCGAAATTTGTCATTTGCATAGTTGCAAAGATAAACAAACAACTGATATTGTAAATTGCTTTGAAGAAGAAAACTGCAAAATTTAAATGAATTATTTATTTTCAATGTGCATATTTTGTTGATGAATTGTTATAATTCCGTTTTATGATTATTAAAAATAAAATCAGAATAATAAAAAAATGTAAAACAAATATTAATTCGATTATATTTGTTGATATAACTTATAATCAACTATATAATAAATCTAATTATGAAAAAGACTACTTTTTTAGCAATCCTATTAGGAGGGATTGCTTTTGGACAAGAGTTTTTACAACCATCAGATGCATTTTCGCATAAAGAAATTGTTTATTTAACATTAGCAGATGGTACAGAATTACAAGGAACTGTAGATGATATTGACCGAAAAAAAGGTTTGATAGAGGAAATTGTAATTAAAGATGGTAATAATAAAAAGATAAAACTGAAGCCCGAACAAGTTAAATCGATGTATTTGATGCCAACAAAGTTGAATAAACTTACAAAAATGTCAGAAGCATTACATGAAGTGAATAATTATGCAGATAAAAGATTGAATAATGCCTTGACTGGTCAAGGATATGTTTATTTTGAGAATGTTCCTGTTATGGTTAAGAAAAAAAGAACGAATATGTTAATGCAACTTCTAAATCCAGATTTCAGTTCTACAATCAAAGTATATCATGATCCTTATGCAGGTGAAACGACTTCTTTAGGTTTTGGAGGTATTAAAGTTGCTGGATGAATTGATAAATCTTATTATATTTCAAAAGATGGAGAAACAGCGTATAAAATAGAGAAGTCTGATTACAAAGACGCTTTTATTCCAATGTATCAGTCATGTCAAACGTTAGTAGATAAATATAAAAGTGATATTTCTTGGAGAGATTTAGAGAAACATGTATATGAATATTCTACAATTTGTCAAGAAAAATAAATTTAAGCATTAACGATAAGATGAATTCATAAAAACAAGAAAACCTCCAAATTTGGAGGTTTTCTTGTTTTTATGAAACGTTATAATTTATAAATCTCTTTTCTTGATAATTAATAAGGATAAACCAAGAAATAAAATGATGTAGAAAACATTTGCAGCAAAATATTCCCATTGTAAATGATCCGCAACAAATAATTTTCCTTCCATAATCGCTTTTTGTATATCTACAGAAGGATAATCAACTATTTTTCCGTTTGAGTTTAGTGGTAAATAATTAGTTAAGATTTTAATTTCTTCAGGATTTTTTGGAGGATTTTTACCAAAACGCACTAAAAATTCAACAACTTTAGCAACAGATTCTATAATATTCAAAACAATTAAAGATAAAATCGCAAAAGCACTTTTCTTTAATAAAAATGATAAAAACATGGCGAAAACAATGTAAGCGAAGATTTCGACGAAATATCCACCTAAGAATTCAATTCCGTTTACAAAATCAAATTTTTCGCTAAAAATAGAACCTAATGCAAAAACTAAAACGCCAACTAAAAATGTAGAAATCAATGTTATCACAACGTTCATCAAAACTTTAGTGTTAAGAAACTCTGTTTTCGATAAACCATCAATTGTATTTTGTTTGAAAGTTCCGAAAGAATATTCGTTGGTAATATTATTAATGACAATAATAGCTAAAAAGAATTTTCCAAAACCAATTAACCACGTAATATTATGCCAAATTACAGGAAACTCTAATGCTCCCAATTTGATTAAATCAACTTCAATTCCATTCATATTTGGTTTGAAATTTGGCAACGTAATTCCCATTAACAGAATCATCACGAAGTATAAAATAATGAAAATTCGTGTTCCTTTGTTGTAGAATAATTTATTCCATTCTATGCTAAATAATCTTTTCATGTTAGTTCTGTTTTTGGATTAATTGGAAAAATTGTTGTTCTAAAGATTCTTTACGTTTTACCAAATGATTTACGATAATCCCTTGTTCATAAAGCATTTTGTTGATTTCTGCAGGATCTTTTTCTTCTGATAAAACAGCAAAAAGTTTGTTATTCTCTTTGGTAACTTTCGAAACGAATGAGAACGTTTTTAATGTATATTCCAAACTTTCCATATTTTGCGCAGCAACTTCAATGCTTCCAAAACTCGAATTCATTTGATCTACAGAACCCGCATAAAGCATTTTACCTTGATTAAGAACCACCACATGCGAACATACTTTTTCTACTTCGTCCAATAAATGGCTTGCTAAAATAATTGTTGTGCCTTGTTGTGCAATTTTAATAATCAATTCACGAATCTGAATAATTCCTTGCGGATCTAAACCATTTGTAGGTTCGTCTAAAATCAACACTTCAGGATCATTTAACAACGCAGCCGCAATAGCCAAACGTTGCTTCATTCCCAACGAATATTGTTGAAATTTATCTTTTTTACGAGAAAGTAATCCGACTAATTCAAGCTTTTCGTCAATTTTTGCGTAATTAACTTCTTTAATATCCGCAACAATTTCAAGATTTTTTTCTGCTGATAAATAAGGATAGAATTTTGGACTTTCGATAATTGCTCCAATTTTTTTCAACGAATCGTTATCTGGTTCCTTATCGAACCATTTCCATGAACCCGCTGTAGGATTGATCACATTAAGAATCATTCCTAATGTTGTCGATTTTCCACTTCCGTTTGGACCAAGTAATCCATAAACGTTTCCTTTTTCTACCGAAAAAGTGACATTGTTGACCGCTGTAAAACTGCCAAATTTTTTTGTAAGTTGATTAATTTCAAGAACTTTATTCATAGTAGTTGAATTTGTTTTCTTTATATGTAGAGTTTTTCGTTAATTTGTTACAATTTAGAATTAATTTAAATAACATGAGAACGATACTTTATACCTTATTAATTGTACTTACAATTCAGGCTAAAGCGCAAAACGGAAAAATTTATCAAATTTATAATCAACAAGAAAAGAAGGTTGATTTTGATAAAATGATTAAAGAATTAGCGAAATATGATGTGGTTTTATTTGGCGAACATCATAATAATGCAGTAAATCATTGGTTGCAATTGCAAACGACAAAAGAATTGTATAAGATAAAAGGAAATCAATTGATACTCGGAGCAGAAATGTTCGAGCGTCATCAACAAAATGATTTAACGAATTATTTGAAAGGTAAAACGACGGATGAAGAATTTCAAAAGAGTACAAAGCTTTGGAATAATTACAAAACAGATTATAAACCGCTTGTAGATTTTGCAAAAGAGAAGAATTTAGATTTTATAGCGACTAATGTAACGCGCAAATATGCTTCGTATGTTGCTAAGAATGGGCTTGAATCTTTGGATACTATTTCTAACAATGAGAAAGCTTATATTGCGAAACTTCCTATTACCATAGATTATGATGCGCCTGGTTATCCTGAAATGATAAGAATGATGGGAGATCACGCTGGAGTGAAGGCAAAACAGTTTGTTGCAGCACAAGCTACAAAGGATGCTACTATGTCAGAATCAATTTTGAATAATTTGAAGAAAAATAATCTATTTATTCATTACAATGGTGATTATCATTCTAAAAATTATGGCGGAATTTATTGGTATTTGAAATATTTTCGACCTGAGCTCAAAATCGCTGTAATTGAAATTCTAGAAAGTGAAGATTTAAATGAAAAATTATCTGCAATTAAATCAAAAAACGAAAATGTTACTACGACAGAATTTATTATAGTAATTCCTAAGGATTCGCCTAAAACCTACTAATTTTACTGATAAGCAGAAAGTTTTATTGATTTTTTTTCATATTTTGCATTTTTAAAAAATAAAGCAAACAATTAAATACAACTATGGACAGAAGAAATTTTATTAAATCGACTGCTGCAGCATCTACGGTAGCATTAGTATCACCAGATTCATTATTTGATTTTTCATCAAAAATTGATAAAGTGAGAGTAGGAATTGTTGGCTGTGGAATGAGAGGACAGGTACATTTAGATGAATTGTTAAAAAGAAATGATGTAGAAGTCGTTGGGATCGCTGAACCAGATCAACGAATGATTGATCGTTCGAACAAAATTTTTGCGAAATACAAGAAAAAACCTGTAGAGTATTTTAAAGGTTTAGATGGATATAAAAAATTATATAAGAATAAGAAAATTCATGCTGTAATTATAGCTACGCCATGGGAGTTTCATGCTGAGCAAACAATTGCAGCAATGAATGCTGGTAAAATTGTTGGTTTAGAAGTGTGTGGAGCAATGAATTTGCAAGAATGTTGGGATTACGTAGATACCTATGAAAAAACCAAAGTTCCTGTATTTATGATGGAGAATGTTTGTTACCGTCGCGATGTGATGGCTATAATGAATATGGTTCGTAAAGGAATGTTTGGTCAAATTGTTCATGGACAAGGTGGTTACCAACACGATTTAAGAAATGTATTATTCAATGATGGTAAACAACCTTATGGTGGTGGAGTTGAATTTGGAGACAAAGGTTTCTCTGAAGCTGCTTGGCGTACAAATCATTATGTAAAACGTAATGCAGAATTATATCCAACGCATGGTTTAGGACCAATTGGTACAATGATGGATGTTAACCGTGGAAATAGAATTACACACTTAACTTCTATGGCTTCTCAACAAGCAGGTTTAACTGATTATATCGTGAAGAATGGAGGTGCAGATCATCCAAATGCAAAGGTTAAATTTAAACAAGGAGATATTGTTCAAACAATGTTAAAATGTGAGAACGGAGAAACAATCCTATTAACACATGATACATCTTTACAGCGTCCATATAACTTAGGTTTCCGTATTCAAGGAACTGATGGTATTTGGCAAGATATCGGTTCTGGAGGATTTAGTCAAGGTTTCATTTATTTCGAAGATGAAATGAAACATTCTCACAAATGGGCGAGTTCAGAAGATCATTTAAAAACTTACGATCACCCATATTGGAAAAAATACGAAACTCAAGCAGAAGGAGCAGGACACGGAGGAATGGATTTCTTCTTAATGAATGATTTTATCGAGTGTATTAAAGCAAACAAAGAATTCCCATTCGATGTATACGATTTAGCAACTTGGTATGCAGTAACACCATTAAGTGAAAAATCTATCGAAGGAAATGGTGCTTCTCAAGAAATGCCAGATTTTACAAGAGGAAAATATAAAACAAGAAAACCAGTTTTTGGTACAGAAGATTATGGAATCTAAAACCTTATCATTAGTCATTTTAGCAGGTGGAATGGGAAGCCGCTACAAAGGACAAAAACAAATTGATCCAATTGGACCAAGTAAAGAAACGTTGATGGAATATTCAATTTTCGATGCTTTTTCTTGCGGAATAAAACATTTTGTATTCATTATTAATGATCAACTTGATGTTGAAACCAAAAAATATTTTCAAAATTTAATTGAAAAAAATGGAGGTTCAGCTGAGTTTGTTCTCCAAACAACGTATACTTCTGTTCCGAGAGGAATTTACGATACAATAGAAAAAAGAGAAAAACCTTGGGGAACGGGACATGCTTTAATGATTACAAAAAATCATTTAAATAATCCATTTATTGTGATTAATGCAGACGATTTTTATGGTCGTAAAGCATTTGAGAAAGCAAATGAATTGGTTCAAAACGAAAAAATTACAGCAAATACTTATGGTATGGTTGCGTACAAATTGGCCAATACGATTAGCGAAAATGGTTCTGTTTCTCGCGGAGTTTGTACAGTAACTAACGGTCATTTGGAGAATGTAGTAGAGCGTACAAATATCTATTCTAACGAGAATGGAGAAATTGTTTTCGAAGAAGATAATAACGTTTTACCATTAGATGGAGATACGACTGTATCGATGAATTTCTTCGTTTTACATCCTTCTATTTTTAGAAAATTAGAAGATAAATTTGAGGAATTTCTTCACGAAAATGCTTCTCAATTGAAAGCAGAATTTTTCTTGCCGAAAGTTGTAAATGATATGATCAAAGAAGATCAATTGGAAGTGATTGTAGAAAAATCGGATGACAATTGGTTCGGAATGACTTATCCAGAAGACAGAGAAGTTGTAGTAAATTCTATTCACAATTTAATCAATGATCAAAAATATCCAAATTCACTTTGGACATAAATTATAATGGAGAAAATATTAAAACATTATTTCGAAAATATAGATCAAGTTAGTATTAATCCAATCAGTTCTGGTTGGATTAATTCTACTTATGAAGTTGGGTACGAGGGAAAAAAATATATTTTACAAAAAATAAACACGCACGTTTTTCCTCAACCAGAAGTAATTTCTAACAATATTGACATCATTTCTCGTCATCTAAAATCAAAGGGGTATCAAAATTCGGTAATCGAAATTGTAAAAGATTTGCAAGGAAATTTATTAGCAAAAGAAGATGGAGAAATTTGGAGAATGACTTCTTTTATTCCAAATTCTATTTGTTTTGAGAAAGTGGAATCTGCGGAACAAGCGTATGAAGCGGCGAAAACAATTAGTGAATTTCATTCGTATTTGTTAGATGTTAATGTTGATGAAATTCATCCTTCGATTGTCGGGTTTTTAGATTATCATAAACGTGTAAATGATTTCAAAAATGCATTGAAAAATGCTTCAATAGAGCGTTTAGAAGAAACGAAAGAAGAAGTTGCTTATATTTTGGATAATCTATATCAAGTTGAAAAATACTTAGAAATAGATTTCCCAAAACGTGTCGTTCATGCTGATGCAAAAATTAGTAATTTCTTATTTAATAATGATAATCATTCGCAAGCAATTGCTGTGATAGACTGGGATACAATAATGCCAGGGAATATTTTGTGCGATTTTGGAGATATGATTCGTACATACGCAAATCTGAAAGCAGAAGACGATCCAAATGGAGAAAATGGTTTTTCGGCGGATTATTATTTGGCTGTCAAAAATGGTTTTCAAGAACACCTAAAAAATGTGTTAACGCCTGTCGAGCTTGATAATATGGATTTTGTTGCGTATATTGTGATTTATATTCAAGCGGTTAGATTTTTGGCAGATTATTTAGAAAACGATATTTATTATTCGATTTCTTATCCAAAACAAAATCTAAATCGTACGATTAATCAAATCAATTTATTAAAAGCATTAACAAAATTTCATGAAGAAAATTCGGTTCGAAAAATATAAACCTACAGATTTTAATAACTTTTTTAAACTTGTTCAGGACGACGAAGTGATGAAATACATTTCTGGCAAAGGTTTGAATGAAGAGCAAGCAAATCATAAATTCACTTCAATTTTAGAAAAAGGAGAAGTTGATGAAAATTTAGGTTTTTTCAAAGTTTATGATGAAAATGATAATCTTTTAGGTGATTGTAAATTGGTTTACAACAAACACATCGAAAATTCACTTGAAATAGGTTATTTATTGAAAAAAGAATTTTGGAGAAAAGGTTTTGGATCAATGATTTGTGAACATTTATTAGCAGAATCAAAAGAAAAATTTCCAGATTTGCAAGTAATGGCTGTTATCGATCCTGATAATGTTGCTTCGAGAAAGTTGTTAGAAAAGTTTAATTTTGAATCGTATTGGAAAGGCATCGAAAATGATTTGCCTACAGAAAAATTGCTTTTAAAAGAGAAATGATACGAGTAAAAGATGTCGCTTTGGCGATGGAAGAAATAGCGCCTTTGGCGTATGCAGAAGATTTTGACAATGTTGGATTGCTAGTTGGTGATTACAATGATGAGGTAACAGGAATCTTGGTAACGTTGGACACAACCCCAGAAGTTGTGGAAGAAGCGATTGAGAAAAATTGTAATTTGATTGTGAGTTTTCATCCAATTATTTTTTCTGGTTTAAAGAAATTTAACGGAAAAAATTATGTTGAAAAAGCAGTGATGACAGCAATCAAAAATGGAATTAATATTTATGCAACGCATACGGCTTTAGATAATTCGAAAGTTGGTGTTAATTTCAAAATTTCTGAACAATTAGCTTTATTGAATACTAAAATTCTTATTCCGAAATCGCAAACCATCAAACAATTGATTACTTATGTTCCAACAGAACATGCTGAGCAATTGAAATCTGCGTTGTATGAAGTTGGTGCAGGGAAAATTGGGAATTATGATTCGTGCGGTTTTGCGATAGAAGGTAAAGGAAATTTTCGACCAATTGTTGGTGCGAATCCTTTTATTGGTGAGATTGGGAAATTGGAAACAGTAAACGAAACGCGAATAGAAGTTGTAGTTCCAGAACATTTGGAAGGTGAAGTGATGAATGCTTTGTTCAAAAATCATCCGTACGAAGAGGTTGCGTATTCTGTTATTTCGTTGAATAATCAAAACAATTATATTGGAATTGGAATGATTGGAGAGTTGGAAAATGAAATGGAGGAACTCGATTTTTTCAATTATCTGAAAACTCAAATGAATACACCCGTTATTCGTCATTCCAAATTATTAAACAAAAAAATAAAGAAGGTTGCTGTACTTGGAGGTTCTGGCGCATTTGGAATAAAAAATGCAATTTCGGCTGGAGCGGACGTTTATATCACGGCTGATTTGAAATATCACGATTTTTTTACAGCTGAAAATAAGCTTGTTTTGGCAGATATTGGACATTTTGAATCGGAACAGTTTACAAAAAACTTAATAACTTCGTATCTTAAAGAAAAATTTACTAATTTTGTGGTCTTTAATTCTGGAATTAATACCAATCCTGTTAATTATTGTTAACTATGTCTGAAACAAAAAATATCAAAGAACTAAGCGTAGAAGAAAAACTTCGCGCATTATACGACTTGCAATTAATTGATTCACGTTTAGATGAAATCAGAAACACAAGAGGTGAATTACCTTTAGAAGTTGAAGATTTGAGCGACGATGTTGCACAATTAGAAACGAGAATCCAAAAAATAGTTGACGAAACTAAAGGTTTGGATGAAGAAATTAAATTGAAGAAAGAAGCAATCAAAAATGCTGAAGCTTTAATTAAAAAATACACGAAACAACAAGATAACGTACGTAACAATAGAGAATTTGATGCTTTAGCGAAAGAAGTTGAGTATCAAGGTTTGGAAATTGAGTTATCTGAAAAACGTATTCGTGAGTTTACAGTTAAAATTTCTCAAAAAAATGCACAAGTTGAAGAATTTAATACAAAATTAGATTCAATGAAAGAGCATTTATCTCACAAACAAGCTGAGTTGGATACAATTGTAAAAGATACAGAAAAAGAAGAAAGTAATTTATTAAAATTATCTTCTGAATATTCTGCTAAAATCGAACAAAGATTGTTAGACGCTTACAGCCGTATCAGAAATTCTGTGAAAAATGGTTTAGCTGTTGTTCCTGTACAACGTGGAGCTTCTGCGGGATCTTTCTTTACAATTCCACCACAAAGACAAATGGATATCGCTCAACGTAAAAAAATTATCGCTGACGAACATTCAGGACGTATCTTAGTTGATTTGGAATTGGCTTTAGAAGAGCAAGAAAAAATGGAAATCGTTATCAAAGGGTAATTTCTGTTAAAAAATATTTTATTTAATATCAAAGTGTTACACGATTGTGTAACACTTTTTTTATGCTAAAACTAGTTATTGTTATTTTTTAGCACGCTATTTGTATTACCGCAATTATAATTAGTTTGAAAATTTAGAAATTATGAAAAAAATTATATTTTTAGCAATGTTAGCTGTCTCATCTATCTCTTTAACATCTTGTGTAAATAATGATGATGGCTATTATGAACCTGAGATTGTAAATGTTGGACAAATCAATTATGATGGTGTATCATTTCCGCTTCGAAATGCAGTTGTTGCAGATATCAAAAAGGCTGATGGCGGATTTTATTATAGTGTAGAATTATCTACAAATCCAGTTCCTAAAAATGGTAAATTAAATGGAGCTTATTTGTATTTAGAAATTTTCCAAAGAGGTGATTTAAATTTTAATGGAACTTACGTAACAGAAAATAATGATAGAGGATTGGATTATATAGAATATTACGAAGATCCTATTATGCAAAATTATGTGCCAGTTCTTAATTCAGGGACGTTTGCTTTGTTAGACACAGATTTTTCTTCTGGTTCAATTAACTTAAAAAATTATTTTGACCCTTATAACAGAAGTTTATTGTCTACAAACTTTGCGTTAAGAGTTTCGAATGGTAAAACATTAACTGGTGATTTTGATGGATTATTTGATTTTATCCAATTATACAGCAAATCTGCAAAAGATGCTGTAAGTGCAAAATCTGCATCAACAGAAAGAGTAAAAACAGGAGTGAGAACACCTTCTGCAAGAAAATAAAATTTCAATTTATAAATACAAAAAACTCCGCTAAATTTTTAGCGGAGTTTTTTATTGATATACTTTTTTGATTAAGCTTCTATTTCTTTATCACGATTTTTTGGAAAACGGCGATAACCTTTCAAATTAAATCTAAAATCTTTTTTCGTTGGACGAACAATAATACGTAATGATGAATCATTTGTAAAATAATTTTGAGCCCAATTGAAGAAAATTGCCAGTTTGTTGCGAACGGTCAAGATTAACATTAAGTGTAAGAACATCCATGTAAACCATGCTAAACGCCCAGAGAAAGAGAATTTAGGTAAGTCAACAACAGCTTTATGTTTTCCTATTGTAGCCATAGAGCCTGGATCTTGATATTCAAATAAAGCTAATTTATCTTCCGATAAACCTTGTCCAATTTTATTGAAATTTTTGGCTAAATTCATAGCTTGATCCCCAGCAACGCGTGCTAATTGAGGATGTCCATGAGGGTATTTAGGTGTTTCCATACAAGAAATATCACCAATAGCATATATGTTATCAGTTCCAATAATTTTACTTGTACGATCTACCTTAAAACGGTTACCTCTTTGTAACTCTTCCTGAGAAACAGCTCCTTCAGGAATGTTTCCTGTAACACCAGCAGACCAAATTAAATTTTTTGTTTTGATTGTGCGTCCGTCAGCTAAGGAAATAGTTTTTCCATCATAATCTGTAACTCGTCCTTCTGTCCAAATATGCACTCCCATATTTGTCAAATATTCGTGAGACTTTTTATGAGCTAAATCAGACATAGGTCCTAATAAATTAGGACTTCCTTCAATCAAATAAATATTCAATTTAGAGAAATCTAAATCTGGATAATCTTTTGGTAGAATGTGTTTTTTCATGTGTGCAATTGCACCAGAAAGTTCTACTCCAGTTGGTCCTCCACCAACAACAACAATGTTTAAAATTTCTTCTAATTCTTCTTCTGACTCAGCAGAATAAGCACTTTCAAAATTTGTTAACAATCTGTTTTTTAGCGTTAAAGCTTCGTTTGTGGATTTCATTGGGAATGATAATTCCTCAATTTGTTTATTACCAAAGAAATTTGTGGTACATCCCATGGCAATAACCAAATAATCGTAAGAAAAATCTCCGATTGTGGTTTCAACAATATTAGCTTCTTTTTTTATTGCTGTTACTTCAGCTAATCGTACGCTGACATTTTTACTTCCTTGAAATACTTTTCGTATTGGAAATGAAATATCACTAGCGTTAATTCCTGCTGTAGCAACCTGATAAAAAAGAGGTTGAAATTGATGATAGTTATAACGGTCAATAAGTGTAACAGAAAAGTGTGGGTTATTATTTAATTTACGGGCTAATTTAAGTCCGGCAAATCCAGCACCTAAAATGACAATCTTTTTCTTTTCCAAAATTCACTTTTTTGTAAAATTACGAACAAACTAAGAAACAATGAAAGATTTATTAAAAATTATTCTGAACCTTAGATATTTACTATGATATCGGATTGATTATTAGATTTTTTTAAATTCATGTTTTTTGTCAGTTTTAAATAAATTGTTAAAATTATTTGTGATTTTACGTGTTTTCAAGCTTTTTTAATTTTTATGAAAGATTAAAATTTAAACAATTTTTAAGCTGAATCATTTTAAGAAATCAATCAAATTCACGAATTTTATTCCAAATTAATCAAGTCAAAAAAAACAAGTAATGAGCAAATTATTTGAATCAATCAATATAAATGAATCTATTTCATTAAAAAATAGAATTATTATGTCGCCAATGTGCCAATATTCTTCGGAAGATGGTTTTCCAAATGATTGGCATTTTCAGCATTATGTTTCGCGTGCTGTGGGCAATGTTTCGGCAATTATACAAGAAGCAACAGCAGTTGTTGCAGAAGGTCGAATTTCGTATGGTGATTTAGGAATTTGGAAAGATGAACATATCGAAGCGTATCAAAAATTAACTTCCGAAATCAAAAAATACAATTGCGTTCCTGGGATTCAGTTAGCGCATGCAGGAAGAAAAGCAAGTACAGAAAAACCTTGGTTGGGACACAATCAAATAAAATCTGACGAAAAAAATGGCTGGAAAACAGTTTCGAGTTCTAATTTACCTTTTAATGAATCGGATGAAATTCCACATCAATTAACAATTTCTGAAATTAAAGATGTTGTAAAAGAATGGGGAAAAGCAACGGATCGTGCTATAAAAGCTGGTTTTGAAATTTTAGAAATTCATGGTGCGCATGGTTATTTGGTTCATCAATTTCTTTCGCCTTTAATCAATAATAGAACAGATGAATATGGTGGAAGTTTCGAGAATAGAATTCGTTTTGTGTTGGAAATTGTTGAAGAAATGCAAAAATATATTACAACTCAATCACTTTGGATTCGTTTGTCAGCTTCGGATTGGGCAGAAAATGGTTGGAATTTAGATGAAACAATTGAATTGTGTAAAATATTAAAACAAAATGGAGTAGAAGTGATTGATGTTTCGTCTGGAGGTGGAGTGAGTCATCAAAAAATTGATGTCAAAAAAAATTATCAAGTCCCATTCGCAAATGAAATTAAAAATCAAGTTGAAATAATTACTGGAGCTGTTGGATTAATTTTTGAACCAAAACAAGCCGAAGAAATTCTTCAAAATAATGAAGCTGATTTAATATTTTTAGGAAGAGAATTATTACGTGATCCATATTTTGCATTGTGTGCTGCAAAAGAGTTAGAAGAAGATATTAAGTGGTTGCCACAATATGAAAGAGCAAAAAATAATCATTACGCATAAACCATGTTAGCATTAAAAAAAATCCATCATATTGCAATTATTTGTTCAGATTATCAAAAATCAAAACATTTTTACACAGAAATTTTAGGTTTCGAAATTGTGCAAGAAGTTTATAGAAAAGAACGTGATTCTTATAAATTAGATTTAGCTTTGCAAAATTATTACTGCATCGAATTATTTTCTTTTCCTAATCCCCCAAAACGTGTTTCTCGACCAGAAGCTTCTGGATTGAGACATATTGCTTTTGCTGTGGGAAATATAGAAAATGAAGTAGAAAAACTAACGCAGTTGAATGTAACGGTAGAGCCAATTCGTGTGGATGAATACACGCAAAAGAAGTTCACTTTTTTTGAAGATCCCGATGGTTTGCCGATAGAATTATACGAAGAATAGAAGAATAAATGGTAAAAAAGAGTTTACTTGCCTTAGCAATGGGAGGTTTAGCCATCGGAATGACGGAATTTTCGATGATGGGAGTTTTAGAAGATTTTGCAAAAGATTTGAATATTTCAATTCCAACAGCAGGGAATTTTATATCAATGTACGCAATGGGCGTAATGGTTGGAGCTCCAACATTGATTATGGCTACAAGTAAATATTCGCCAAAAAAAGTATTGATCTTTTTTATGTTATTGTTTACTATTTTTAACTCACTTTTTGTTATTGCACCAAGTTACAATACCTTATTAATTGCTCGTTTTATGTCTGGTTTGCCTCACGGAGCGTTTTTTGGAGTAGGATCTGTTGTGGCAGCACAATTAGCAACAAAAGGAAAAGAAGCGCAAGCTATTTCGATTATGTTTGCAGGATTAACGTTTGCGAATTTGGTCGGTGTTCCATTAGGAACAAAATTAGGACAAGTTTTTTCGTGGCGATTAACATTTGGGATTATTGCAAGTTTAGGATTAATCACGATGTTAGCGATTTCTCTTTGGGTTCCGAATCTTAAAAATACAAACAAAGGAAGTTTAGTAGAACAATTAAGTTTTTTCAAAAAATGGGAAGCTTGGGTATTAATTGTGATGATTTCTATTGGAACTTCAGGATTATTTGCGTGGATAAGTTACATTTCTCCATTAATGACAAATGTGGCAGATTTACCTAAAACAAAAGTTCCAATAATTATGACTTTGATTGGTTTAGGAATGTTTGTCGGTAATTTTATAGGTGGAAAATTGGCAGATACCATGTCACCAAATAAAGCTGCAATCATCTCTTTTGCGTCGATGGCGGTTTGTTTAGTGATTGTTTATTTCACTTCTCATATACAAATAATGGCTTATATCATGTCGTTTATTACAGGATTAATTGCGTTTACAATTGGTTCCCCAATTCAAATGATGTTGATTAATAATGGAAAAGGATCTGAAACTTTAGCCGCAGCGGCTGGTCAAGCAAGTTTTAATATCGGAAATGCTTTAGGTGCATTTTTAGGAGGAATTCCGATTGCAATGGGATTAGGATTTAATTCACAATTGTGGGTTGGCTTTATTATGGCTTCGGTCGGATCAATAATTGCAGCAATCTTTTTACAATTAAAATCGAAAAGAGTTTAAAAATATTACTTCAATCATAATCAAAGGATGTTCTACGGAGCATCCTTTTTTAGTTTATATTTGTACAAATTAAACTCAAATGAATCATTACAAAGCTCTTATTATAGACGATGAACACTTTGCTCAACAAGGGTTAAAGAAAATTATTCAACATGCTTTGCCAGATTTTTTTGTTTCCATTGATACTGCGAATTCTGTAAAAGAAGGTGTTGAAAAAATTAAGGAAAATCAACCAGATATAGTTTTTTTGGATATTCAGATGCCAGAGGAATTTGGGTTTAAATTATTTGATTATTTTGATGATATTACGTTTGATGTCATTTTTACAACAGCTCATTCAGACTATATTTTAGAAGCCGTAAATCAATGGGGATGTTTGGGATATTTGATGAAACCTATTTCAATTTCTGACCTTAAAGTATTATTGAATCGTTTTGTAGAACGTCAAAATCAAACAAAAACCTCGAAAGAGATTATCAATATTGCAGATGATTTTGAAGATGAGGTAGAAACTGATAATCTGAAAGATGTTTTCAAAAATGAACATGGAATTATTTTTATTCCATCTATAACAGAGGTTTTGGTACTGAAAATTGAAGATATTATTTACTGCAAAGCGGATGATAGTTATTGTACAATTTTTACCGAAAAAGAGGCGTACATGGTAACTAAAACGCTGAAAGAGGTAGAAAACTTGATTGATCAAACCAATTTTTTTCGTGTTAATAGATCATATTTAGTCAATATTAATTTTGCTAAAAAATTTGATAAACGAAACAATTTATTGATTCTTAATTGTCATCCAAAAGACGGCGAATCAAATCTGCCTGTGACTTCTTTGGGGTATAAAATTTTATCGAATGTGGTTGCGTAACTTCATTTTTTTACTTCTTTTATTTCTTTGCTCTCATCAACTTTCTGCGCAATATGTTTTGACAAAACAATACACGTACGAAAATGGTTTGCCTGCCAATGAGATTTTGAGTGTCTACAAAGATTCTCGAAAAATTTTATGGGTTGGAACTCGTTTTGGCGTGTTTGTGAAAGACATGGATAATTTCAAAATGATGAAACGCTTCGAGAAAGTACAATACAATAATGTTTGGACAATAATAGAAGATAGACAGCATAATGTTTGGTTTGGAAGTTATGGACAAGGAATATTGAAATTTACAGGTCAACGTTTTGAACAAATTAATACAGCGAAAGGGTTGGTTTCGGATCGCGTTCGAAATTTATTTTATTTAGATGATTTAATATATGTTGCTGCGCAAGGAGGCGTTTCGATTATTGATACAAAATCAAAGAAAATTTACAATCCTTCTTTCGAAAAAAATAACAATATTGTGTTCGAAGCGGTGTCTTTTTTCGAATATCAAAATAAAGTTTATGTTGCAACAATCGATCATGGTGTTTATGAAGTTCATCGTGATAAGTTGAAGTTGGTCAATCCTTTCAATCGAATTAATTATAGTTTTTTGTATAATAATGATTTGTATTTGTCATCGTCTAAAGGTCTTAATGTTATTCCGATAAACGATTTCTTGAATAAAAAATTGAATTTTAAAACGTATGATTTTCCAGTTTTTAGAAATCACAACATTTCAGATAAACGTCATTCTCTTTTATTAGCTGGTTACGAAACGGGTGCGGGAAATGGTATGGTTGCGGAGTTAAAGAATAATAAAATAACAGATCAAACAGAAAATTTTAAAATCACTTCGGATTATCCATATCGAGTTTTTAGTAGTAAAACGGATGATTTAATTTATGTAGGAAGTGCTGATAAAGGACTTTTTGAAGTTCATTTTAATCATTTTTTAGATTTTTCTACGATTGATAATAAAAAAGTCATTGAAATTCTAAAAGTTGAAAATACACAATATTTTTTAACGCCAGAAGGTCTTTATTTTCAGGAGAACAATGTATTTAATAAGCAGATAAAGAGAGATGCTTTTTATCAATATATGCTTCGAAATAAGTCAAAATTCAAAGATTTTTTAAGTCAATCGAATAAAGATTTTTATGAAATAGATTTTGATTTGAAAGAAAAAAACCTTCGTTTTTATAAAATGATTATCCGTCACAATTCATTCATTATAGCAACTAATTTAGGACTTTTCGAGTTAGATTTTAATGGAGAATTCAAAGATTATTTACCTAATCGAACAAGTCAATTTACGTATTTTAATAATCAATTTATTCAGACAAATCCTTTTGGTGGAATTTTAGTTTTTGATGATTTGAATAACCTAAAATATCACTCATATTCTGCTGCACAAGCCAATGTACCGAAAGATGTTGTTTCGATTTGTCAAAATAAAAAAGCTGTATTTTTTGGATCTTCTTTAGATGGATTATTCAAGTATGAAAATGAAAATTTTATTTCGTATTTGCAAAATAATCAGTTTAAAGAATCTAAAATTAAAATGATAAAATGCGTTGGAGATAATCAGTTGTTGGTTGCAACAGAATTTGCGAAAGTTTATATTTTAGAGATAAAAGGAGATGAATTAATCACAAAAAAAGTAATTAATATTCGTGAAATTGGTGGAGAAAATATTAGTTCAATTGACATTTTTGGGAACTCAATTTTAATCGGAACCAATCGTAATTTACTCGTTTTCAATAATGGTAAAACATATATGATTGGCAATGAACAAGGTTTTGTGAATAAGGATATACATTCTTCTATTTTTGACGGAAAAACGGCTACAATTGGTGTTGAAAATGGATATTATAAGTTAAATCTTGAGAATTTATTAAAGCAAAAAAATCAGTCGAAAGAGATTATTATTACAAGTTTTAAAATTAATGATGAATCTTTTGGGATAGATAAATTTATGTGGTTTGATTTGATTGATAAAGATTTGAATTTAAAAAATAATGAGAACAATATTACACTAAATTTTGCTGTGGTTGATGCAAATTTCGCTCAAAGTTATAAGTACAGATATCGTGTAAATCCTGATGAAAAGTGGAACGAGTATTTTTATAACCCATCTATTTATTTGCGGAATATACCATATGGTAAATATCGTATTCAATTAGAAATAACAGATACAAGCAACGGACAAAAACAAATTATTGATTTGGTTTCGTTGAATGTTGACGAACCTTTTTACTTGAACATTTATTTTATTTTGTTGTCAGTCTTAACTTTAGGATTAATTATTTATCGTTATAATACAAATAAAATCAAGACGTTAAATAAATTTAATCAATTAAAAATTAGTCAATTAAATGAGAAAAATACACAAGAAAATCAACGTTTGCAATTAGAGCGACAATTAACCGAAACGAAGTTAACAGCCTTACAATCGCAAATGAATCCGCATTTTATTTTCAATGTGTTGAATTCTATTCAGTTTTATATTTTGGATAATGATATTGATAATGCGTTAAATTCGTTGGGACGTTTTTCTCACTTGATTCGTCAGATGTTAAATCTTTCAACAAAAGATGAAATTAGTTTGAAAGACGAAATTGATTTCTTGAAATTATATGTTGAAGTTGAGAATTTTAGATGGAAAAATAAAATAGAATTTGATGTTCAAATTGATAGCCAATTGGATATTTATCGTATCAAAATTCCGCCAATGTTGATTCAGCCAATTATCGAAAATTCTTTTGTTCACGCATTTGATCAAAATCATTTACAACCGATTATCAAATTGATTATTAGATTAAAAAGTGATTATTTAGAAATAATTATTGAAGATAATGGAAAGGGAAATACAACACAAATTACGCAAAATAAAACTCACGATTCGAAAGCACTTAAAATAATTAATGAGCGTTTACGATTGCTTAATCATAATATTGAAGAAAATATTTTTATAGATTTTCATGAAAAAGGAACAAAAGTTCGAATGATTTTGAAAGTTGATTAAAATTTCACCTGAATAAATTTACAATTCACCTTGCTGAAACGTGAATTAACGAAATCTAAACTCTATTTTAATGATAGATATTATTCAGTATATATATTTGCAGTATCGATTTCAAACTAAGTATTAAACTTTGATGCTTTGTTTTCTAAACCTATGAAGACACCATAAAGTATCTTAAAAGTTACATTTTTCGACGTGTGAGTCAAAAAATTTTACAACAAGAAGCTACTGCAAAGTAGCTTTTTTTTATCTTTATACCCATGAAAAATGTACAATTAGGAAATACAGATTTAGAGATAAAACCAATTTTTTTCGGAGGAAATGTTTTTGGTTGGACATTGAATGAAGAAGAATCTTTTCGAATTTTAGATGGATTTTTGGATAGAGGATTTAATGCGATAGACACTGCAAATAACTATTCGTATTGGATTGAAGGCAATGTCGGAACAGAATCTGAGAGAATTATTGGAAATTGGTTAAAATCGAGAGGAGTGAGAGATCAAATCGTTTTGGCAACGAAAGTTGGTGGACGAAATATGATTCAAGATAAGCCAAATACTACAAAAGCTCATATCTTAAAAGAAGTAGAAGAATCACTTATCCGTTTACAAACAGATTATATCGACTTGTATCAAACACATTATGATGATATAAATACACCTGTTGAAGAAACTTTATCGGCTTATAATCAATTGATAAAAGAAGGGAAAGTGAGATATATTGGTGCGTCTAATTTTTCTTCAGAACGATTGATTGAATCGTTGGATAAATCAGAACTTTACAATTTACCGCAATACAAAACTTTACAACCTGAATATAATTTGTATGATCGTCAGCATTTTGAAGAATTTTTGCAGCCTGTTGCAGAGAAATATAATTTAGCTGTTATTCCTTATTACAGTTTAGCGAGTGGTTTTTTATCAGGTAAATATAAAACTGAAGAAGATTTACAACAAAGTTTGCGCGGGCAAGGAATCAAAAAATATTTGAACGAAAGAGGATTTAAAATTTTGGACGCTTTACAAACTATTTCTACACGATATAATATTTCTTATTCGGCAGTTGCTTTGGCTTGGTTAATGGATCAGAAAACAGTTGTAGCTCCTATTGCGAGTGCAACTAAGGAACAACATCTTGATGCTTTTGTAGAAGCAGTAAATGTACAATTATCTCATGATGATGTGAAACTTTTGACCGAAGCAAGCGAATATTAGAATGGAAAATTTACAAATGAAACCCAGATTAACTCCAATCATTTTATGGATAATGATTATTGGAAGTGGTTTGGTTGTGGCGAATAATTATTACAATCAGCCCTTATTGTCATTAATTGCAAAAGACTTTAATGTTTCCGAAAGTAAAGTATCTAATATTGCAATGCTAACACAAATAGGTTATGCGTGTGGATTGTTATTTATTATTCCTTTAGGAGATTTATTGAAACGAAAACGAATGATTTTAATCGATTTTGTTTTTATAATTGCAGCTCTTTTGGGAATGTATTTCGCACCATCCGTAAGTTGGCTTTTTCCATTAAGTTTTCTAATCGGTTTCACCTCAGTTATTCCGCAAGTTTTTGTGCCAATGGCATCTGAATTAGCAGAACCTCAAAAAAAAGCACAAGCTGTCGGAATGGTTATGAGTGGTTTGCTTGTTGGTATTCTACTTTCTCGCGTTTTTAGTGGCTTTATTGGCGAATATTTAGGATGGCGAGAAGTTTATTTGATAGGTGCAATTTTAATGTTTGTACTATGGATATTCATCTATATATTTTTACCAGAAATACAGCCAAATTTCAAAGGAACTTATGGTAATTTGATGAAATCGATTGTAGATTTAGTAAAGACTCAACCACAATTAAGATTAGCTTCTTTTCGCGGAGCTACAGGTTTTGCAGCATTTAGTGCATTTTGGACAACATTGGTTTTTCACTTAGAAGAAGCACCTTTTTTTGTTGGAAGCGATGTCGCTGGAGCATTTGGATTAATTGGTGCAGTAGGAGCATTGGCAGCAGCGTTAGTTGGTAGAGTTTCAAAAGTTTTGTCGACCTCAAAAATTATCCTTTACTCCATCATCATTATGTTAATTTCTTGGGGATTTTTCTATGAATTTGGTTATACATATTGGGGATTAATTGTAGGCGTAATTTTAATCGATTTAGGTTTGCAAGCGATGCACGTTTCCAATCAAACCATTATTTTTGGATTAGATGCTAAAGCAGGAAATCGAGTGAATACGGTTTATATGACGAGCTATTTTATTGGTGGATCTTTAGGAACATTTATTGCTGCAAATGCATGGGATAAATTTCAGTGGAATGGAGTGGTTGCTGTTGGCGTATTTTTTACTTTAATTTGTTTGATTTCTCATATTTTATTCAATAAAAATAATAAGTGATGAAAGACTTTTCTTCTGAAATAACATATAAAACAGCACGAAGTAGTGGAGCTGGAGGACAAAATGTAAACAAAGTTGAAACAATGGTTTTAGCAAAATGGAATATTGAATCTTCTCTGTTTTTTTCGGAGGAAGAAAAAGCATTAATTACAGAAAAGCTAAAAAATAAGATTAATTCAGAAGGATTTCTACAAATCAATTCACAAGAATCTCGTTCTCAATTGGACAATAAAGAATCTGCAACAAAGAAAATGTTAGAATTGGTCGAAAAAGCATTGATTATTCCAAAGTTTAGAAAAAAGACTAAACCTACGAAAGCTTCTCAACAAAAAAGATTGAATCAAAAGAAACAACAAGCTGAGAAAAAAGATGCTCGTAGGTTTAAATTTTAGAACAATTAAATTCGATCAACTAAAAAAATTAATATACTACATTGTATTGCTATAATCATTACTATTTTAAAAATAAAAGACTTTTTTCTTGTTTTATGACGATAAATCTGCATTGACATAAGAGAACCTATTGTCCCGCCAATCAAAGTCACAAAACAAAGTGCTAACTCGGAAATACGCCTTTTACCAATAATTGAATTTTTTTTATCTATTTTGAATAAAAAAAAAGAGAGGACGTTGATAAGGAGTAGAGTAAAAAATAAATATTTATCCATTCAGTGTGTAATTAAGGAATAAAAATACTTATAATTAAGTAGATAAAAAATATTTTCACTAGAAATCTATGTTGTTTATCTTTGTACTTCAAAATTATAAAAAATCTTCAAAAAATAAATTGTAAAATTCTAATTATAAAATAATTATGCAAGATTTAAAAGGAAAAAATGCATTAGTCACAGGAGGTAGTAGAGGTTTAGGAAAAGCTGTTGCTTTGGCATTGGCTAAAGAAGGTGTTAATGTAGCTGTGACAGGACGAAATACAAAAACATTAGAAGAAACTGTAGAAGAGATTAAAAGTTTTGGTGTAAAAGCGGATTATTCCATTTTTAATGTAGCCGAAAAAGTTGAAGTGAAAATGCAACTTGAGCGTTTAATTGAGAGTTTTGGAGCGTTTGATATTTTGATTAATAATGCTGGTATAGCGGCTTTCGGAAGTTTTTTGGAAATGCCAGAAAATGATTGGGAAGAGATTGTAAGAACAAATTTATTCGGACCATATTATGTTTCTAAAGCTGTAATTCCTTCGATGGTAGAATTAGGAAGCGGTGATATTATTAATGTTTCGTCTACGGCTGGATTAAAAGGAAACGCAGTTACTTCTGCTTATTCAGCATCAAAAGCGGGATTGATAGGTTTATCAGAATCGTTGATGTTCGAATTAAGAAAGAAAAACATTCGAGTTACGACCTTAACTCCAAGTACAATTGCATCTGAAATGTCAAAAGATGTATTGAAAATCACAGACGGAGATCCAGAAAAAGTGTTACAACCAGAGGATTTTGCTCAATTAATTGTCGATTTATTAAAACTAGATAAACGTGCAATGTTGGCATCAGCATCTTTGTGGTCTACAAATCCTTAAGAATAATTTGATTCATTATATTTTAAAATCCAATTTCATTTAGAAATTGGATTTTTTTTTGAAAAAATATTTTGTAAAATCATTTTTTATATTAACTATGAATTACAAAGTACTTTTGATATGAGCACAAATAATCCTGTAGAAAGTTTAAACGAAATCAAATCGATGATGCAACGCACCTCAAAATTCACAAGCATTAGTGGATGGAGCGGTGTTTGGGTTGGAGTAGTGGGAATGATTTCTGCTTTTATCGCTTATGTTTTGATTTTACAAGATGCGCTTCAAGTAAATTACAGAGGAACATTGACGCCTATTTTAATGAAAAATTTAGAGATTAAATTATTCATTTTAGGAATTGTAACTTTAATAATTGCTTGTATTGGAGGTTTCTTTTTTATGACTAAAAAATCGGCAAAAGACGGCGTTAAATTTATAAATCCAGTTACAAAACGAATATTGCGTAAATTTCTTTTTGTTTTAATCGTTGGAGGATTAGTAAGTTTAATCTTTATCAATAATTTTAGTTTTGCTTATGTAGCTCCAGCAACGCTTTTATTTTACGGTTTGGCGCTTTATACGGTGGAACGTGATACGATTGTTGAGATAAAATATTTGGCAATGTGTGAAATATTTTTAGGATTATTGGCTTTCTATTTTATTTTCAATGGTTTATTATTTTGGTTTATCGGTTTCGGTCTTTTGCATTTGATTTTTGGAGTTTGGATGGTGCGAAAATATGATTACAAAGCTTAAATTTGCAACATGGATTTTAATCTTAATAAATTAAACAAAGTCTTTGATAATCGTATTCGTGTAGGAATTATGAGTGCTTTGATCATGAATGAAGAAATTTCTTTTAAGGATTTGAAAGACTTTTTGGATTTGACTGATGGTAACTTGGCTTCACACTTAAAAAACCTAGAAGAAAACGATTATATTACTGTGCACAAAGGATTTATAGGTCGTAAAACGAATACAACTTATTCGATAACAGCACTTGGAAAACAAGCTTTTCAGGAGCATTTGAACTATCTTGAAAAATTAATAAAGAATATAAAATAATTTTTTTTGCATTTAAACTTTGAAAAACAAAGTACTTTTTAAAATAAAATTAAAATTCAAACTTATGGAACACAATGATTTAGAAAATGAATATCAAACTGAAAATCAATCAGTTTATTCACAAAACAAAACAATGATAAAAGGATTTTTGGTATGCCTTTTAGTTTTAGGACTTTTAATTCCGATTCCGTTCATATTAAATTTAATAGAAGAACGTCAAGGAAACAAGGACAAGGTAATTACCGAAATTTCTGATAAGTGGAGTGGAAAACAGACAATTTATGGTCCTTTTATCGAGGTTATTTACATGGAAAATGTAAATGACGGGCAAGGAAAAGTTGTGAAACAACAAGTGAAAAAGTATATTTCTGCAAATGATTTGAATATCGATGGAACGATAGATACGCAGTTAAAAAGTCGTAGTATTTATGAAGCTGTTGTTTACAATTCTAAGCTAAATATCAATTCGAAATTTAAGAATTATAGCGATATGCTTGCAGAAATGGAGGTAAGTGCAGAAAATATAGTTTCGACTAAAATTGTTTTCGGAATCTCTGATTCTAAAGGATATGAGAACAAAGTGATTGTACAATCTAACGGCAAAAATTTTCCGTTGAATATGGATAATTCGACTTCTACAATTGATATTCAACCAGAAGTTAGAGCAGAAAATGGAGAATATTCGGAACAAGCGAGTGCCATTAAAAAGGTGATGCCTGTGCAAATGATGTCTCAAAAAATTGATCCTTCTACATTCGATTTTAATCAAGTTTCGATTAACTTGGTAATGAAAGGTTCGCAAATGTTAAATATCATTCCATCGGCGATTAATACAAAAGTTGATTTGACTACAAATTGGAAAGATTTGAAATATGATGGAAATTTTTTACCTAATTCTGATCCCGAAACAAAGAATGGAAAAACCAATGTAAAATGGTCTATTTATCAACAAAATCCTTTGCAAGGACAGATTTGGCAGGACGCTTCTAACTTTTCTGATTATAGTTTTGGCGTTAATTTTTTACAAATGAATGATCATTATGACAAAACATATCGTTCGACAAAATATGCAATTTTGTTCATTGGATTAACGTTTGTAGCGTTTTTCTTTATAGAAAGTCGAAATAATTTTAATATTCATTTGGTACAATATGCCTTAGTTGGATTTGCAATCTGTGTCAATTTTGTATTATTGTTATCGTTGTCAGAATATTTAGGATTTGATATTGCTTACTTTATTTCATCTGGTGCAACCATTTTATTGATAACATTTTTCGTTAATTCTCTCCTAAAATCATTTGGTTTAGCATTCAAAATTACATTAATGTTAATCTTATTATACACATTTATTTACAGTGTTTTACAACTCAAAGAACACGCGTTATTAGTAGGAAGTATAGGGTTGTTTATCATTGTTGCAATCTTAATGTACTATTCAAAAAACATCGAATGGAACAAAACAAAATAACATTTGCACACTTATTTTTAGGGATTTTTGTCATCGGTCTTGTACTGATGGCAATTTCCTTTACGGATATTGTGGTTAAAAATAATGATACAATTTTCAGCTTTTCTATTTTTATTTTAGAGCTTGTGATTTGCTTATTTGCAATGTCATTTTATTTGAAAATTGATAAGATTTCGGAGTTGTTTTTAGGAAAAATTTTCTCCAATTCTGGACAAATATTTGCTTGGACTAACATTACATGGCTTTGTATTTCAGCGGCTTTTGTTTTGGATGAAACAATTATTCGTGGATTTCATGATTTAAGTTTTTATTTGCCGTTTTTAGGTTATTTATTGTTTCTTTTAGTTATAGTCAATTTTTTTGCTGCAATATTCTACACTAATTTTGATGATGAAGAAACGATAGGTTTTAGTTATCTAAATTATTTTTCGATTTTTTTAGCGGTTGTTTTAATGCTATTTTTTAGTTTGATTATAATACTTTTCGCCGTTTTCGGATATCCTTCAATATCAATCTGTTTTATGATGTTTAATATTTATCTCATAAATATTATCGCAAAAATTTTAAAATTAAAAGCTTAATAATTTTCTATTATGAATGTTTACTTCGGAATTATCATCTTATTTATTTTAGTAACGAACATTGTATTTTTGATTATTATAGGTTACATTATTTATGGTGTTGTAAAAAAATATTTTAATAAGAAAACAGCTAATTATTCTATTATTTTTTATGTTTTAGCGATTGTTTATATTTCAATCAATCTATTTTACAAAGACGAATTGCCTCTTTAGATAAAATTTCAAATGAGTTGAGATTTGATGATATCGATGATTAAAACATTCATAATTTATGAAGTTTAAATTTTAATAAATATAAAAATTATTATTCAAAACTGTCAAATTTGTAAATAAGCAGTGTGTTTATCGAATAATTCTACTAAGTTTAGGGCTTCAAAATGCAATTGTAGTAATTTGCAAACCATTTTTTTAGAACAGTTAGAATTATTAAATATATGAAAAGTAAAAAGTTATCCAATATTTTAACGCTTGGATTTGCGTTGTTTGCAATGTTTTTTGGAGCAGGAAATCTTCTATTACCTCCATTAATTGGATTGGAAGTAGGCTCTCATTATTTTGTAGCAATGATTGCATTTGGATTAACTGGAATTTTATTGCCATTTACTGGAATTTTATCTGTTGTTTTTTCGGGTGATAATTTTAATGATTTAGGGCATCGTGTAAACAAACATTTGGCGGCTATTTTAGGTACAATTATTATGATTTGTATTGGACCGTTAATTGCGATTCCACGTACTGCGGCAACAACATTCGAAGTGGGATTAAAGCCATTTTTTCCAACATTAGATCCAATATGGGGATCATTAATTTTTTTCGTTATAACATTAGGTTTAGCGATTCGTCCATCAAAGGTTGTAGATGTTATCGGGAATTATTTAACTCCAGTTTTGTTGATTTTATTGGCATTGTTAATTATAATCGGAATTATACATCCAACTGCTGACTTTTTGCCTTCAGATTTAACGATGATGCAATCTTTTTCGAAAGGTTTTATAGAAGGTTATCAAACATTAGATGTTTTAGCTTCTGTTATATTTGCAGGAATTATTATTTCAGCTGCACGAGATAAAGGATATACAGATACCAAAAGTAAATCTCAAATTGTAATCATATCAGGATTATTGTCTACGACTTGTTTGTTATTTGTTTATGGTGGATTGATTTATTTGGGAGCTACTTCTGGAATCACAAATCCAGAAATTTCTCGTGCCGAATTATTAATAGAAATTTCTCGAAATACATTAGGGCAATATGGTTTAATTGCAATTGCTCTATGTATGGCGTTTGCTTGTCTTACCACTTCAATCGCATTAACATCAGCGGTAGGTACATTTTTCGGACGTTTAACAAACGGGAAAGTAAGCTACACTGTTTTAGTGGTTTTATGTACAATAATTTCGTTTGGTTTATCGATAAAAGGTGTAGACGAAATTATTAATTTTGCATATCCACCTTTGGCTTTCGTATATCCAATTACAATCACGTTAGTTATTTATATAGTGTTGTTTGGAAAAACAATTAAAAGTAAAACACCTTATATTTTTGCATTAATTGCGTCTACAATCATTGCAATTTTAGGATTATTAAAATTATTAGGAAAGTTAGATGAATCGACAATAGAAAATCTGAACAAAATTCCATTTTTCGAATACGATTTAGGTTGGATTGCTCCATCGATTATCGGTTTTGTGATTGGTTTACTGATTGATAGATTAAAAAAATAAAAATCCTCGGAAAATTATTCCGAGGATTTTAACCAATCAAAACTACTATAAAAACACTAATTGAATAATGATAATGTCTATCTTTTATTCTTTTACAAATTTCTTAAAGTTTTGACTTTAAATCAATTATTCTTAAATGATTTCTTTTATGTCTAGATAGAATTAATTTATAACTATTTATTTATGATGGTTATAGAGAATTTCAATGAGATGATTTAAGATAAGTTTATGAATTTTTCGTATTTTCAAAAATCAAATAAATAATCCGAAAAAATGATCGAAAATTGTTCGCGTTGTAACGAAACAATGGAGTGTAAGGTAGATGACATTGCGAATTGTGCTTGTACTACAATTGTTATAAAAGACGAAATAAAAGAGTTTTTAAAGAAGACGAATTACAAATGTTTGTGCAATTCTTGTATAGAAAAACTGAATTATTTTGTAGAACTAGATCAACAATATCCACATCCAACAATGCCTTCGGAATTTGTTCCTCATATACATTATTATATCGAAAACGGGTATTGGGTTTTTACAGAATTTTTCCATTATCAGAAAGGAAAATGTTGCAAAAATGGTTGCAGACATTGCGCTTATGGTTATAAGAAATAAAAAATGGTTCAACTTGCATTGAACCACTAACCAACCTAAAAATACTATAAAAAAAACTCTATTTGATTAAGGATATTCTTCTTCAGAAAATCAACTTCATTATCCTTAACAACTATGAATAAATTATTTATAGTACAAAGGTAGGTGAATTTCTTAATTTGATAAATAAATTAATATTTATTTTTTTATACTCAGATAGATAGGATTTATATTAATGTTAATAAAATATTAAATCTACCTATTTATGAGTATTCTATAAAAAATCAATACTATATTTTCGAATGTTGTAATTCTAAGAAAAATATTGCATTATTTTTTTTGAAATTGTTTCAGCAGTTTTTTTATCGTCAGTTTCTTCCAAAGTTGTGACATAATCCTCCAAGAAACTTTTGATTTCTTGTTGATTAGAACCTTCAAAATTAGCTAAATAATCTTCAAATTCGATATTACCTAAAACACGATCAAAATAAACTTTGGCTTCATCATATTTTTTCATGCTCACCAACAAAGGCGCAATGCTATGACTGATATAAAACTCGTTTACAGCAGCTTGTTCAGCATTTTCTTCTTTTTTGAAATGTGCAGAATTTAAGTAATTATTATAAGCTTCCACAGCTTTTTCATTTTCTCCTAAAACCTCGTAACAACGTGCTTTGAAGAATTTAATTTCGTAAAATTCGTCTTCATTCAGTTTATTGAAAAACGTAATACTTTCTTTCGGATTTGAATAAAATTTTCGGTATCCAATAATAAAATCCTCTACAAATTCTGTATCCGTCTGTTCGATCGCGAAATTCAATAAGTTTTGAGATTGCTCTTCTGTTAATTGTCCAATAAAAGCTTCCCAATAATTCACCAAAGTATTGAAATCATACGCCAAATCTTCCACAAAAATTTGTGCAGCAATTCGTAGAAATTTATCTCCCAATTGATTGATTATTTCATGGTCTTCATCAGAAAAATCAGTCGAATTATACAATAAGTTTTCGATAATTTCTGACGCTTTATCTTCTGAATAATTATTATTTAATTGTTTCAAAGCATTGCTAACATTGAATTCCATTTGTGTAATTTTTAAATTAAAATCAACGCAAAGATAACTGATTTACTGCGAAAAAGACTCGATAATTTCAAAAGTTAATCGTCAATTCTAATGAGAATTTAATGAATAGTTTTTTTGAGAAAGTAGAATTTTAGTTATCTTGTGGTAGTTTTTATATATTAGTTTATTTAAAATAAACATTTTATGTTACGAATCTATTCGATAGTGTTAATTATATGCGGTTTTTGTTTTACAAAAGCTCAAAATTTGAATGTTGGTGCTCAGTTTCCGATTAATAAAATTGAAAGTATCAATCAATCTTCAAACTTGAAAATTATTGTATTTACGCCAAGTTTATACAAAACGAATCCGTATGCGAGCATGATGACAACATCGCTGAATTATTATTTTGTGAAGAATTTGGCATTTTCGTCTCAAAATTCTCCAAAAATTGATGTGATTTATATCGTAAATGAAGATGATAAATGGAGTAAAGAACCGCAACAAGCGTTTGCTTTTAGCGAAACTTCGAATCAAAATAAGTTAGATGGAACAAAAGTATTTTATGATGAATCTGGAAAAATCTATAATGCAATTGGTTTGAAACCTTTTAAGCAAAATTCAATTTCGAATATAATTCCAACTTCTAATTCTAACAATGTTTTAGTAGAGAGTTCGATTCTTTTTTTAGTGGATAAAAACAATAAAATTTTGATGCGAGACAATGATTATCGTGCGCAAGGCGAACATCTGAAACCTTTGGAAAGATTGATAAAAAGAACGTCTAAAACTGATAATATAGAAGTAAATGTTACTCAAAATAAAACCTTGAAAGTTGGTGATAAAGCACCAGATTTTATCTTGAATGGACCAAATTATGATAGTAATTCAACGGAAAAATTATTAGATGATAAATCAACTTTTAAAGTTTTAACGTTTTATCCAGCGGCGTTTAGTGGACAAATTTTACCAGATTTTACTTCGATTGATACCAAAGCTGCAATGACTTGTGCTGCTCAAATTCAGTTGATTGATCATAATCCTTTGTTACAAAATGTGAAAAATTATGCGATTTCTAGTTCTACAAATCCGTTGTTAGAATTATGGAAATCAGCTTTGCGAACAAATAATATGACATATTTGAATGATGAGAATTATACAATTTCGTTGATGTATAATTCGTATAATCGTTTAGGTTACAACAATAGAGCGACTTATGTGATTGATAAAAATGGAATTATAGTGTATGCAAATCCAGATTTGACGTTTGAAGATGAAGCAAAATTTCCAACTATTTTAGAAAAAATTATTCTGAATAATAAATAAATTATGAATCAAATTGTGTAATATCTTCAAATTTAGCCTCAATTAAATTTTTTAAATCTTCGGGATTTAGAATAATTTGTAAACCTCTTTTTCCTGCACTAATACAAATCTGATCTTGCAAAATTGCCAGTTCTTCTATATAAGTAGGAAATTGCTTTTTCATTCCGATAGGTGAGCAACCGCCACGAATATAACCTGTAACATTGAGTAAATCTTTCAACGGAAGCATTTCGCAGTTTTTATTTCCAGAAACTTTAGCAAATTTTTTCATATCAAGATGCGTGTTCGCAGGAATTACGGCAACTAAAAATGGTTCTACATTTCCTTTCAAAACCAAAGTTTTATAAATTCCTTCTGGATTTACGCTCAATGAATTTGCAACATGCAAAGCATCAATATGTTCTTCATCAACTTCATATTCGCGTAATTCGTATGAAATATTGTTTGTGTCTAAAATTCGGACTGCATTTGTTTTAGCAGTTTTATTGCTCATTCTATAATAATTTACACAAAGTTATTACGAAAAACTTTTATAAAGGATTTTTCTATAGAATTATTGATTAAGATAATTTTTTGAACGAAAATTTCTATTCTCAAAACTATTCTTACCTTTGCATTACAAATGAAGTTTTTGCAACACATATTACGTTTACCATTTTTTAGCACTTATTATCGTACAATATTTGCTCGGGTAGACTATGTGTATACTTCGTATTAATTTTGTACGTCAAAAATTTAATCATAATCTACAAGCCCGAGCAGTTTTGCTCGGGCTTTTTTTATTTAAAAAAATCATGGAAAATCTAAAAAGTTTAAAAGAAAATGTAGCTATTTTTTTACCAGAAAATGGATTGGAAGAAAAATTAAAATTAGCTGAAAAAGAAAACCGATCATTGCGAATCAAATTAGGTTTTGATCCTACCGCACCCGATTTGCATCTTGGTCATGCCGTTGTATTGAAGAAATTGAAAGAATTCCAAGATTTAGGACATCAAATTGTCATTTTGGTTGGTAGTTTTACAGCTCAAATTGGTGATCCGACAGGAAAAAACAAAAGTCGTCAACCGCTGAATGTAGATCAAGTACAGAAAAATGCAGAAACTTATATCAATCAATTGTCAAAAATTATTGATGTGAATAAAGCTGAAATTGTATTTAATTCGGATTGGTTAGATCATTTGCCTTTTTCAGATGTTATTCAGTTGTTGTCAAAAGTTACTGTTGCACAATTAATGCATCGAAATGATTTTAATAAACGTTTCACAGAAAATACGCCGATTGCAATGCACGAATTGGTTTATCCAATTTTACAAGCTTATGATTCTGTTCAAATAAATGCAGATATTGAAATGGGAGGAACTGATCAATTATTTAATTGTACAATGGGACGCCAATTGCAAGAAACGAATGGAGAAGCTGCTCAGATTGTGATGTGTATGCCACTTTTGAGAGGAACAGATGGAAAAGAAAAGATGAGTAAATCACTGAATAATATTATTGGTTTGACGGATGAGCCTAATGAAATGTTTGGGAAAACGATGTCTATTCCAGATGATTTATTAGAAGAATACATTGCGTTAGCAACTGATTTTTCTATTGAAGAAAAAACAAATCTGAATGAACGATTAAAAACAGATAATCCAATGTTAATTAAGAAATTAGTTGCAAAAAATATTATTACTCAATATCACTCTGATAAAGAAGCTGAGAAATCAGAGGAATTTTTTAATAATCAATTTCAGAAAAGAAATGATGAAAATAGAGTTTTTGAATCAATTAAAATTAGTTCTTTAAACTTTGAAAATGATAAAATTACATTGTTAGATGTTTGTCATCAATTAAAGAAAGATTTGTCGAGAAATGCGATTAGACGTTTGATAGAAAGCGGCGCTGTACAAATTAATGGAGAAAAAAAAATGGATGCTTTTGATGATTTTGAATTAAAAACAGAAACTAAAATTAAAATAGGAAAACGAGATTTCTTCGAGTTGAAGTAAATAATAAAATGAAAAAAAGCCTCTAAAACAGAGGCTTTTGATTTATAATTCTTTTTTCATTTCGTATTGTTTGTCGTACAATTCTAATCCCATCGATTGAATAAAATCATTTGTAGAGATTTCTCTTTCGTCAACATTAATCATTTTAATTTCTTTGTTCTTCAAATCGCTGAAAAGAATTGAAGCTAAATAACGATTTCTATAATCGTGATGAACACCAAATTGATAAATACGTGTATTATTTTTGTTGATAATTTTGTAAGCAACTAAAATTCCATCTTCATAAATTCCATTTATTTGACAATCTTCGAGGATATTTTTTACACTTTGAATATCATTTTTCCAAGTAGGTTTTATGTCCCAAAAGTTTTCACTTGTAATCAAATCTAAATCACTAAATTCTACAATTTCATGTAATGGATTTACGACCAAAATAGGAATTCCTTTGTAACTATTTAAAGTTCTTGTTTTTTCAAAACCACAAGCTTCGTAAGCGTTAATTGCAAAATCATTTTTAGTATTTACCTCTAAAAATATGTTTTTCACTTGTTGTTCTTTCAATTTGGGAAAACTAAAATCTAACATTTGTTGTGTTATTTTTTTTCCGCGATGTTCAGGACAAACGCCTGTGCCACCAATATAAGCTGTTTTTACATCATTATAATTTCTAATTCCATAAAGTAAAAAGCCAACTAATTTTCCATCAATACTAGCACCTACAGAATAATCAAGATTGATATCTTCCATTTTTAATTTTCCCTGAAATTGTTCAGTCGAAAGGTTGATAGAAACGTAATAATTTTGATAAGAAAGATTATATAAGGCTGATAATTCTTCCAAATCAACATGAGTTAATGAGTGTATTTCAATGTTTGTTTGCATAGCTGTAATTTGCAAAGCAAAAATAGCCCCAACATTTAAGTTTTTTCTAAAAAAAATCTTAAAAAATTAGTAAAGATTGAATTTTATTTGAAGTATGTAATCCGAATTTGATAAAAATATAATTTATTTAATAATATTGACTGAATAATTATACATAAATTTTAAAAATAGTGTAGAGGATGGTAAATAGAATTAAGAAAACTTCTTTTTTTTATGATTTAACATAAGCTTATTATTGATTATGCTGAAGAAAATTCTGTAATCGATAAATTTGCATACATTTTTAAAACTAAAACTACGAGAGAAGTCTAACTTTCTCCTCATTTGTTGAAACAATTATTCTTCTCTCGATTTTTTTTGAAAAATACTCCTCGAAGAATTCAAGTTAAGTGTATTTCGTACACTAATTAAAATGTCAAATTCTCAAAATTTCTTTCCAAAACTTATTTCAAAATATCTATTTCTCAAAAATTATTTAAAATTTTGATGAATTTAATAAAGCTTTAAAAATTTATTAAAAAATGATTAACGAACATTTGTTAGTTTTTTTCTTTTGATTATTTTAGTCGTTCAAATTATCACAAAAAAAATGAGTAAAAATTTAACAAAATTGGCTTGTCTAGCTATATTTTGCAGCTATAGCTATATCTCTGCTCAACAGAAAACGACAGATAGTGTGGTTGTAGAAAAAGTAGAATTAATACAACCAAAAGAAAACAAAGACAAAGTTGATGTGCAGTTTTATGGATTTATCAGGAATGATATTTTTATGGATACTCGTCAAATGATTGGAGCAGGAGAGGCTTTAGTGCCGCTTTATCCAAAAGATCGTTTATCGGATGTAAACGGTGCTGATATCAATGCAGCTTCTAAATTTCACATGTTGTCAATTGTTTCGAGAGCTGGCGTTAATTTGAAAGGTCCAGAATTACTTGGGGCTAAAACTTCTGGTATTTTAGAGGGAGAATTTTTTGGAGCAACAGAAGGAGGAATCAACGAGTTTCGTTTGCGTCACGCATATGTGATGTTGGATTGGGAGAAAACGCAATTAGGGATTGGACAATATTGGCATCCTTTCGTTGTGTTAGAAGCTTTACCAAATGTTGCAAATTATGGAACTGGTGCGCCTGTTTATGCTTTAAATCGTAATCCTCAAGTTCGTTTAACGCATAAATTTACTGACAAATTTAAAGTTATTGCTGCTTTACATTCTCAAAGAGATTTTACTCCAAATACAGAGCCTTTCCGAAATAGTGGAATGCCAGCGGCTCATCTTCAATTTCAATATAAATCACAAGTTTTTACTGCCGGAATTGGTGCACAATATGAAAACTTGAAACCAAAATTATCTTCAGGAAATCCTCCTGTTAAGTCTAATGAACGAGTTGAAAATGTTTCATTTATGGCTTATTCAAAGTTAAATACAAAACCTTTACAAGTTACTGTTGCTGGATATTTGATGCAAGATGCGTCATCTTTTGTACAACTAGGTGGAATTGTAGGCTATCAAACAAGTCCGACAGCTGTTGAAACATACAAACCGATGAATACACATAGTATGTGGATTGATTTGCAACAAAACTCAACAGGAAAATTTTCGTTCGGATTGTTTGCAGGTTATGTTAGAAATAATGGTGTGAAAAATCCAGTAGAAGGAGCAATTGCATCAACATCTTATGGTGTAACGACAAATTGGGGCGCAATTTCGGCAACTCCAGGTACACGTACTGTAAATTATTTGTACAAAGTAGTTCCTCGTTTAGATCTTACCTTAAGCAAAGCCTTAAAATTTAGATTCGAATATGATCGTAGTACAGCACAATGGGCAGATGCGACGATAAAAGGTACGGGAACCGAAAACAAATATTTAGCAAATAACAATAGATTTCAACTTACAACATTATTTAACTTCTAATATCACACAAAAAACATGAGTACAAATACTTTAGATACTTCGCAAACAGTAGCGAAGAAGGATAATATATTCCAAATTATTTTAGCATCATCTGTCGGAACCTTAATCGAATGGTACGATATGTTCTTGGCAATCATCTTAGCTAGTGTATTATCAACACAATTATTTCCTAACGATGGTTCGTCACATTTCTTAGAAACACTTGCCGTAGTGGTTTCATCATTTATGTTCCGTCCGATTGGATCATTAATTTTTGGAAGTATTGGGGATCGTATTGGTAGAAAATATTCATTCTTAGTTTCTTTAATTATGATGGGAGCAGCAACATTCTTGATTGGTTGTATTCCAACTTTTGATAGTGTAGGTTGGTTTGCTCCTGTTTTATTATTGTTTTGCCGCATTATGCAAGGACTTGCAATTAGTGGAGAATATGCAGGTGCGGTAATTTATGTAGCAGAACATGCGCCAGCAGAAAAGCGAGGATTTTATACAGGATTTATTCAAGCAACTGTTCCAATTGGATTATTATTATGTTTAACAGTTGTTTTCTTAACACAATCATTCTTATCAGAAGAAGCTTTTGCAAGTTTCGGATGGAGAATTCCATTTTTATTTAGTGGAATATTAGTGATTTTGAGTTACTTTATTCGTCAACGTTTACATGAAAGTCCAATTTTCGAACAATTAAAAAAAGAAGGAAAAACATCTAAAACACCAATTAAAGATGCTTTTACAACGCCAGGAAATGTAAAATTGATGTTGAAAGCAATTTTTGGAGGAAATGCTGCTCAAAGTACAATTATGCAAACAACATTATTCGTAACTCTTTTCTTCTTGCAAAGAGCGGTTAATTTACCTTACGAAACAGTTTTAATTGTTGTTTTATGTTCTACATTATTTAGTTCATTTTTCTATCAATGGTTTGGAGCATTAAGTGATAAAATCGGGCGTAAACCAGTTATGTTAGGAGGAATGATTTGTAGTTTTATCTTAATTCCATTATCATTTTTCTTGTACATGAAATTAGGAAATCCAGAAGGATTGAAAGAAGTTCATGATATTTCGAATTTAGCAGTTTTCGGAATTGTCATTGTAAGTTTAATTACTTCAATTGCAGGAGCAGCAACTTACGGACCACTTGGTGCATTTATGTTAGAAATTTTCCCAACTAAAATTCGTTACACAAGTATGGGATTTGCGCAAAATATGGGGAATGGATTTATTGGTGGAGCAACGACTTTTGTCACAGAATTAATCAAAAGTACGATTATCGTTTCGGCAGCTATGTCGCCTTATATTGGATTAGCTTATCCATTGATATTAATCTTTATTGCGATTTTAGTGAATTACTTTACAATTCCAGAAACGTACAAAACAGATTTAACAGAAGATAATTAAATCAATATTAGATAAAATGTAAAAATCCTTCAAGTATTCTTGAAGGATTTTTTTTGAGGAATTAATTAAATTTCAAGGCATAAAAAAATCCACTCAAACGAGTGGATTTTTTATTGTATCAGAAATATTATTTTTTCTTTTTTGTATCAACTGCTCCTGATAATTCAGATCCAGCTTTAAATTTAGCTACTGTTTTAGCAGCAATTTTAATTTCTTTTTTAGTTTGTGGGTTGATACCTGTTCTTGCAGCTCTCTCAGAAGTTGAGAAAGTACCGAATCCTACTAAAGCAACTTTGTCTCCTTTTGCTAAAGCTTTAGTTACATTTTCTGTAAATGAGTTTAAGGCTTTTTTAGCAGCTTCTTTAGAAATTCCAGCGTCAGCTGCAATTGCATCGATAAGTTCTGATTTGTTCATAGTTGTAACTTTTTAAATTAATTTATACACAAATATACTCTTTCCCTTTATTTGTGCAAGTTTCAACGCAATAAATTTCAAGAAAAATGCAAAATTTTATGAAATTTGTGTCAAAAATCAGTAAATAAGTACTTATTTTACGAATAAGGTATCCTCGTTTTGATGTCCATTGATAAAATCTTTGGCTGTCATACGGCGCTTTCCTTCGGGTTGAAGTTCTAAAATTTCGTAAACTCCTTGAGGTAGATTGATATAAAGGTTATTTTTTTGTAAAATTAATTGATAATCTTCTCCATCAACAACAATATCCGTTTTTAGACCAGCATATATTTTTAACGATTTAAAATTTTCGCCATTTCCAAAAGTTGTCCACGCACAAGGGTAAGGAGAAAGTCCTCTAATTTTGTTGTGAATAGCATTGATAGAATCGTTCCAATCTATTTTACAATCTTCTTTAAAGATTTTTGGAGCATGTTTCAATTCTGTTGTTTCGTCTTGTGGATGCGGTTTTAATGAATCATTTTCTAAACCATCCAACGTTTTCACAACTAATTTTGCACCGATATGCATCAATTCATCATGAATTTTTCCTACATTATCATTTTCTCCAATTTCTACTTTATCAGAAATTAAGATATTTCCAGTATCAATTTTTTCATCAATTAAAAAAGTCGTTACTCCAGTCTCCTGATCGCCATTCATCACAGCCCAATTGATAGGCGCTGCACCACGATATTGCGGAAGAAGTGAACCATGTAAATTAAAAGTTCCTTTCGACGGAATGGACCAAACAACTTGTGGCAACATACGAAAAGCTACAACTACAAAAACATCAGCATTCCAGCTTTTTAATGTTTCGATAAAAGCTTCGTCGCGTAATTTTTCTGGTTGAGCCAAAGGCAAATTATGTTCAACTGCATATTTTTTGACATCAGAAATATTCATTTTTTGCCCTCTACCAGACGGTTTATCTGGGACAGTAACAACTCCAACTATTTCGTGATGACTATTTGTATTGATTTCATTCAAAGATGTCGCCGCAAATTCGGGCGTACCCATAAAGACTACTCGCATTTTTATTCTATTAGTTTATAAGAATCGAATCCAATTGGTTGAACTCGCATTTCGTCTATCAAATATTGCAATTCTTCGACGATTTTATCTTTTGGCGAATTTATGAATTTTGAAAGGATTTCGGCTTGCGTTTTTGTACCTTCTTTCAAATATTCAATCAAATCAGATGAATTAAAGCTTTCGTTTTGTTTTTTGGATTGACAAACATCGCATTTACCACAATTTTGATCAGATTTTTGATTAAAATAGCCAAATAACAAACGTTCTCTACAAATAGTATTTTGTTCGGTATAATAAGCCATTGCTTGCAAACGTTTCCAATTATTCACTTGAATTGATTCGAAATCTTTCCACAATTTATTTTTAAACGCATTCGAATCGCGCGGAACAAGAAATCTAAATCGCGCTAAAAATCGATCCGAATAATCAATAGAACCATTTTTTGCATATTCGTGCAAACTATTTCTAATGTCGCCAATACTCATGTGCAATTCGAACGCCATTTTACTTTCCGAAATTTCTCTATTATAAGTATAAATTCCAGGATAATGACGTTGTAAATAATCAAAAATTCGGTTTTCATTCAAATTAATCGAATGTGGTGACGCTAAAATTTGAATGCTACTATTTTGTGAATAATTTTTTTGCTGAATGATTTCTTTCGTATTGAGAAATTCTAAAAATTGAAGAACCATTTTAAGATTTAAACCAAATTTTTCGGCAAATTTTGGAATATCCAACTGATAATTCATTTCCGTTAATTCGCCTTCAGCCAATTGTAATTGACTAAACAAACAATTCCCAATTTTGATAAAATCTTGTTGCGAAGGTAAATTCGCTTTGAAAATATTTTCTGCCTGAATTCGATCATCAGGATTGTACAAATAAATTCCATGTGATTCCTGTTCATCACGTCCAGCGCGACCAACTTCTTGGTAATATGCTTCAATTCCTTGCGGTAAATCGATATGAAAAACGGTACGAACGTTTGGCTTGTCGATTCCCATTCCAAACGCATTTGTCGAAACCATAATTCTCGAATTACTCAACATCCAATTTTTCTGCTTTTGTTCTTTTTCGTCTTTGGTTAATTTGGCGTGAAAAAAATCGGCAGCAAAACCATTTTGATTTAAAAAACTAGCAATTTCATAGGTTAATTTTCGATTTCGAACAAAAATAATACTCGAACCAGGATATTTTTTTAAATAATAAATCAAATCATTTTTCTTATCAGCAGAAAGAAAAACATTGTACGAAAGATTTTCTCTTTTTAAAGAAGATTTAAAAACCTTGGGATTATCTAACTCTAATTTTTCTACAATCTCTTGCTGAATTTTTTCTGTTGCCGTTGCTGTCAATGCTAGGATTGGAACTTTAGGAAGAATAGTTTTTAACCTCGAAATTCGATGATATGCAGGGCGAAAATCGTGTCCCCATTCAGAAACACAATGTGCTTCGTCAACTGCAAGCAAACTAATATTGATTTGTTTCAATCGTTCAACAAAAATTCTACTTTGCAAACGCTCTGGTGAAACATATAGTAATTTGATTTTGTTGTTTTGACAATCGTCCAAAATTTTCCCAATCGTATTTTGATCAATTTCATTGGTGATATATGCCGTCGAAATTCCTTTGGATTGTAAATTTTGAACTTGATCTTTCATCAACGCAATAAGCGGCGAAATGACCAATGTTAAACCATCAAAAATAATCGCTGGAACTTGATAACAGATAGATTTTCCGCCACCAGTAGGCAAAATTGCCAACGTATCTTTCCCTTCCAAAACACTTGAGATGATTTCCTCTTGCGGCGTTTTGAAAGAAGGATAATTCCAATACTTAAAAAGAATTTCTTTTGGTGTCAAATTATAAAGCTTTGTTGTAAATTTAGATAAAATCTGTGATTTTATGTTTAAACTTAAAACTTCATAAGTTAATTATTTTTTAATTGTAAATAATTTTATGTTTTTATAGCAAAGAAATTGAGTAATTTTTGGTTTTTATATTTAATGAGTTTATATCTTTTTTATATTATCCGATAGATATCCCATTATAATAAACATAAATAATTGAAATCAATAAGACTATAGATTCAATGATCCAAATAAATTTTATCGGAATTTTTATACTTATTATAATAAGTTGTTCAATTAATAAAATAAAAAAGAAAATAATTAATCCAAAAAAAGCAATTGTTCCACCCAAGGCATTTCCACCATTATTATCAATAAAAAGATAGTTTATAGACATAAATAAAAGGAAGAGTTCTAAAATACTCAACACAATTAATATTGGTGTAAGTTTAAATTTCATTTTAAAATAGTTTCCAGAAAGTACAAAGCTTTGTTGTAAATTTAGATAAAATCTGTGATTTATTAGAAGAATTAATCGATTATACCCTTTTTGTATTTTACAAAAAGTGAAATTTCATTCACTAATAAAACAATATTAAATCCTAAAAATAAAAGAATTTCCGAACTCATATTGAAGTAAGCCAATTGATCTTGCAAAATCATAAAAGGAACTGCAATTGCGGCTGATAAAAAAATACTGAAAAAAGCAGATTGAATTAGTGTTGCAATGCGAATCATATTTAGTTTTGCAACTTGTGATGGATTAATTATCAGGATAATGGAATTGAAAAAGATAAATGCAATAATTCCTGTATTTATCGATAGAAATGATGATGAATCAAATGATTGAAAGATAGATTTCAAGCTGAAATAAATTCCTTTATCGTAACAAAATTTACAGAAAATAATGAATGATATTAGCGTAACGCTTATGGTAATTACTTTATTAATTCTGCTTTCTTTTGGTGTTGCAACTAATCTTTTTCCGTTGAAAATGGAAGGAATATAGTTTTTGTACTCATCTAAATAATTGTATAACAAAATAATAATGGAAAATCCAGTAAATATGAAAAGTGATAATAGTTGTAAAGCTAAATCTTGCTCAATCAATTTATAATTTAAATCAGATTCATAAACTTCATTTGGAACAAAAATATAAATTCCAATCATCGCAACGACATAGAGTTGATAAGCAATTCCCCAAGCAGGATTTAGGTAAAAAGGCTGATTATAATCTTGGACAATTTCACTGTAACTTTTTTTGTGTTTGAAACTGTTTGATTCTTCATCAAAATTGGTAGAATTTTGAAAAATTATACCAGTAACTGCAATAAAGAATATTGAAGCTATTGCTCCAAAAAATACAAAAGCTGTGAGTTGATCGTCGCAAAAATAATCTGTAATACTTATTAATAGAGGAGTTATAAGGAATAAAATCCATTTTGGACGAAGGTTTACTTGCCAAATTTCTTTGAGAATAATTGTTTGAAATCCCGCAATTGCTAATCCAAAGATTAAGAAAATAAAGGTCATAGAGTAGGTTTGGTTAAAAATACAAAAAGCCAACAAATTTGTTGACTTTTTGGTTTGAAATTTATTCTGTAATCCCTTCTAACATAAATAAGAAAGCATCTTCTTTCGCATCTTCTTTCAACGATTCGAATCGACCAGAAGCACCACCGTGACCTGTGTCCATATTTGTATCTAAAAGTAGAATATTATTATCTGTTTTTAAATCTCTTAATTTCGCCACCCATTTTGCAGGTTCCCAATATTGTACTTGAGAATCGTGCAAACCTGTCGAAACATAAAGGTTTGGATAAGCTTTTGCTTCCACATTATCGTAAGGCGAATACGATTTCATGTAATCGTAATATTCTTTTTCGTTCGGATTTCCCCATTCATCATATTCCCCTGTTGTTAGTGGAATAGAATCGTCTAACATTGTTGTGACAACGTCCACAAAAGGAACTTGCGCAATTACTCCATTGAATAATGTTGGCTCGTAATTAATAACAGCCCCCATCAACAATCCGCCAGCAGAACCACCCATTGCATATAGATGTTTTGATGAAGTGTAATTCTGTTGAATCAAATATTTTGCTGCATCAATATAATCGAAAAATGTATTTTTCTTTTCTAACATTTTTCCATCTTCGTACCATTCGCGACCAAGATATTGACCACCACGAATATGTGCGATTGCATAAATAAAACCTCTGTCCAAAAGACTTAATCGAACCGAACTAAAATAAGGCTCTATCGTGTAACCATACGAACCATAAGCGTAAAGTAGGAGAGGAGTTTCGGCAGAAAGAGGTGTATCTTTTCGACGAACCAATGAGATTGGAACCATTTCTCCGTCTCGTGCTTCAGCCCAAATTCGTTCAGAAATATAATTTTCTTTGTCAAAATCACCTATAACAACTTGTTCTTTTTTGATTTCGAATGTTTTATCATTCATGTTAAAATCAATCACAGAAGAAGGAGTTGTCAATGATGTATATCCGTAACGTAAAATGTCAGTATCAAAATCTGGATTTGTGCCAACATTTGCTGTATAGGTTTCTTCGTTAAATGGCAAATAATAATCAGTTGAATTATTCCATGCTTTGATATTCATCTGCAATAAACCATTTGTGCGCTCTTCGATAACCAAATAATTTTTGAAAATCTCAAAACCTTCAATCAATGTTTCTTCACGATGAGGAATCACATCAATCCAATTTTCTTGTTCTGTTTTTTCGACAGAAGTTTTCATTAATTTGAAGTTAAACGCATCATCTTTATTGGTTTGAATATAAAATGAATCACCAAAATGTTCGATTGAATATTCTAAATCACGTTCTCTTTCTTGAAAGATTTTAAACGCTGCATCTGGTTGATTAGAAGGAATATATCTAAACTCATCTGAAACAGTACTTGAAGATCCAATAATAATGTAATCTCTTGATTTTGATTTGTAAACAAACGCATTGAACGTATCATCGGCCTCTTCAAAAACCAAGACATCATCTTCTTGTTTTGTCCCTAATTTGTGTTTCCAAATTTGATAAGCGCGTAATGTTTCATCTTTTCTTGTATAAAATAAGGTCTGATTATCAGCGGCCCAAACAGAACCTCCAGTTGTGTTTTCTATTTTATCAGAAAGAATTTCTCCAGTTGTTAAATCTTTGATTTGAATCGTATAAATTCTTCGCGAAACATTGTCAACTCCAAAGGAAACCAATTGATTATTTGGCGCCATCGAAATTCCGCCCAATTGATAATACGAATGACCTTCTGCCATCGTGTTGACATCAAAAAGAATTTCATCTGGATTCTCTAAACTATCTTTACGACGTTTGTGAATCGGATATTCCTTCCCTTTTTGATATTCTGTCAAATACCAATAACCATTCAATTTGTACGGAACAGACGAATCATCTTCTTTGATTCGCGCTTTCATTTCCTCAAAAAGCTTGGTTTGTATAGCTTCCGTTGGTTGTAGAATAGCTTTTGTGTATTCGTTTTCTTGGTTCAAATAATCGATAACTTCAGAGTTTTCACGATCATTCAACCAATAATAATTATCGATGCGGATATCTCCGTGTTTTTCTAATTTTTGTTCTATTTTTTTCGCAATAGGTGCTTGCATTTTCTAAAATTTAAGGTGCAAATGTACTATAAAAACTTACTTTGAATAAGTTGTAGTTGACCAAGATTTATCACCTGTTTTATATTCGATGATGATATTATTTTCGTTCAAATAACCAATTGTTTGGTAATTTCCGTTTTGAGAAATCACTGTCACATGAAAAACATTTTGTTGGGCAGCTGGATAAAATTGTGCAATAACTTTTGAATTTTCTTGATCTATTAACACAAATTCGTAGTTATTTGTACTTGCTGTCGTGTAATTTTTTCCGTTCGATTTGTAAACGTTTTTGTATTCTACAGTTTTACTTGATTCTTGCGTAACGACTTTATTCGTTGTTTCTTTAACGGTTGGAATTGTTGTATTTTCTGTTTTAGTTACAGGTAAATCTTTCGCATTTTGTTTTCCAACCTGATTCATAGCAAATGTTAATGCTTCTTGATAACCTTTTGTGAAATCTTTTTCTTTTGACGAACCTTCATAAGAGCTAACAACAGCATTATTGCAATCAGTAAAAGTCACTTTTAATTTATTTCTAAACATCACTTTTACTTCTTCAATGTTAGCTTTTGTTGCTAAACAAGGATTAATTTGTACCTCTAACGGGATAGAATTTTCATTGACTACTTCATAATCTTTTTTTCTCAAAGCGGTTTTCAATCCAATATTTAATTGAAAATCATCTTTAGCAAAATCTTTAAAGAGTTGAGGAACGATAACATATTTGTAATCTGTTACGTTTTGTGCCTGAAGTGATGATAATGCAATTAAAAATAAACCTGATAATATAGTTTTCATTATAAGATTATTTAGCCGATAATTTAACTTCTTTCCAAGTATTATTTTCAGAAACCTCGTACGAAATTGTATTTCCACTAATGTAACCTACCGAAAAATAATTTGAATTTCCTTTGGTAACAATTACTCTATAAATTCCATTTTTTAGAGTTGGTTCAAATTTCGCAACAACCTGATTTCCGTTTTCGGACATCAACATAAAACCACCATTTTGCAGTTCAATTTTTTGATACGTAATTGTTCCATCTGTCAACAAATTAGTAGCTGTTACCTTAGTTCCTTTTGGCTCTGGTATATATGCAGTTGTTGTTTCTGTTTGGGCTTTTTCTAATTTTACCATCGGAACAGAAGCTTTCGCATTTTGAGATTTTAAAGGATTTAAAGCTAGTTTTATAGCTTCTTGGTAACCTTTGTCATATTCTTTAATCTTAGAAGTTCCTTCAAATTTTTGAATACTTTTATTAGAACAATCTGTAAAACTTACCTCTAATTTATTATTCAGAAAACTTTTAACTTTTAAAATATCAGCATTCAATGCTAAACAAGGGTTTTGCACAACTTCTAGCGGCCAAGAAGATTTATCAGAAGGTAAAACTTCATATTTTTTCTGCGTTAATATATATCTTAATCGATTATTTAATTGATATTCATCTTTATCAAAACTAGAAAATTTTTCAGGAATATTGATGTACTTATAATCACTTGTTTCTTGTGCATTTATAGTAGAAAAACTACATAAAAGTATAGCAGCTATTAAATTTTTCATTTAAAAAGTTATTTGTATCAAATATAAAAAAATAGAATTGTTTTATCCTAAATATATTTGTTATGCTGAATTTTTCATTTCAAAATAGTTAATAAAATTGAATCATTTCAAATAATATTATTTGAAAGAAATGATTTATAGATCTGATTATAAATGATTAACTTTATTTAAATTAAAATCATAAAATTATGTCAAGTTTAAAAGATAAAGTTGCGATTGTAACTGGAGCTAGCTCTGGAATTGGGAAAGCTGTTGCTGAATTATATGCCAAAGAGGGTGCGAAAGTTGTGGTTTCAGATATTAATGAAGAAGGTGGAAATGAAGTAGTAGAAATTATCAAAAAAAATGGAGGAGAAGCGATATTTTTCAAAGCTGATACTTCTTCGCCAGAAGATAATGAAGCATTAGTAAATAAAACGCTTGAAGTTTATGGAAAACTTGATATAGCTTGTAACAATGCTGGAATTGGAGGTCCTGCTGAGCTGACTGAAAATTATCCACTAGATGGTTGGAAAAAAGTAATAGATATCAATTTTAATGGTGTTTTTTACGGATGTAAATATCAATTACAAGCAATGGAAAAGAATGGAGGAGGTTCTATTGTTAATATGGCTTCTATTCATGGTACTGTCGCTGCGCCAATGAGTTCGGCTTATACTTCTGCAAAGCATGGAGTTGTAGGTTTGACGAAAAACATTGGAGCGGAATACGGACCAAAAAATATTCGTTGTAATGCAGTTGGACCAGGTTATATTATGACGCCTTTGTTGTCGAATAATTTGAGTGCAGATCATTTAGAATTGCTTGTTACAAAACATCCAATGGGTCGTTTGGGACAGCCAGAAGAAGTTGCGGAGTTGGTTTTATTCTTAAGTTCGGACAAAGCATCCTTTATGACAGGCGGTTATTACCTTGTTGATGGAGGATATACAGCGGTTTAAAATATTTTTGATCGAATCTTTAAGATTAAATGGTTTTCTATAATTTAATCCTTAATTTTGCCTGAACGAAATACAAACAAACAATGAAATTTTTTATCGATACAGCTAACTTAGCTGACATTAAAGAAGCCCAAGATTTAGGAGTTTTAGATGGTGTAACAACAAATCCATCTTTAATGGCAAAAGAAGGAATTACAGGTCAAGAAAATATTTTGAATCACTACAAAGCAATTTGCGAATTAGTTGACGGAGATGTTTCTGCTGAGGTAATTTCTACTGATTTCGAAGGAATGGTAAAAGAAGGTGAAGCTTTAGCAGCTTTAAATCCTCAAATCGTAGTTAAAATTCCTATGACGAAAGATGGTGTAAAAGCGTGTAAATACTTTTCTACAAAAGGAATCAGAACTAATGTTACTTTAGTTTTCTCTGTAGGACAAGCATTATTAGCTGCAAAAGCTGGTGCAACTTACGTTTCTCCATTCATCGGACGTTTAGACGATATTTCGACAGATGGTTTAAACTTAATCGAAGAAATTCGTTTGGTTTATGATAACTATTTGTACGAAACTCAAATTTTAGCTGCTTCAGTTCGTAATACAATGCATATTGTAAATTGTGCAAAAATTGGTGCTGATGTTATGACAGGACCTTTATCATCAATCTTAGGATTGTTAAAACACCCTTTAACAGATTCTGGATTAGCACAATTCTTAGCTGATTACGCAAAGGGAAACCAATAAATTGAAATAGAATTTTCTATATATGAGTCGCTTAATTTTAAGCGACTTTTTTTATGAATTTATATTAATGAAAAGCTTTTAATTATCAAGTTGATAAAAATAGTGTTAATAAATAAAAAAAGATGTTTTGTTATGAATAATATAAAATTATTAATCGTAAATTGATAAAAGTATTAGAAACTAAAATATTTCTTATTAGTATGTTAAAAACATTTATTTTATTATCAGTCACGCTTGGTATCCCTTTTTTATTAATCATGTTTCTATATGGAAGCACATTTTTTAAGAAAAATATCAATAATGACTAATAATTTTTTCCATTTACTAAAATAAAAAATCCTTCACTTGTATGAGCGAAGGATTTTTTTATGATGGATTGATAAATGATTATTTTATTACAACTCTTTTGTTGATTTCCATTTGTTTTCCAACAACTTTGATGATATAAACACCTGGAGTTTTGAAATTAACTTCAACTTCTTTTTGATTAGATGAATTTGAAACTTCATTAACTAATTGTCCATTGAAATTAAAAACAGAAACTTTCTGAATTGATTTCGAATTATTTTCAAGTTTAACTTTAATCGAACGATTTGTTGCATTGTAAACTGAAACATCATCACGTTTTTGATATTCGAAATCTCCAGTTCCTAAATCCGAACCCCAAATTTTTTCTGCATATTCTGGATGATCGATAAATGGATTTCTATTTCCTTGGTATCTGTATACTAAATTATTAATGTCTTTTTCTCGATCAGAAACAGGATCATTTAAATGCCAAGTCATTAATATTTTCAAGAAAGTATCTGTAAAAACTTTATCTTTTGTTTTATTAAACATAGCATAGGTCCAACTTTGAATACCATTTTCTTGATAGCGTGTAGCAAAATAAAAATAAGCACGAGCGATATCACCTTTAAATTCATCAATAGGTTCGAATACAATCCCAGAATAGCCGGCAGAATAACCAGAATTTAAATTACTTCCTAATTTAGACCCATTTAGTGATGTGTATGTTGCATTCCCAACAACACCATGAGGATAGTTACTTCTCATGCCGTTTACTTTACCATCTGTTGGCCATATATGCAAAGGGTCTGAAACCATAGGCGAACTTTCACTAAAAACACTTTGAGGGATTAAGTGTTCTCTATTGTAACAATCTCCTTCATTCTTGTAATTTCCACATTCTTTTTGACCAGGAGTAAAATTATATGGATCTTTAGCAGTAGCAATTTCAGAATAGATGTCTAAAATGGTATTATCTTTTTCATAATATTTATCTTGAAATCCATTATCAGAATCCGTTTGTCTGTATAACCCTTTTAAAGCATCATAACTTTTTGTTGTATGACCTTTTATTATATTATAGAGTTGAGTTTTTAATACAAATCCACTACCGGTTGCATTGTTGTAATAATTAGCAGGCGCTTGAGCAAAAAGGTTAGAACCTACTAAAAAAATACTAAGATGTAAAATTATTTTTTTCATACAGTATGAATTTAAAAAGAGAATTAAGATACGAAAAATATCTTAATTCTCTCATTTATTATTTAATAATTATTTTTTAAATATATAAACGTTTTTCAAAATTTTTAAATTGAAATTATTTAAATTTAGTTGCTCAACAAGTGGAAGCCTTGTATTATATAACAAAATTGTGGAAATCTGTTTCATATATTTTATCTTGAAAAGGTTACAAATGTATATATAAAAAAGACATCTAAAATTAATAAATAGTTAAGTTTAGAGCCTCTTTTACTTATTGTAATTTTGATAAATCACCAATGAATCTTGAATTTGTTTATTTAATAATTTATATAAATCAGGTTGATTTAAAGAGACTCCAGCTATCGATTTCAATTTTTTCTGAAAATTCTTAGAACCTGACAAAAATTTTGCTCGATAAGAATCTTTTTCCATGACTTTTTTGGCTTGTAAATCTTTAAAATCTTTTCTAATTTTTCGTGCATATAATTCAGACAAGTCAAATTGCAACTGCATTTCTTTTAAAATTTCTGCATGTTGCATAGATAGCCACGAATTACTTTCATCAAATTTATTGGTAACCCAAAGTTCAGGAAGTTCTCCAGTAGATTCTGCAATTTTCCAACCTAATTTTGAATCTAAAAATCCTTGAGGAACCTTTGTTTGAATAGGTTTCTTTTTAAAGTTTTCGTAATTAAGTTTCATATCTTTTTTCCATTCAATTACAGATTGAGCCTGAAGAGAATGAGAAGTGAAAAGAGTAATTATAATAAAAAAAAATATTGATTTATTCATCAGATAATCAAGGTATTGATTTTAAATATTTTCTAACAAATCAAGCCTCATGCCATGAGAACCTTTTATCAAAATATTTTGAGTTTTGATTGGATTTTCTTTTAAACATTCTTCAAATGCAACGCGATTTTCAAATTTTTGTACTTTCGGATTATTCGTAATTGTTTCACCAAAATTATGTCCTAAAATAAAAATTTGATCAAAATCTAAACTTTCAGCTAAATCTAAAATACGTTGATGCTCAGCTTTTGATTCTTCTCCAAGCTCAAACATGTCACCAATAATAATTGTTTTAGAACCTTCAAATTTTGCAAAATTATTTAACGAAGCTTCCATACTACTTGGGTTTGCGTTGTAGGCATCCATCACAATTTTGTAATTTTCTTTATTGATAATTTGTGAACGATTATTTGATGGAAAATAATTTTCGATTCCGTTTTGAATAGATTTTGCGTCAATCCCGAAATGTTCTCCAATTGCAATTGCACACGAAATATTGCTAAAATTATAGTTTCCTGTTAAATGTGATTGAATTTTTAAATCTTGGTATTTAACCGCCAAATATTCAGTTTCATTTTCTATCAATTCGATTTGAACATTAGCATTATGTTGATCAGAAAATGTAATTCGGTTAATATCTTCAGTTTTTTCAACTTGAATAGGATCATTAAAATTGACAAAAGCAGTTCTGTTATTTGCTCTCAAAAAATCATATAACTCAGATTTTCCTTTAATCACACCTTCAATTCCTCCGAAACCTTCTAAATGAGCTTTACCAAAATTGGTGATATACCCATAATCTGGTTGAGAAATAGAAGCTAATAACTCGATTTCTTTTTGATGATTCGCACCCATTTCGATCACAGCCATTTCTGTATCTTCTGAAATAGAAAGTATAGTTAAAGGAACTCCGATGTGATTATTCAGATTTCCGAATGTATAATGCGTTTTGAATTTCTCTTTTAAAACAGCTGAAATCAATTCTTTTGTCGTTGTTTTACCATTAGAACCAGTCAATCCAATAAATGGTATTTTAAGGTAATTACGATAAGTTCTCGCTAAATCTTGTAGAGTTTCTAAAGCATCATTAACCAAAAAAATATTTTGAGATGTATTTTCAAATTCTTTTTCGTCAACAATTGCCATTGCAGCTCCTTGATTGATCGCTTCTTGAGCGAAAGTATTTCCATTAAAATTAGCTCCTTTTAAAGCAAAAAAGATACAATTTTGTGAGATGTTGCGTGTATCAGTCGTAACGATTTTCGATTTAAGAAATTGATCGAATATTTCTGCTGTTTTCATAATGTAAAAATAAAAAATCTCGATGAAATTAATCACCGAGATTTAAAATATTTTGAAAAGGATTATTATCCTCTACGTTTACGTTTTGATTCGAAACTACCAGAGTATTCTTGTGCTACACGGAAACCAATCCAGTTTGTTGCACTTGCTTGGTGTAAGTAACGTCTTTGACCAGCATCAATCCAATATATAGGATCTTTCCAAGAACCACCTTTTACTACACGTGTTTCATCAGAGATGTCAGAAGTACGATTTGTAGTGTCTTTCTCTAAGATTACACGACCTTTTTCATCCACTCTAAATTTACGTTGAGGAGCGTTGTACATATCTTCTGTCGCTTGATCAGCAGATTTACCTTCCTCAGTACGTGGTGATAAAGAAGAATTAGGGTCACCATCACGATAATTTGTTAAATCGTATTCTGTTTGTTTTTTGTAAGCACCTGGTAATCCTCTATAAACTAAACGTCCGTTGTCTAATGTATCATATTCAACATTTGTTTCGTCATATTTTTCAAAACCACCTGCTCCGTTGTCAATTTTTGTTTTTAAAATATTTCCACGGTAGTAGTTGAAATCGTTTGCCTCTTCATCAATAATAGGACGATAAACATCAGAAACCCATTCAGCAACGTTTCCTAACATTCCGTAAAGACCAAAATCATTTGATGGATATTTACGAACATCACTTGTAATTGCAGAACCATCGTTACCAAATCCACCAATTCCAGAGTAATCTCCACGTCCTTGTTTGAAGTTATCTAAATATTGACCTCTTTGAGCACCTTTCGTTACTCTCAAGTTATTTTGAGCAACATCTTTTCCTTTGTATTCGTTGTATTCACGATTTCCAGGTAAAGCCAATGCTGCATATTCCCACTCAGCTTCTGTAGGTAAACGGAATGGTTGTACTTCATCTGAACCAGTTGCACGATTTGCTTTTAAGATACGTGTATTTTGCGTTTTGATTTGATTCGCTCTCATAATTTTAGTCGAATCAATCGCTTCGTTTACATTTGTATCGCCTAACTTATATTGTTCAGCACTAAATGTTTTATTTCCGTAATTATATTCCTCGTTATTATAATAATCTTTTGATAAGATTCCTTTGTTCATTAAAGATTTTTCAACAGCACGGTCTGTTAACCAATCACAATAGTTAACGGCTTGTAACCAAGAAATACCAACTACTGGATAATAGCTGAATTCTGGCGAAAATAAATAATTTTCTGTAGAGAAATCATCACGAGATAATTGATTGTTAAAAACCGTTTCATCTGGTAATGCTCCATTATAAATATCCTTGTATTGCGTGTCTTCTGGAGGGAAAACAACTTTCAACCAAGTTAAGTATTCTTTGTATTCGTAGTTTGTAACCTCAGTTTCACCAATGAAGAAAGATTTTACTTGCATACGAACAGGAGAATTATTCCAATCGTGTAACACGTCATCTTTCGTAATTCCCATCGTAAAAGATCCACCTTCGATGAAAACCATTCCAGGCCATGCTTTGATGTTTTCTTTCTTTTTACCTGAAAAAAACCAACCTTTACTATCGTTTGGTTTCCATCCTGTACGACTTGTGAAATTTTTTGTTCCACCTCCTTTTTTCTTTCCTGAACTGCTTGCACAACCCATGAATACACTCATAGTAACAGCTGCAAGGGCAAGAGAAAAAATACGTCCTTTATTCATTTTCATAGAATATTTCTGGTTTTCGAAAATTAAATTTAATGCAAATAAAAGCATTTGACATTAATCTTACAACGAAAAAATGCTTTATTTCTTGTATCAAACGTAAGAATTATTTTTTTATTTTACGATTGAAAATATATTTGTCAAAATAGCGTTATTCAGACATGAAGAAATATTTTATTTTAGTTGCAACTTTGCTTCAATTTCCTCAATTATTTAGTCAAAATTACAAAATAAATTGGGAGAATAATCAAACAATTTCTTTAACGAATGGAAATACGGTAAACGTGCCGTTTTTTTCGAATAAAGATAATTATTTTGTTGGAGGATATTTTCTTCCGGAATTTGTTGTTGAGTTAAATTTTACAAATCAAGAAGTTGAATTGTCAAATGTACAATTTAGAGAAGTACAGAATGAATTGGCTGATTTGAATACGTCTTCGATTACAGATAAAATTAATTTTTCTTCATATAATATTATTGATAAAAATGGTCAGCAAAAACTAATTGTTAAAGTTGTACCATTTGTCAAACAAAATGATAAGATTTTAAAAATAGAATCTTTCTCAATCGTTCCAAAAACAACTCAATCTAGACGAAATCTTAATCAACGATTAGTTGATAATTCAACTACAAGTGTCCTAAAATCGGGTGATTGGTACAAAATAAAAGTTTCTAAAGATGGAGTTTTCAAATTAGATAAAAGTTTCTTTACTAAAAACGGAATTCCGACCAATTTTAATCCAAAATCGCTAAAAATCTATGGAAATGGAGAAGGGCGTTTGATGGAGAATTTAACGGAAGATAGAATTGGTGCTCTTAATGAAATTCCAATAAAATTTGTTGGAGGTGAAGACAATTCCTTTGATAATTCGGATTACGTTTTGTTTTATGCAAAAGGTCCGCATCAGTGGTATAGAAATAATACGACAACGTTGAAAGATGCAAAAGTTCGCTATAATTTATATGATGATTTTGCTTACTATTTTATCAGTTTTAATGGTGAAGATGGTAAAAGAGTAGGAGAACAAGCGATTACGACTAGTCCTGTAAAAACTTTTTCTACTTTTGATAATTTACAATTTCATGAAAAAGATTCGATTAACTTAAATGGTCTTGGACAAATTTGGGTTGGAGAAAATATTGGCTTGAAAGATGGTTTTAAGAAAACATTCAAAGCGAATGCTGTAAATGGTGGAGAAGCCTATTTGCGTTATGCGGTGGTTGGAAAAAATGCAAATACTATATCTTATAGTCTTAATGTAAATGGACAAACTTTTACTTATCCTTTAGGAGACTCATTATTTGATAGAAGTGTTCAAGATGAAACAATTTCATTAAGTTCTAATACAATTGATATTGCGGTTTCTTCTAACGGAACCAATCCTTCTGGATTAGTATATTTAGATTATTTACAATTGCGTTTCAAAGATGGTTTAACCTATAACAATGAGCAATTTACTTTTCAGTTTTTAGAAGATATTAATGATGGAAGTGTGAATGCTTTTTCATTGAATAATGCTGCAAATGTTTCTGTTTGGAATGTTTCTGATATTCATTCAATTTCTTCAATTGTTCCGCAAAGTAATTTGTATAAATTTAGTACAAATCATCAGAATCAGTTTGTCGCTTTTAAGGATGAAAATGCTTTTACAGATGCAAAATATGTAGGGAAAGTTACAAATCAAGATATTCGTAGTTTAACCGATATTAATTATATAATTGTCACACATCCAAAATATTTGGATCAGGCTACACGTCTGGCGAATTTTAGAAAAGAGCATGATAAAATAAATGTTGCAGTTGTTACAACGGAACAAGTTTACAACGATTTTTCTTCTGGGAGTCAAGATCCTATTGCTATTCGTGATTTCTTTAAATTCTTAAAAGATGGGTCAAGTCCAAATTTAGAATATGGTGTTTTGTTTGGAGCGACAACCTATGATCCGAAAAATAGAGTAAAAGATTTTACAAATTATCTTCCCACTTTTACAGACGAACCTTCTCTTAATATTGATGGTGCGATTGCAACCGACGATTATTTTGCAATGTTAAATGATAATGTAAAAATGTTATCGAATAGCGTAGATGGAATTTATAGTTACGATGCCAATTGGTTTGAAATAGCTGTAGGACGAATTTCTGCTTCTAACTCTGCTGAGGCAAAGATTTTGGTTGATAAAATAATTTCGTATTATGGTAAAGTTCAAGGAAAAGGAACTTCGTATGGCGATTGGCGAACAAAAATTGTTGCAGTTACGGATAATGACAATAATGTAAATACTCCAGGTTTAAATGCCAAAATTGATACAGAATTTTCTAAGCCTGAGAATCAAATTTATACGATTAATAAGATATATTCGGGAGCTCATCAACCCGAAAGTACTTCTGCTGGTGTTCGATATCCAACCGTAAATCAAGCAATTCTGAATGGAATCGAGTTAGGTTCAAACTTCTTGATGTATTATGGTCATGGTGGTCCTCGTAGTTGGGCGCAAGAACGAATTATAACAGCTGAAGAATTAACAAATTTATCCAATTTTAATGCAGCTTATTCACGTTTACCTATCGTCACAACTGTTACTTGTGATTTTACAATTTGGGATTTACCGCAATATAATTCTGCTGGTGAAGCAATGTTGAAAAATGCAAATGGTGGAGCGTTATCTATGATTACGACTAACCGTCCGATTGGAACAGGCTATGGAGATTCGATGAATAATTTTTTGATCGAACAATTTTTTAAGAAGGTTGGTGTAGAAAATCAAACAATTGGTAAAGCGCTTAATGAAGCAAAATTAAATTATTCTCCAAAACATACAAATAACAAAAGTGTAAGTATTCTTGGAGATCCGATGTTAGTAATTCATCGTCCGCAACAAGATATTGAAATATTAAGTATCAAAAATAAAAAAGATGTAGATGCCCTTGCAGGTGGTAAGATGCAAGCGTTAGATTTTATAACGATTACAGGTAAAGTAAATCAATTATCTAACACTTCTATTGATAATAATTTCAATGGGAAAATTGCGATTAGTTTGTATGAAAAACCTGAAACGAAAACCATTTTATCGGAGTCTGATTGGGCTGGAAAAACTTTCGAAACAGAAAATAAAACAATTTATAAAGGAACAGGAAAAGTTGAAAAAGGTGAGTTTACGATTCAATTTTATGTTCCGAAAGATATCAATTACGAGCTAGGAAATCGTAAAATAAAATTTTATGCTTGGGATGAGAAAGATGGTAAAGATGCATCGACTTTAAAAACAATTACGATTGAAGGAATTAATGAAGAAGGATTAAATGATGATGAACGTCCGCAGGGCAAGTTATATATGAATAATCTTCATTTTGCGAATGGAGGAATTACAGATCGTTCGCCTTATTTGGTGGGTTGTTTAACTGATAATTCGGGTATTAATGCAACAGGATCAAGTATTGGACACGATATTGTAGCAACACTTGATGGAAAAGTACAAGATGCTTATGTGTTGAATGAATATTATGATGGAGGTGATGCAAATCCTTGTGTCAATAAGAATTTCGAGGATTACCAGAAAGGACAAGTAATGTATCAATTGAAAAATCTTGAACTTGGTCAACATACTGTGAATTTAAAATTTTGGGATATCAACAATAATTCGAATACTGCAACGTTAGACTTTGTAGTAATGGAAAATGGAACAGGACAATTGCATATTGATAAATTGCTAAACTGGCCAAATCCATTTACTAAGAATACGTTTTTCCATTTTGAACATAATTGTGATTCTGAGTTAGATGTAATGGTTCAGATATTTACAATTTCAGGAAAATTGGTCAAAACAATCCGAAAAACTGTTTCGGCAGAACCTTTTAGAGAAGGATATCGAACAGGTAAATATGCGATAGAATGGGATGGTTTGGACGATTTTGGCGATAAAATAGGAAAAGGTGTTTATATTTACAAGGTCAATGTGAAAGGTGTTGATGATACGGTTTGTAAAGGATCAGCCGCAGCAGTTGAAAAACTTGTCATATTAAAATAATAAATAAAAAGATAAAATATAATCAATATAACACGAATGAAAAAAATTACCGCAAGCTTATTGATTTTAGCATCAGGATTTACTTTTGCTCAAGATACAGGAGGAAATGATACTGGGAACGATTATACAAAATCTAATCCAATTTTAACTGGAGCTCCATTTTTAAGAATTTCTCCAGATGCACGTGCAGGTGGTTTAGGAGATCAAGGTGTAGCCACATCAACAGATAATTATTCACAATACTGGAATGCGGCAAAATATGCTTTTGCACCAGATTATTCAGGAGTAGCATTTACTTATACTCCATATATGGGATCTTTGGTGAATGATGTTTTCTTATTAAATGCAACTTATTACACTTTCTTAGGACAAGATGAGCGTAGTACATTAGGAGCAAGTATCTATTATTTCAATATGGGAGAAATAGAACTTAACCAATTACAAGGAACTGATATTGTTTCGATGGGAAAAGCAAAACCAAATGAATTCTCTATCGATTTATCATATGGTTTACGTTTAACGGATAACTACTCGATGGCGGTAACTGGTCGTTTCATTCGTTCAGATTTATTCAATGGAGTAAGCGATGGTACAGTTCAGCCAGCAAATACATTTGCAGTTGATTTAGCAGGTTATTATCAATCAGAAACAATGGATACCAACAATTTTGAAGGAAAATTACGTGGAGGTTTCCAAATCTCTAATATTGGTCCAAAATTAGATTATTCAAACTCAGAAGATAATGCATCATATTTACCAACAACATTACGTTTAGGTGTTGGATATGATTTCAAATTTGATGATTACAATAAAGTAGGAATTACAACAGAATTTTCTAAATTATTAGTTCCAACTCCAACATATGAGAAAGATGAAAATGGAAATCCAATTCCTGGAACTGGATATATTCCTAATAAAGGAGTAATGTCTGGAATTTTTAGTTCATTTGGAGATGCTCCTGGAGGAGGAAAAGAGGAGTTAAAAGAAATTATGTATTCTGTAGGTGCAGAGTATTCTTATAATGATGCTTTATTTATTCGTGCAGGTTATTTTCACGAAAGTCCAATGAAAGGAGATCGTCAACATTTGACATTAGGTTTAGGACTGAAATACAATGCGTTTGCATTTAATGCGTCTTATTTAATTCCAATGTCAGATACAAACAATGCTTTAGAAAACACATTACGTTTCGGTATTGCTTGGAATTTTGGAGGAGAAACACAAAATAATTACGATTACTAGAAATCGTTAAGATTAAGTTATAATTGGCTAACCTTTTGGTTAGCCTTTTTTTATTTATTAACTTAAATCAAGTTTTAAATTAATAGTTAAAACTAATTTTACATCAATTAAAAAACTAAACTAATTATGTCTAACGTTGGATTAATTTTAGAAGAAAAAGCTGCTGATATAGGAAATTTTTTGGTAGGTAGGTTATTACCATTTCGTCAAAAAAGACATGTCGGACCATTTGTATTTATCGACCATATGGGACCAACAAAAATGAAAGATTATCAAAATCTTGATGTTGGACCGCACCCACATATTGGTTTATCAACTTTGACTTATTTATTTGAAGGAGCGATTATGCATCGCGATAGTTTGGGAACTGAATTAGAAATTCAGCCTGGAGCTGTGAATTGGATGACTGCAGGTAAAGGTGTTGTGCATTCTGAGCGAACTCCTGAATATTTACGTACAACTGAAAAAACATTGCATGGATTACAAATTTGGGTGGCTTTGCCAAAAGAATTAGAAAATATGGAACCAAGTTTTGTTCACGTTGAAGCAGATAAATTACCAAATTGGTCAGACGATAATGCAGATTATAAATTGATTGCAGGTAAGTTTGGTGAACATACTTCTGGCGTACCTGTTTATTCTCCTTTATATTTTATTGAAATTAAAGCTAAAAATGATTTCAAAGTTTCATTGGGAAAAGATTTGTATGGAGAATCTGCTTTGTATGTCTTAGAAGGTTCTATCAAAGATGGAGGAGAAACGTATGGAACAAAACAATTATTAGTAGCGAAAGAAGCTACTTTGTGTGAGTTTGAAATTGCGGCTGGTTCTACCGTTTATATTTTTGGAGGGGAAGAATTACCAGAAGAACATTTTATCTTTTGGAATTTTGTAAGTTCTTCAAGAGAAACGATTGAAACGGCGAAGGAAGATTGGATTAATCATCGTTTTCCTAAAGTTCCTGGTGACGACGATTATGTTCCAATTCCACAAGCACAACAAAAATCTAAAGTAAAAGAAAACGATAAATAAATTGATAATGAGTGATATTAATGTAACGTCAACTTCGACAGATATAAACTATATTTCGAATATTAAAGCTGGAAAACACGAATTTAATGTAGACGAACCTATAGACAAAGGAGGATTGGATACGGCTGCAAAACCAAGCGAATTATTGGGCGCTGCATTGGCTTCTTGTACGTCGATTACATTGCAAATGTATATGAATCACAAAGAATTTCCTTACAAAAAAGTTGAGGTAGAAGTCAATTTTGATATGATTACAACTGAGCCAATTACTTTTCAACGTCATGTTATCATAGAAGGCAATTTCGATGAGAAACAACAAACAAGATTATTGAAAGTTGCAAATTCTTGTCCTGTACACAAAGTGTTAGAAAAAGGTCACGAAATAGAAACAACGATAGAGTTTATTTAATAAAAAAATCCACTTCAGATGAAGTGGATTTTTTTTATCTTAATATTTTATTTAGCTAATCCTGGTTGGATATCCCGAAATTCCTTCGATTACAATTTTCGGATTACGTTTCAATAAAACAATTAATTGTCTTAATTTTTCTGCATTATAATCTTCATTAAACATATCATCGTGCATTAAAATTACCAAATGATTTTTTTCGAATGTTTTATTTTGATCCAAACGATGTACAATTCCTTCGTATATTTTTTCAGGCGAAGAAAGTTGATGATTTGCAGATTTTTTTCCACTTCTTTCCCATTCATAATCCCAACCGTAAATATAATATTGATTTTTAGCCAATAAATCAGCTGCTGGAATTGCATTTTTTACTGGATCGTCTTTTTTACGTTTGTTCAAACGCCATGTGTTACGCGCAGGCAAACGCACCCAACGAGAATGTATATCTAATACCACCTCATTTTTGCGAATATCTTCGTAAACATTTTCTGGAACACTGTAAAAAGCTTTGTATTTGTTGCGAGCATGCGAAAAAGTATGGTTAGCAATTTCTACATTTGGATTAGCTTTATAATCTTCTACATGTTGTTTCAAATCTTTTGTAAAAGCATTAAAACCAACTAAGAAAACCGTTCCTTTTACATTTTCTTCGGTTAATATTTTATTGATATTTTTGCTTCCTTTATATGGACCATCATCAAAAGTTAGGTAGACATATTGTTTTGTCGAATCAATAGGATTTTGCTTTTCTTCTTTTGCAATAGTATCTAATTGCAAAGTAGATGAGTCAATTTTTACTGTATAAATAGAATCAACATCATTCTGCAAAATTTCTTTTGGCTCAGAAGAAGTTGTTGTTTGATTTTGAATTGGATTATTTGCCTTTTTACAAGAAAAAACAAAAAGTAAAGTTCCAATTGCAAGAAAGCTTTTTAGATGTCTGTTGATAGTGAACATTGATTGTTTAGGTTTTGTGCGAAATTAATAATTTAATCTGATTTGAAATGTTAAATGATTGATGTTATTTGTCAGATTATTAAGTGTTTACGGTTTTTAATTGTTGTAAATATTGCTTAATAACTTGAATTACACCATCTTCATCATTAGAAGGCGCTTTAAAATTCGCTACTTCTTTTACATTTTGATGCGCATTTTCCATTGCAAAACTATATTTTGCCAAGTGTAACATCTCCAAATCATTCATAAAATCGCCAAAAACAATGATTTCTTCAGAAGAAATATCCAATTTATTCATCAAAGCTTGTAATGCAACTCCTTTGTTCGATTTTTTATTCATAACATCTAACCAAACTTCGCCAGAAACCACAACTTTTAATCCATATTTTTCAAAATCAACTAATTTTGGAAATACATTAAATTCTGTTCCATCAGCATGATTTACTGCAATTTTAATGAATTGTTCATTTTCGATTTTATTTAAATCATCAACCCAAATATTTTTATCGTAATAATTTTTAAAATATTCTAAAAAAGTTTCATCTTTCGATTCCACATAAGCGGCATTTTTGCCAGCCAAAACAATATTTGCACCTTCTATTTTACGTACTTCTTCTACGATTTCTTTTACAACAGACCAATCCAATTCGTCAATAAAAACTTCCTCACCTTTGTAGGTAACATAAGTTCCGTTTTCAGCAATAATTGCCAATTCATCTTTTATATTTTCAAAATATGAAATGATACTATAGTATTGACGACCACTTGCAGGTACAAATGTGATGTTGTTTTCTTTTAATTCTTCGTAAATTTTATTGAATTCTGGACTTAATGAATGATCAGAACGCAACAAAGTTCCGTCCATATCTGTCACGATTAGTTTTATATTTTGCATTGATTTTTTTCTTAAATAAAAAAGGTCTCATAATTGAGACCTTAAAGTTAGTTATAAATTTTTGTTTTGTTCTTCTGCGTCGCCAACCATATTTCGGACAATTCCTGGATTCGAATGCTTTTTCTTCATTTTCAAATTCAAGAATTCGACTAAAACAGAGAATCCCATTGCAAAATAGATGTATCCTTTCGAAATGTGTTGATCAAATCCTTCTGCTAATAACGAAACACCGATTAATAATAAGAATGATAAAGCCAACATTTTAACCGTTGGATGATCGTTCACAAATTTAGAAACCGCACTTGCTGAAAGCATCATAACTGCAACAGCAATAATTACAGCCGCAATCATAACTTCGATATGTTCTGCCATACCAACTGCTGTAATCACAGAATCTAATGAGAAAACAATGTCTAAAATTAAGATTTGTACAATAGTTCCTGCAAAAGAATGTACTTTCACTTTTCCTTCAGTTTCTTCAACACCTTCTATTTTGTGGTGAATTTCTACAGTCGATTTATAAATCAAGAATAATCCTCCGATTAATAAAATCAAATCTCGACCAGAGATAGCTAATTTTTCTAACCATTCGGTTGAAGTAATGCCAATCCATTCGCCGATATTGAATAGAGGAGTGGTAAGACTCATCACCCAACTTAACGAGAATAAAAGGATTACACGTGTAAACATGGCTAAAAATAAACCAAGCTGTTGTGCTTTCTTTTGTTGATGCGCAGGTAATTTTCCTGACAAAATAGAGATAAAAACAATATTATCAATCCCTAAAACGATTTCTAACATTGTTAATGTAAATAATGCAACTAATGCATCTGGTTGTAAAAAAATACTAAAATCCATCGATTAATTTTGAAGTTTCGAAAATACAACGAAGAATAAGAATTAAAGTTTGAGTAATAATTATTTGATGTTAATTTAACATTAGAACTTATACAAAATTATTTACAGATTAAATCAATTAAATCAATTAAATCGTTTTAGCAATATAGAATTAAACTCTACTTTTGCGAAAAAGGCTTAGAATGATTTCAAAAGTTCAACTTCGGTTGCAGTTTCTCGTACTTCTTTGGGGATTTACAGGAGTTTTCGGAAAATTAGTCACAATGAGTGCGTTGCCAATGGTTTGGTATCGTGTTCTTATTGGGGCAATTGCTGTTTTTATCTATATGAAATTCAGAAAAATGGATTTCAAAGTGACCAAAAACGAATTATTGAGATTACTTGCTATTGGTGGAATTGTAGGAATACATTGGTTTACATTTTATTTGTCAATCAAACTTTCTAATATTTCAATTGCGTTGAGTACGTTGTCGATGGGCGCGCTTTTTAGTGCGATTTTAGAACCTATTTTTTTTAAGCGAAGAATTAATCTGCTCGAAATAATTCTTGCCATAATTGTTTCTGCTTGTGTAGCTGTTATTTTTAATGCATCGCCAGAAGATTATAAATTAGGAATTATTATCGGTATTTTGTGTAGTTTTTTATCGGCATTATTTGCAGTTCTTAATTCGAGATTACCAAAATCAATCAAACCAACTAAAGTTACTTTATACGAAATGATTGGTGGAGTGATCGCACTTTCGGTGGTAATGATTCTTTTTCAGCCAGAAGCTATTTCTGAAGTTGTAAATATAAGTTGGTCAAACTTAGGGTGGTTGACGTTGCTTGGTGTTATTTTTACAGCTTTTGCACAAATAGAATCAGTTGATTTGCTGAAACATGTAAGTGCTTTTACGTTGATGTTGAACGTAAATTTAGAACCAGTTTATGGCATCATTTTGGCAAGTATTATTTTTGGAGATTCAGAACATATGAATCCTATATTTTACATTGCTACAGGGGTAATGGTACTTTCTATCATTATGAACGGAATATTAAAAACAAGATTTTCTAAATAATTTATTGTCAAAAAGACGCATTTGTTTTAAAGAATGCTTATCATTTAATATCTTTGCTTCAATTGAAAAGTAAACCATAATCACATGATACACTCTATTATTACAGGTGTTGGGCATTATGTTCCCGAAAGAGTTGTTACAAACTTTGATTTAGCTGAGGTGATGGACACCAATGACGAATGGATTCAGGAACGTACAGGGATTGTCGAAAGAAGACATATCGAGCCAGGTTCTAAGATTTCGTCTACAGATTTGGGTGTTATTGCGGCTAAAAATGCGTTAGAAGATGCAGGAATCACTGCTCAAGATATCGATTTTATCTTATTTGCTACTTTATCTCCCGATTACTATTTCCCTGGAAATGGTGTGTTGGTACAAAAAGAGTTAGGTTGTCGTACGATTGGGGCAATGGATATTCGTAATCAATGTTCTGGTTTTGTGTATGCGTTATCAACTGCTGATGCTTTTATCAAGGCTGGTGTTTACAAAAATATTTTGGTGATTGGAGCAGAAGTTCATTCATTCGGATTGGATATGTCGGATGAAGGTCGTGGTGTTTCAGTAATTTTTGGAGATGGAGCAGGAGCGGTAATTGTTTCGGCATCGGAAGAAGAAGGACGTGGAATTTTATCGACGAATTTACATTCTGAAGGAGAATTTGCTGAAGAATTAGCAGTTACTTTCCCAGGAACAAAAACAGGTTGGTCGGATGAATTATTGAAAGAAGGAAACACTTTAACTAAAAAAGAAATTTATCCATATATGAATGGAAACTATGTTTTCAAACATGCGGTAACTCGTTTTCCTGAATCAATTATCGAAGCTTTATCGGCTGCAAATAAAAAGCCAGAAGATTTAGATTTATTTATTCCACATCAAGCGAATTTGCGTATTTCTCAATTTGTACAAAAACAATTGGGATTACCTGATGAGAAAGTCTACAACAACATTATGCGTTATGGAAATACAACAGCAGCCTCTATTCCGATTGCATTGAGTGAGGCAAAGCAAGAAGGTAAAATCAAAAAAGGAGACTTAGTAATGATGACTGCTTTTGGAGCTGGATTTACATGGGGTTCTGTGTTGATGAACTGGTAAACATAAGTTAGAAATTAGATTTACGAATTTAGAATATATGAAAAACCCTTCACTGAAAAGTGAAGGGTTTTTTGGTTATATTCATAAAGTTAGCAATAGAAACAACATCATTTACAAAAACGCCATTTTGTGTCCGCATTTGTCCGCTTCTGTCCACATTTGTCCACTTTTGTCCGGTTGTTTTTTATTCAATAATAGTATTGTAGTAAAATAAAAACCTCGCTAAACCTCTATTTATCATAGGTAGATAAGATTCGTCTTTTTGGTCGATTTTTAGCTTGTTCGACCATCGTTCGACCATTGTTCGACGAATCTTCGGAAAAACGGCATTCTCGTCGAAGAACGGTGGAAGAAAACACGAGCGAAAGTGGGAGATAATTTATAGAATTGTAGTTATTACAATAATGGGTATTGATTGTTATTTTTTGGTATATTTGATTGTTAACTATAGTTTTATGAAAGAATTGGAGGGATTTACGAAACTTTTTTGGTTGAATCTATTTCAAAAGTAGAATGGAAAGAAATATTGCTTTCGTGGAAAGAATTTTTTGAAAGTTAAGTTTACAATATAAATTAATTTAAAAAATATGGAGTATGATTAGAGAATTAATAGAAAAGTATAAACTCAATTTTCAAAATAGAGTTGATGAAGACGGAGAAATAGATAAATTTCCAGAGACAAATATAGATCAATTAACAAATCTTTTATATGAATGGAAAGCGGAAGATATTGATAGTAATGAACATGGATTATTAGCAGATATAGATGAAGCACTTACGAATCAAAATAGTGAAATTGAGTCAGGAAGTACAACGGTACTTATCCTAATTTATCAAAATGAAGTACGATTTGTTGGGGCTTGGTCTGAAGAAACTTATTCTATATCAATACCAACACAAGACTTCAAAGAAATCGTGATTGGTTGGAGAGATTTTTTACTTACGCCACCACTTAATGGTACTAAAATGTCTTAGCATTATGAAAAATGTAGATTTAATTTTTGAAGATTTATATAAAAAATCTTCGAATATATTTAATTTGAATAATGAAAATAAGGTTTCTAGTATTTTATTATTTAAAGATTATATTTCACACCTAAAAGAATGGAAAGAATTATTAGGTACTGATTACAGACCATTTGGGACATCTCTAAATTTACAAGAAAATAATCTTATTAAAGATGTTAATGAGGATTTCTTAAAAGAGCTAACTTCTTTTGAAGTTTTTTTTAACAATTTTAAAGATAAATTTAAAATTGATGAAAATCTAATAGGTGGAAGGGTAATAAATTACTGGTTTATTTATATATATACTGGGAATTTTTCAAACAAAAAGAAAAGTTTATAAAAATTAAAGATTATTCTAATCCATATAATAGTCTTATTAAGCTTTTTAAAAATGATAATATTTATATAAGAGAAGGAATAAATGTTTCGGGAGTTACTATGAGAAATAGTAGTATGAGTCTGAGATTACCTTCATTAGATGATGATTTCTTAGATTATATCGATTCAAAATGTAAGTTAGTTGGTAGCGATGGTATTCCTAACCAAGAAAGAGTAAACGAACTTTGGGAAGAGTTTCAACAAATAGAATAAGTTTAATAAACCTCAGATTTTGTCTGAGGTTTTTGTTTTATAAAAAAATCTCTTTGATAGAAACATCAAGGGGAAAATTGAGATTTTAATTGAATAGAAAAATTTATAAGTTTTTTTAAAAAAATTAAGAACTGAAAACTATAATAATTGTATCAATACTTTTCCCAATTTCCTAACAAAATTCATTACAATTTTATAACGAAAATCTATTCGATATTGGTTATATTTGTAGAGTTTAAATTAATTATAATAATAAATCAAAATAAAACTATATGAGTTCTTATGATGTAGCCGTAATTGGTGCTGGACCTGGAGGATATGTTGCAGCTATTCGCGCAGCGCAATTAGGATTTAAAACAGCAATTATCGAGAAAGAAAGTTTAGGAGGTACATGTCTTAATGTAGGATGTATTCCATCAAAAGCTTTATTAGATTCTTCTCACCACTATTACGATGCTGTAAATCACTTTAAAGAGCACGGAATCGAAATCGATGCTCCAAAAGTAAACTTCACTCAAATGATTGCTCGAAAAGCAGGTGTTGTAGATACTAACGTAGCTGGTATCAAATACTTGATGAGTAAAAATAATATTGATGTTTTAGAAGGTACTGGTGCTTTTAAAGATGCAACTCATATCGTTGTAACAGCTAAAGATGGCTCTACTCAAGAGATTGAAGCTAAAAATACAATTATTGCAACTGGATCAGTTTCATCTGAATTACCATTTGCACCAACAGATAAAACTCGTATCATCACTTCTACAGAAGCATTAGCTTTATCTGAAGTTCCAAAACACTTAATCGTTATCGGTGGTGGTGTTATCGGATTAGAGTTAGGATCTGTTTACTTACGTTTGGGTTCTCAAGTAACTGTTGTAGAATATGCAGACCGTGTTATTCCAGGAATGGATGGTGCTTTGTCTAAAGAGTTGACAAAAGTATTGAAAAAACAAGGAATGAAATTCCACACTTCAACTGGTGTAACTTCTGTTGTAAATAACGGAAATGATGTTACATTAAAAGCAACTTCTAAAAAAGGAGAAGAAATCGAAATTAACGGAGATTACGCTTTAGTAGCTGTTGGTCGTCGTGCTTTCACTGGATCTTTAGGTTTAGAAAACGTAGGAGTAGAGGTTGACGAAAGAGGTCGTATCAAAACAAACGATCACTTACAAACTAATGTTTCTAACATTTATGCGATTGGTGACGTTGTTGCTGGTGCAATGTTAGCACATAAAGCAGAAGAAGAAGGTGTTTTAGTTGCTGAGCAATTAGCAGGTCAAAAACCTCATATCAACTATAACTTAATTCCTGGTGTTGTTTATACTTGGCCAGAAGTTGCAGGAGTTGGTAAAACAGAAGAGCAATTAAAAGAAGAAGGAGTAGAGTACAAAGTTGGTTCTTTCCCTTTCAAAGCTTTAGGACGTGCTCGTGCATCTATGGATACAGACGGTTTTGCTAAAATTTTAGCTGATAAAAACACAGACGAAATCTTAGGAATGCATATTATTGGTGCTCGTGCTGCTGATTTAATTGCAGAAGGAGTTGTAGCAATGGAATTCCGTGCATCTGCAGAGGATTTGACAAGAATGTCTCATGCTCACCCAACATTCTCAGAAGCGATCAAAGAAGCTGCTTTAGCTGCTACAGACAATCGTCCAATTCACGCTTAATCAATAGATTTAAGATAAATTCTAAAAAGCTGTTCGTAAGAGCAGCTTTTTTTGTTATTTTTAAGCATTAATTCCAAAAAATGAAATATTTAAAAAGTCTATTCGTTCTGATTTCTATTACTGCTTCTACATTTTCTTTAGCTTGTTTAAATGGAGAGAGTAAAATACTTTCTACAGATTCTTATATTTATGAAGATAGAGAAGGTAATATTCCGCATGGACACACGTTTTATACAGAGAATTTGGATAATGATTTAAAGAAAATTGATAGTTTGTTTGCTATAAAACCTGACGCTGATTTACTTAGTGATAAAGGTTTGATTCTGATTTTGCAAAGAAAATATCAACAAGCGATAGATTTGTATTTAGGAGTCGAGAAAAAGTATCCAAACAGATATTCTACTGCGTCTAATATTGGAACGGCTTATGAACTGATTGGTGATAATGAAAATGCTTTAAAATGGATTTCTAAAGCTTTGGTTTTAAATCCAGATTCGCATAATAAATCAGAATGGATTCATCAAAATATTCTAAAAATTAAGTTGAAACAATTACAATTATCAAGTGAAAGCTTGATTAACAGAGATTTTGGAAATGAAGATTTTCCAGTTTCAACATTAAGTAAAGAAGATTTGAATAGTCTAAAAAATCAGCTTTATTTTCAATTGAATGAAAGACGTTCCTTTATTCAGCCAAAAGATGAAATAATGGCTCAACTATTATTTGATTATGGTAATATTCTGTTATTATTGGGAGAGAAGGAAGCAAAAGAAGTTTATGAAATAGCTAAACAATACGGATTTTCAAACGAGTTAATTGACAGAAGAATAGAGGAATCAAAATCGCTAAAATCTTATTCATCATCTAATAGTAACGAAGAAAATTCGTTAAAAAAATTCTTTCAGAAAAATTGGGATACTATTTTAATCTCCGTTTTATCAATAATAATTTTCTTTTTTGTTTTTAAAGCAAAAGAACGAAAGCGAAGAAATTAGTTTTCCTTAAAGTAAATAGGGTTTGGATAAATGAATTCATAATTAAATTCGTCTTGTATTTTTTGACTTGAAATTATTTTTCCTTCTCGATTTGTAGAGGAAATAATTTTCTTGTTTAATTGATATTCTAACACTTCTTCTTTGGTAGGATGTTTTGGTGCAACAACATTATAAATGGATGAATTTTTATTTGAATTAAACAAGTTCTCAATCACTTGACAAATATCTAGATAATGTATATGATTCACCATTTGAGATAGATTTTGACTATATAAATCTATATATTTAGAAAGAAATCTATCGTCTCCCATTAATCCACCTAAGCGTAAAATAATCAATTGATTGAACTTTTCTTTTAATTGATTTTCAATTGAATAATAAGGATTATTTAAATGAATAGTTTCAATTGGATTTTCAAAAATAATTTCATTATTTTCAGAATAAATTGCTGTTGAACTAAGCAGAATAAGTTGATTATTATAATCTCCTAAAAAGTCAATTAAATGCTGAAATCTTTTCTGTAAATCGTCTAAATTATTTCTTCTTCCAAATGGAATTGTCACAATAACAAAATCATAATTGTGTTTAATTTTTTCAGATTTGTAATGATCAAAATCGATTGAAAAACAATTTTCTGCATCAGAAATTCGTTTAGTAGTTTCAATCAAAAATTGCTTTTCTAAATACTTTTCTAATCTTGAACCTAACCATCCTTTTCCAATAATCAATCCTTTTTTCATTCAATTTTATTAAACAATAAATATAAGACTGTTCTATTTTCTAACCGAAAATAACTTTCTATTTTTGCCAAATGTTAGAAATTCTTTATCAAGACGAATATATTATTGCCATTAATAAACCGAGCGGATTGTTGGTTCACAAATCTTTTTATGCGCGTGATGCGTCTGTTTTTGCAGTTCAGGAATTACGTAATCAAATCGGTGGGCAACATGTTTATCCTATTCATCGTTTGGATCGTAAAACGTCAGGAGTTTTGCTTTTTGCTTTAGATAAAGAAAGTTTAAAAATTATGAATGATCGATTTGCAACACGCGAAGTCGAAAAAAAGTACTTGGCTATTTTGCGTGGTTGGGCTCCCGAAGAAATGACGATAGATTATGATTTGACGAATGATGATGGTGTAAAGCAAAATGCAATTACCTATTTTCATCGTTTGCAAATTGCCGAAATTGATTTAGAGTATAACAATCATCCGACTTCACGTTATTGTTTGGTGGAAGCAATTCCCGAAACTGGTCGTATGCATCAATTACGCAAGCATTTTCGTCATATTTTTCATCCAATTTTGGGAAGTCGTCCGCATGGTTGTAATAAGCAAAATAAATTGTGGTTGGAGAATTTTGGATTGAAAGGAATGATGCTTCACGCGCATCAATTGGTATTTAATCATCCAATGACAAATGAACAACTCGTTTTGAATGCTAAGATAAATGAAGAATTTTCTAAAGTTGGAGATATTCTTGGTTTGGATTTAGAAAAATATAAATAATCTTAATTAATGTTTTTCAATTTATCATTTATATAAAATTTAAAATTCAGACGTTAAATAATTGAAATTGAGAATAATATTTCGTAAAATTGTAAGACCAAAAACTCTTGCTTATGAAACATTATTTTTACTCATTTTTTACTTTATTTCTTTTATTTAATTGTTCAGAAAATAAACCTGAAATCAAAAAGCTTACTCAACAAGAATTAACAGAAACAACAGAATTTAAAGAAGCTTCACCCGAAAAAAAACAATTATTTTCTGAACTTAAAGCTTTTCAGAAAGATTTACAAAGTAAACAAGCGCAAAAAATTCCAGATTATTTGGATTGTCCAAAACGTATCGAAGAATTAGATTTGAATACCAAAAATACTGCGATTAGGACAGATGTTGAAGCAAATTCGTTTCGATTATCGACAAATTTAGTCACAGATAATTTTGATTTGATTTACAATGAATTAGATTTGAATATTATAAATGAAGCAATAAAATCTATCCCAGAAACGGATTTATTGGCAAATGATAATGTTTCAACCAATGTAAAACTTGGCGAATGCGATTATCATACTTCAATTTTGATGAAAAACAAAGAAGTTGAATTTGATATTAAATCAGCAACACCAAATTCTGAATGTAAGAAAGATCAAAAATGGAAATTTGTTTCGAATGGAGAAATTTTAGTTTTAGATCATCGAAAAATGTTATAATAAACAAAAAAGAAGTTCAATTTTGAACTTCTTTTTTATTTATATGTTAAATCATTATTTTCTAAAAAATTATATCCTAAATCATAATATTGGATAGGAGAGTCTTTAAATTTTATTTGAAATTGTTGACCATCTGTTTCAATTGTTTGTAATGATTTAGGAGAAATTTCTTCATACTTAGAATCCCAAAATTTAGATATAAATTTATTTATTTTGAACGTTTTTTGTTTAAACTGAAATGGTTTTGAAGGATGTTTCATTAATTCTGTCCATAAATAAAATGACTGGTAATCTCTAAATTCTTCTAAATTAACTTCTTTAGCATTTGTAAATGGATTTATAATAGAAAAATAATCTTTATAATGATATGGTTTTTTATCCTCAATATAATAATGCATAGCACGCAAAATGTCTAATAATTGTTTCACTTTTGGAGGACCATCATTTATATAAAATGAAATTCTTTTAGTGATTTTATTATTTTTTATAAAAACAATTTCTTCAAAATTTCCATCAGTTGTATTATTTGAATATTGATCATCTGTTTGATAAAGGTCTATCTGATTTAACTTGTTTTTAAAATAATTGAAATATTCTTTATTAATTTGTCCAGCATAAACTCCGTTTATTTGCGTAAATTTTTCTCCAGCATAAATTATATCACCATTAGATTCTAACCTATAATTATATATTGGACAAGAACCATAACAGCCACTACTTGTAACAATAATAGCATCAAAAACATTGTTGAATTGCTGCTTTACTTTGTCGCGAACTAACATAAAATGCGCAAAGTAAATGGTATCTTTTGATAATTTTTCAACTTTACCAAATTCAATATTTTTTTTACTCGCAGTATTATACCAAGAAACTACAGAATTTTTAATTTTAAAGTTAGTCTTGTAACCCAAATATTCAAAATCATTTGTTTTTTCATTATAAATTGAAAAATGATTCGAGTCATAAATAGTATCTGATGAGAATTTATATATGTTATTTATATTGAAAAAGATTGATGGTAATTCGTTTGGGTCATTATTTGTTTTGTCATAAAATTCTTTTGACCAATCGCCTTGTAAATGTTCCTTTATTTCTTTATCAAACGAATTTTTACAACTAATAATACTTATTAGAAAAATGAAGAATATAATTAATCGCATATTTTGATGTTAATTATCTAAATATAAACGATTAAAATGAAAAAAAGCAACTTTAATAAGTTGCTTTTATATTTTTAATGTGAATGTACATGCATAGAAACGGTGAGATAAGCGAGAATAAACCCTACTAAGATAGAACCGAATTTTTTCAGATTAAATTTGTGCCCTTCATTACTTTCGAACAAAATTACGGTTGAAATATGTAAAAATATTCCCGAAACAATTGCGCTCATTTCCAAAGAATAATTAGAAATAATCGTATGTTTTCCTAAGAAATATCCCATTGGAGCAGCTAATGCAAACAAAGTCATAAACAGAAAACGTTTTGCGTTAGATTCTGTATGTTGACATAATGCGCTAAATAAAATCATCGAAACTGGAATATTATGAACAAAAATTGCCCACATAAAATTGTGAGATTCTGCATTTGCAACAGGGATTCCTTCGATAATTGAATGTAAAAACAATCCACCAAAAATTCCGAAAGGAAATTGCTCTTTTTTGTGCAAATGAATATGTCCGTGCTCAACGCCTTTACTGATCGTTTCTAAAATATATTGCACAACAACACCTAATAAAACAAACAATCCTATCGAATGATGATTATGATTTTCAGATGGATGTCCATAGACTTGAGGCAAAATTTCTAAGACAGTCATCGCCAAGAAATACGCTCCACTAAAGGTTAGTAGCAGTTTTGAATTGTGTTTATTTTTGAGTAATATTCGAGAAAATAAAACTCCAATTAACACACTTGAAATTAAGATTAAACTTTCTTTCATTTGTTTAAAACTAAAATTAATCGGTCAGAAGTTTGTTCATCAAAAGCATCAAGATTATAATTTCCAAATACTTTATCTAAAATAAAACCTTCTGTTTCGTATATTTTTTTGAAATCGTTGAAATAAATTAAACGAACAAATTCTTCAAAATGAAATATTTCACCTTTATCTCTGAAATCTATTTCTTTTTTGATAAAACCATTTTCGACAGATTTTGTGATTTTGAATAAAATACCATCAATCAGTTTTTCTTCATAAGGAATCATTGTCGAAACTACTTTTTCTGCATTCAGATAATCCAAAACAAAGATTCCGTGCGATTTGATTTGTTGTTTTACAGCTTCAAAAACTTTAAAATTATCTTCATAATTCTCAAAATAACCAAAACTTGTAAAAAGATTGAAAACTGCATCAAATTCGTTTGGATGATACACCTCGCGCATATCATGTTTTTCAAATTTTAAATATTCATTTTCAAATTGTTTGGCGTACTTGATACTTTCTTCAGATAAATCGATACCTAAAACATCAAAACCTAATTTATTTAATGTAATAGCGTGTCGTCCCTTTCCACAAGCCAAGTCTAACACTTTTGCGTGCTGCGGAAGTTGTAAATAATTCGTGATTTTTTGAATAAAATCTTCCGCTTCTGTAAGACTTCTGTTCTTGTATAAAATATGATAATATGGCGAGTTAAACCATTTTACAAACCATTGTAAATCCATTGTTGTTATTTTTGGCAATTTGGACAAGTTCCTGTAATGACGCAATTGCAATCTTGCATCGAAAACCCTTCGGGTAAATTAATTTTTATTTCTTCTTTCAAGCAAATAAGTTGATTGCAAGTCGTGCAACGAAAATGAAAATGATCGTGGTGATGCTGTGTATGCTCACAACACGTCTTGCACATCGCAAAATAATTTACGCCATCATCTCCCACAACTTTATGCATCATTCCGTCTTCGCAAAAATTATTCAGAATACGATAAATCGTTGCTCTGTCCATTTTTCCTTGCAATTGCGTTTCAATTTGTTCCTGATTTAATGCAGTCGTACACGAATTGAACAAATCAATAACCGCTTGTTTGGTTGGTGTATTTCGTCTTTTCATTTCTTAATGCAAATATGTTGCAATAATACAAATTTTATGTGAAATAAAAAATCCTATTCGAAAGTGAATAGGATTTTTTTTGTAAGGCAGAATTTATTTTTAGCTTCTATATTTTTATTTCTAATTTTGAAACAAGTTCAGAATGAATTTTTGTTGAATAAAATTGATTTATTTAGAAATCGCTTCACATTTTTCTTTCAACCAAGCCGTTTCTTTTTCGTCTAAGAATGGAGAAATTTTCTCGAAAACAAATTGATGATAGTTATTTAACCAAGAAATTTCTTCGTTTGTCATTAAATTAACATCAATCAAATTTTTCTCAATTGGGGAAACTGTAATAATTTCAAACTTCAAGAAATCACCAAATTGAGTAGACATCGCTGGTTGAACAATCATTAAATTCTCAATTCTGATTCCGTATTCACCATCGCGATACAAACCAGGTTCGTTAGAAAGCACCATTCCAGCTTTTAGTGGAGTTAAATTCTCTTCTAAACGAATGCTTTGTGGCCCTTCGTGTACACATAAGAAATGACCAACTCCGTGTCCAGTTCCGTGCCCATAATTGAAACCGTTTTCCCAAAGCGCTTTACGCGACAAAACATCTAACAAAGAACCACGAGAATTAACAGGAAAAATAGCTTCCGATAAACCAATATTTCCTTTAAGAACTAAGGTATAATCTGTTTTTTGTTGCGCCGTTGGTTCTCCTAACATCAATGTGCGTGTAATGTCTGTTGTTCCTTCCAAAAATTGAGCTCCAGAATCGATTAACAACATTTCTTTACATCCTAATGTATAAGCAGTTTCAGGTGAAGCAGAGTAGTGGTTCATTGCGCCGTGGTCTGCGTAACCACAGATTGTTCCGAAACTTGCACCTTTACAATTTTCCTGTTGCAAACGGAAAAATTTCAATTGCTCATCAACTGTAACTTCATTAATATTATTGTCGATATTTTCTTCTAACCAGATGAAAAATTTAGTCAATGCAACGCCATCTTTTACCATAGCATTTCTGAAACCTTCTTGCTCGATTTCATTTTTAACCGATTTTAAGTTTGTTACTGGAGAAGCAGCTAAATTAATAGTTGAAGAAGTAGAAATTGCTTCGTATAACGATTGATTAATTCGATTTCCATCTACCAATACATGCGATTTTTCGTTTTGTTTCTTTAAATAATCATAAATCGTTAAATAAGGTTGAATTGTAATTCCTTCATTTGCTAAAGCAGTTTTTGTTTCTGGAGTTACTTTCGCTTCATCTATAAATAAATACGCATTTTCTGTATCTACAGCAGCATACGAAATTGTCAATGGATTATAGTTAACATCATTTCCACGAATGTTAAACAACCATGCAATTTCGTCCAACGAATTCATAATGTAGACATTTGTATTCGCTTTTTTCATCTCATTGCGTACTTCCGAAATTTTTTCTGAAGCAGATTTTCCAGCAAATTTTACATCATAAATATAGAACGGATTTTCTGGTAAAGCAGGACGATCTTGCCAAGCTAAATCAATTAAATCAATATTTTTAACTGAAAGTTGATTGAATGAAAACTCATTAAAATTTTCTGCAAAAGCATTGTGTGCAAACATTTGAGGATTAAGTCCTACAACTTCTCCTTCTTTTAATTGAGAAATAATCCATTCGTTGATAGAAGGAGTTTCTGGCATTCTCATTTTCATCAACTCAAAAGTCGTGTCTTTTAATTGATCTTCTGCCTGAATAAAATATCTCGAATCCGTCCAAACAGCCGCTTTTTCTAATGTAACAACTGCAGTTCCAGCCGATCCATTGAAACCTGAAATCCATGTACGCTCTTTCCAACGATTTGGTAAATATTCGCTTCCGTGCGGATCTGTTCCAGGAATAATTGTTGCGCTAACTCCATTTTGTTTCATAACCTCTCTCAAAGCTGAAAGACGATCTGTGATTTTTTCCATTTTATATCGAATTCTAAAAAATTAAACTTTAATAGCCGAAAGGTACGAAGAATGTCGATGAAGGAAAATATAGAAATTAAAAAATATTATTAAGATTATTATCTGGTTTCATCACGATGTTTTTCTGATAAAACAGGTTCTGCAAAAGCAATAAATTCATTTTCTTGTAATTCGATTAATTTATCAAAAACAGATTTATAATTTATTTTTAAAGGAATTTCTAGAACAAAGTATTTTTCATTCAGCGCTTCACTTTCACAATTCAAATTCTTGAAAATATTTCTAATATCATCTCTATTAATTTCATCATTCATTATTATAACTTGAACTGTCGAATTTCCAGAAAATTCAATTACTTTTCTAAAAGTCAAACATTCTTCATCGTTATCATATTCAGCAAATACTATATCGTCACTTGAAAAACATGGACCATAGAACGGAATATTTTCAATTTTATATAATCCTTTTTCTTTGTCTATGGTTTCTGTCCAAAGTGTTTCAACTATTTCTTCTTCTAAAACCTTACTATAATATCGAACCAATATTTTTTCATATTTAGTTTCTTGATCCATGAAATATTTTTTGTTAAGATATAAATTAGTTTAGAATATCGAAAAACAATTATTCCTTTCTCCATTTCCTTTATTTCCCGTACTTTTGTAAAAATTTTATTTCCTTGGAAAATTTCAGAATGATTGCGAAAACCTTTTTTGGTTTCGAAGAAATATTAGCGCAAGAATTAAAAGCGTTGGGTGCGGCAGATGTTAAAATCCAAAACCGAATGGTTGAATTTAATGGCGATTTAGGTTTCATGTACAAAGCAAATTACAGCTTGCGTACTGCACTTCGTATACAGAAGCCAATTCTTTCGTTTTCTGCGAAAAATGATCATCAATTGTATGAGAAATTCAAAAAATTCCATTGGGAAAATTATCTAAATGTCGATCAAACTTTTATGATTGATCCAACTGTTCATTCAGATTATTTTACGCATTCGCATTATGCTGCTTTAAAAGTGAAAGATGCTATTGTAGATCGATTCAAAGAAAAAAATGGTCGTCGTCCAAGCATTGATAAAGATTTTCCAGATGTACGTTTTAACTTACATATTTCGCACGATAAAATTACGTTGTCGTTAGATTCTTCTGGAGAATCGTTGCACAAACGTGGTTATCGTGAAGAAACTGGTCCAGCTCCAATTAACGAGGTTTTAGCAGCAGGTTTGTTGTTGCAAGCGGGTTATGATGGAAAAGGAAATTACCTTGATCCAATGTGTGGTTCGGGAACAATGTTGATTGAAGCGGCGATGATTGCGAATAATATTCCGCCACAAATTCATCGTAAGCATTTTGCTTTTCAGAATTGGCCAGATTATGATGAAACATTGTTTACACAAATTCGTAATACGCGCTTAAATCGTATCAAAGAATCTGAATATAAAATTGTAGGTTACGAAATTTCTCCAATGATGGTAAAAATTGCGCAGATGAATATAAAATCTGCTGATTTAGAGGATTTTATTGAAGTTAGAAATCAAGATTTCTTTACATCTAAAAAGGAATTGTTCCCAGTTTTATTGGTGTTCAATCCGCCTTATGATGAGCGTATCGAAAATAATAATCAAGAATTTTACAAACAAATTGGTGACACGTTAAAATCGAGTTATCCAAATACATTGGCGTGGTTTATCACATCAGATTTACAAGCCAAAAAATATGTCGGTTTACGTCCTTCGAAAAAAGTAAAAGTGTTTAACGGTAAGTTAGAATGCGACTTTTTACAATACGAAATGTACGAAGGAAGTAAAAAAGCTAAAAATCAAAATTAAGAGAAGTGAGTCAATTTATAAAAGAAATTTGTCAAGATCAAAAAGTATATCTTTTAACTTCGGAAGAAGGTTTTGCTGTTTCGTATTCAGAGGAATTTGAGTATGAAGATAGCTCTAATTTAGAGGTTATTTGTTTTTGGTCGAATACAGATTTAGCTGAAAAAGCGAAACAAAATCAATGGGCAAATCATAAAATTGATTCGATAGATTTGAATACTTTTTTAGAAGAATGGTTGTTCGGAATGATTGAAGAAGTTTCTTTGGTTGGAATTAATTTTGACGAAACTTCGAAAGGAGAGGAGCAAAGTCCATTGGATACAATTTTGGCAATTGTTCACGAATTGAATCAATCGAAATCAACTTTCAAATTGAATCATTTTAAGAGTTTAGATGAAATTCAGAAAGTGACATTAGAGTTGAAAGAATCATTCAATCAATAATATATTTTGGGAAAAGAAGATTTGCAACTTTCGATAATTATTGCCGTTTACGAACGTCAAGATGAATTGACAGAATTATTGTCAAGTTTAGTGAAACAAACGGATAAGTTATTCGAAATTATTATTGTAGATGATGGTTCTCAAAATAAATTGGTTACAGTTTGTGCTAAATTTGAAACTCAATTAGATCTTCATTATTATTACAAAACAAATTCAGGTCCAGGAAAATCGAGAAATTATGGAATGGAGAAAGCGAATGGAAATTATTTCATTTTCTTAGATTCTGATACGATTATTCCTTCAACTTATATTGAATCGGTTAAAAAAGAATTGACAACTAATTTTGTTGATGCTTTTGGCGGACCAGATGATGCAGATGACTCGTTTACAGATTTGCAAAAAGCAATTACTTTTTCGATGACTTCTTTCTTAACAACAGGAGGAATACGTGGAGGAAAAAAGCAAATTGGTAAATTTCAGCCACGTAGTTTTAATATGGGAATTTCACGAAAAGCGTACGAAAAAACGGGTGGATTTGCTGATTTACGTGTTGGAGAAGATCCAGATTTATCAATGCGTTTGTGGGAAAATGGTTTTGATACACGATTGTTTCAAGATTCGAAAGTGATACATAAACGTAGAACTTCGTTAAAGAAATTTGCGAAACAAGTGTATCAATTTGGAGTTGCACGCCCAATTCTTAATCAACGACATCCAAATTATATCAAACCAACTTTTTGGTTTCCAAGCTTATTTTTTGTCGGAACTTTAGTTGCATTTTTATTTTTATTGTTGAGTTTTATTCTTCCAAAACATCGATTTATTCTTCAAATTCCATTTGTTTTGTGGTTAATTTACATGTTTTTGATTTTTATTTTCTCAACTATTCGTTTTAAATCAGCGGTAGTTGGTTTATTGTCGATTCAAACAACTTTAATTCAATTTTTCAATTATGGTTATGGATTTTTAGAAAGTCAATTCAGGTTGAATATTCTCAAACAGAATCCTAAAAAAGTTTTTCCGAGTCATTATCATATCGATTAAATATAAAAAATAAAGGTCAAGATTTCTCTTGACCTTCTTAATTTCAAAGCATTGCTTTGACATCTAACTTAAAATACTAATAAACTCAAATTTAATATTATTTATCAAACTCTAAGGTGTTTTAACTACTTATATTTTGTAAATCAATTAGTTAAAATAGATTTATTGAACGAATTTTCAGTAGAACATCGTAAGAATTGATTAATTTTCTAAAATAGTTAGTTGTATAGAAATCTATTCTATTTAAGATTATTTAGGTTTAAAAATTTTTATTTTAGCTATTTATACTTGTTCCATTCAATCTTTTCGGTTAGTTCTCTCAAATATTTTGTAATTTTGCAAACTTAAATTAGAGTAATGCGTACAAAATCGACTGGAAAAAAGAAAATTAATGTAATTACGTTAGGATGTTCTAAAAATGTATACGATTCTGAGGTGTTAATGGGACAGCTGAAAGCCAATGGGAAAGAGGTTGTACATGAGCAATCTGGGGAAATTGTGGTGATTAATACTTGTGGTTTCATTGATAATGCAAAAGAGGAAAGTGTTGATACAATTTTAGATTACGTGCAACGTAAGGAAGATGGTTTGGTGGAAAAAGTTTTCGTGACAGGATGTTTGTCAGAGCGATACAAACCAGATTTAATTGAGCAAATTCCAAATGTTGACCAATATTTTGGTACGCGTGAGTTACCATTATTGTTAAAAGCTTTAGGAGCAGATTACAAGCATGAATTAGTTGGAGAACGTTTAACAACAACCCCTCGTCATTATGCTTATCTTAAAATTGCAGAAGGTTGTGATCGTCCTTGTTCTTTTTGTGCAATTCCTTTGATGCGTGGAGGAAATGTTTCTCGTCCAATCGAAGATCTAGTTACAGAAGCTACTAAATTAGCAAAAAATGGAACGAAAGAATTGATTTTGATTGCGCAAGATTTAACGTATTATGGATTAGATATTTATAAAAAACGTGAATTAGCGACTTTATTAAAAGAATTAGTGAAAATTGAAGGAATCGAATGGATTCGTTTGCATTACGCATTTCCAGCAGGTTTCCCACAAGATGTTTTGGATGTAATTCGTGAAGAACCTAAAGTTTGTAATTATATCGATATTCCGTTACAACATATTTCAACGAAATTATTAAAATCAATGCGTCGTGGAACAACACACGAAAAAACGAATGCATTATTAGATGCGATGCGTACAAAAGTTCCTGATATGGCAATTCGTACAACATTGATTTGTGGTTATCCTGGTGAAACAGAAGAAGATTTCCAAGAAATGAAAGCGTGGGTACAAGAGCAAAAATTTGATCGTTTGGGATGTTTTACTTATTCTCACGAAGAAAATACGCATGCCTATAATTTAGAAGATGATGTTCCTGAAGAAGTGAAACAACAACGTGTTGAAGAAATTATGGAAATTCAATCTCAGATTTCGTACGATTTGAATCAAGAAAAAATTGGAAAACAATTCAGAGTAATGATTGATCGCAAAGAAGGTGAGAATTTTATTGGACGTACAGAATATGATTCGCCAGACGTTGATAACGAAGTTTTGATTTCAGCAATTGATACCTATTTACCAGTTGGTGATTTTGTAAATGTAGAAATTATCGAAGCTTACGAATTCGATTTAATTGGAAAAGTAATTGATTAATCAATTTTAGATATAACAAAAAACCACTTCGAAAGAAGTGGTTTTTTTATATTTAATTTTTTGCGTTATTGCGACGTTTTTTCTTTAAACGATTCGTTTGAACTAATTGTTTATGTTTTGGATCTTTTAATTTATCCACTAAAACTTGTAAATGATTTTCTTCTTTTTTTGCCTTTTTAGCCATTTTTCTTGGTTTTAAATTTGATTTAAAATAATCATTATTCCTCAAGTAGTCAAACTTATTTGTTTAATTATAAAATATTTAACGTTTACTTTTTAGGTTTATCACTCATGTAGAAAGTGATTTTTCCGCCATTCACAATATCAAAATGATTCAAATTAAAAGATGAATAAGTTTTTCCATTCAACTCAATTTTCTGGATGTAAACATTCTTCTTCGATTGATTTTTAACGTCAATTTCAAATTGTTTTCCATTTTCCAAATTCAATATAGCATGATCTACTAAAGGACTTCCAATTCCGTAATCAGTCGATCCTTGTTGAACCGGATAAAAACCTAATGCACTAAAAATATACCAAGCACTCATTTGTCCCGTATCATCATTTCCGCCCAAACCATCTGGTGTTGGCTTGTATTGCATATCCAAAATCATTCTGATTTTTTCTTGTGTTTTCCACGCTTGTCCAGCCCAATTATACAAATACGCAACATGGTGTGCCGGCTCATTTCCATGAACATAACCACCAATTATACCTTCACGCGTAATGTCTTCTGTATCCGCAAAATATTCGTCAGGTAAATGCATCGTAAATAATTCGTCCAATTTCGCTCCAAACTTCTTTTTTCCGCCCATAGCTTCAATTAGTCCATTTGGATTTTGAGGAACGAAAAAGCTGAAATTCCACGAATTTCCTTCAATAAAACCTTGTCCATGTGTATTCAACGGATCAAATTCTTTTTTGAAACTTCCATCTGTTAATCGAGGACGCATAAATCCAACCGAAGCATCGTAATTGTTTTTCCAATTCTCAGAACGCTTCATAAATGTTTCATAGACATCCATTCGATTCAATTTTTTAGCAGCTTGAGCAATCGACCAATCATCGAAAGCATATTCTAACGTATTCGAGATTGAAGTTCCATTTTTCTCGGCTGGAATATAACCTTTGTCGATATAATCGCCAATTCCTTCATAATCATGCTTATTTGCTGTGACAATACACGCATCCAAAGCAGCATTTGCATCTCCATTATAAATTCCTTTTACAATTGCATCTGCGATTACTGTAACCGAATGATAACCGCTCATACACCAGTTTTCGTTGGCGTAATGCGACCAAATTGGCAACATTTTGATTGGATTTTGCTCATAATGTTTCATCATCGATTTTACCATATCATTGTTGCGTTTTGGCTGAATGATATTGAACAACGGATGCAGTGCACGATAGGTATCCCAAAGCGAAAAAGTGGTGTAATTTGTAAAATCTTTGGCTTGATAAATTTCTTGATCCAAACCTTTGTATTGCCCATTCACATCCATATAAGTTGTTGGATTGATGAAGGTGTGATACATCGCTGTGTAGAAATTTATTTTATCATTTTCTGACGCTTTGATCTGAATTCGATTCAATTCTTTGTTCCAATTTTTCTTTGCTTCATTGCGCACTTGTTCAAAATTCCAATGTGGAATTTCTGTTGTCAAATTTTCTAACGCATTAGTTTGACTAACTGGAGAAATTGCAAATTTTATTTTTACTTTTTCATCTTTTTCTGTATCAAAGTCAAAATACATTTTAATCTTTTTTCCTTCAATTAAAGGAAAATTCTGCGTTTCGTTCCATTTTCTCCAAAAACCTTTGTAATCAACTTGACCATCTTCATTTTTCTGACCATAATTTTTGAATGGTTTCGAAAAAGTCATCGCAAAATAAACCGTTCTATTTCTAGCCCAACCTCGTGTCTGTCGATAACCAGTAATCAACGTATCATTCACCACGCGAACATATGTCCACGTATTTTTGTCATCGTAATTATAAATTCCAGCATTCAAATCCAAAATAATATGTGAATCAACTGATTTTGGAAATGTATATTGATGAAAACCAACTCGCGTAGAAGCGGTCATTTCTGCCCAAATATTGTAATCATCCAGTTTCACTTTGTAATATCCCGCTTCGGCAGTTTCGTTTTGATGCGAAAATCGAGAACGATAACCACTCTCAGGATTTTGAGCAGTTCCGGGATTCAGTTTTAATTTTCCAACGGTTGGCATAATCAAAAAATCACCCAAATCAGAATGTCCTGTTCCATTAAAATGTGTATGACTAAATCCTGTTATTGTTTTATCTTCAAAACGATAACCCGCACAATAATCATAAACTTTTGGATTGTATTTGTGATTGATAGCATAAGGAATAGAATCCGTTTCAGGACTTAATTGTACAGAGCCAAAAGGAACAGTTGCGCCAGGGAAAGTGTGTCCCATTTTCTCTGTTCCAATCATAGGACTGACGTATTTCACTAAATTCTGTTGCTGCGCAAAAGCAAGAGAATTTAGTGAAAGTAGAGCGATTACTAATTTTGTTTGCATCGATTTTTAAGTATTAATTTGAATAAAGTTAAACAAATCGAGCATAAAAAAAGGAAAGCTTTTCAACTTTCCTTTCTAATCTTTATTTTTTATAAAACCATTTCCGGAATTTCTCCTTCAATAATTAATTTTCCTTCGGTTGCATTTTTGATGTCTTCCACAGAAATTCCAGGTGCTCGCTCCAATAATTTGAAACCACCTTCTGGTAAGACTTCTAAAACAGCTAATTCAGTCACAATTTTTTTGACACATTTTATTCCAGTCAAAGGAAGTGTACATTCTTTTAGAAGTTTAGATTCTCCTGCTTTGTTCACATGTTGCATTGCTACAATAATATTATCAGCCGAAGCAACCAAATCCATTGCGCCGCCCATTCCTTTCACCATTTTTCCAGGAATTTTCCAGTTGGCAATATCACCATTTTCCGAAACTTCCATTGCACCAAGAATTGTTAAATTGATTTTTCGTGCGCGAATCATTCCAAAACTCATCGCCGAATCAAAGAAAACTGAACCAGGTAAAGTTGTAATCGTTTGTTTACCTGCATTGATAAAATCAGGATCTTCTTCACCTTCGATAGGGAAAGGTCCCATTCCTAATAAACCATTTTCTGATTGTAAAACAACATTTACATTTTCGGGAATATAATTGGCAACCAATGTCGGAATTCCAATCCCTAAATTCACATAAAATCCGTCTTGTACTTCTTTTGCAATACGTTTTGCAATTCCATTTTTATCTAACATTTTTTCTTATGATTTAGGTTGAACAGTTCTATTTTCGATACGTTTCTCGTATTTCGCACCTTGAATAATTCGATTTACATAAACACCAGGCGTATGAATTTGATTTGGATCTAATTCTCCAATTTCTACCAATTCTTCCACTTCGGCAATTGTAATTTTTCCGCACATAGCAGCTGGATGATTGAAATTTGCTGTTGCACCGCGGAAAACTAAATTCCCTGCAGTATCACCTTTCCACGCTTTTACAATTGCAAAATCAGGCTCGAAAGCATATTCTAACAAATATTCTTTTTCAATGCCGTGAAAGGTAAACTTTCTGATTTCTTTTCCTTCAGCAACTTCAGTTCCAACTCCAGCAGGCGTAAAAATTGCAGGCATTCCATAACCAGCAGCCATCAAGCGAGTAGCTAAAGTTCCTTGCGGAATCAATTCAACCTCTAATTCACCCGAAAGCATTTGACGTTCAAATTCTGCATTTTCTCCAACATAAGAAGAAATCATTTTTTTGATCTGTCGTCCTTGTAATAATAATCCCAAACCAAAATCATCAACACCAGCATTATTACTAATACAGGTAAGATTATTGATTTTTTTGTCCACTAAACCTTGAATAAGATTTTCGGGAATTCCAGAAAGTCCAAAGCCTCCAACAGCCAGCGTCATTCCGCTTTCTACACCTTGCAGTGCTTCTTCGATGCTGTTTACTTTTTTGTTTATCATTTTTGTTGTGTTTGATCGTATAAATTCTATTGCTAAAGATAAATAAAATCGAATCATAATTCAATTAACCTACAAAAATCTTGGGTTAACCTCTAAAATTTAGTTGAATTAACATGATAAATTACATTTGTTTCAAGATAATATGAAGTATGATAAAGTTGTGTAAAGCCGAGAATCGAAATTTATTTGAGAATAAATATATCAGAATTAATGCATTAAATGATGATAATTCTATTTCTGATTTTGCTTTTATTGATGATGTTGCTGTGAACGGTCAAGGTACTTATCAAAAAGTAATTAAAGAAAGTGGTTATTTGATATTGTTGCCTTTGATGAATAATATTCGCTTGAATATGAATGGTTTTAATTGGAAAATTGAAGTCAATCAATCGTTTATTTATTATTTAGAAAAAGGAACCATTATCGATATCGAAGGTGAATACAGCAACGATTATTCGTATTTCTATTCGTTGTTTTTGGTAAAAGAAAAACAGCAAATTGCTAAAATGATTGTTCCAATTGATTTTGAACGTGAAAATAGATTAGAGAAAATTATTCGCCATGATTTGTTTAATGTCTTTTTAGGAAAATTTGATTTGAGAAGAGAATCAGAAATACCAATGAAAAAAGTTGAAAGAAATTGGTTAGTCATTTCGTTAACAGGAATTTTTGAGATTCATAATCGTTTAATTGAATCAAGAGATTTATTGGAAATTAAGTCAGATGAACACGTCGAATTTGAATCGTTGAGCGAAAATTCTTTGTTAATGGTAATTGATTACTAATGCTAAAAATACATAACAAAATGGAAAGAAAAGATTTTATCAAAAATAGTTTGGGTTTATTGGGTGCAAGTTTAATTGTTCCGAAAGTTATATCGTCTTGTTCGAGCGATGATGCAATAAATGATGTTTCGACTTCGACAACAGAAGGTGGAACCAATCAATCGTGTACGGTTTGGCCAACCGAAACAGAAGGACCTTTTCCTACAAAAACTCCGTCGAGTTATATGAGAAGCGATGTAAAAGGCGACCGAACGGGTGTTGATGCGACGATAGAAATTGTGGTGCAAAATGCGAGTAACAATTGTTCTGCTGTAGAAGGAATTATCGTTGATATTTGGCATTGCGACAAAGATGGAAATTATTCTCAATATGGAGGGACGCAAATGCAACAAACCAATTATCAATCCTATAATTTTTTGAGAGGTAGACAAATCACCGATTCTGAAGGAAAAGTGAAGTTTACAAGTATTTTCCCAGGATGGTATTCAGGTCGTGCAACGCATATTCATGTACACATTTACAACGCAAATGGTGTTTCGATAAAAGTGACGCAAATTGCTTTTCCAGAAGGTACAAGTAGTGCAGTTGCAACGGTAAATTCGGCTTCGTCTTATGGTTATACAAAAGGCTTGACGGGTTATACATATAATGCAAAGGATAATGTTTTTAGTGATGATAAAGAAGGGTTGCAAATAGCAACTGTTTCAGGAAGTTTGAGTGCTGGATACACCATTTCATCCAATATTAAAGTTTCAATTTAAAAGAAAATGGAAAGAAAAGATTTTATAAAAAATAGTTTAGGATTATTAGGAGCAAGTTTAATTGTTCCAAAAGTGTTGATGAGTTGCAAAGACTCTAATGTTGTAAATGATTGTGAAGTATGGGCCTCTGAAACAGAAGGTCCATTTCCTACAAAAAAGCCAGAAGATTTTTTATCTAAAAATATAAAAGGCGATCGAACAGGAGTAGAGGCGACAATTAAAATTAATGTAACAAATGTTGATGAAAGCTGTCAACCTTTAATAGGCGCGATTGTTGATATTTGGCATTGTGATAAAGATGGAAATTATTCGCAATATGGCGGAATGCGTATGCAACCAACCGATTATAAATCATATAAATTTTTGAGAGGTAGACAAGTAACCGATGAAAATGGAAATGTTGAATTCAATTCTATTTTTCCTGGTTGGTACGAAAGTCGCGCAACGCATATCCATGTTCATATTTACGATCAAAAAGGGAAATCATTAAAAGTGACTCAAATTGCTTTTCCAGAAGGTGAAAATTCTGCTGTAAAAATTGTAAATTCAGCCAAAGAATATGGTTATACAAAAGGTTTGAATGGTTATACGTATAATGCGAATGATAATGTTTTTTCGGATGATACAGACGGAAATCAATTGGCAAAAGTGAGTGGAAGTTTAGAAAAAGGCTATACAATTGAAGCAAATATTGTAATTTCTACAGAAAATATAGAGGAAGCAAAAGAGCCGATAGGCGGAGGACCAGGAATGCCACCACCTCCAGATGGAATGCCTCCTTTTGATAGAAAACCAAAAGATGAAAACAATTAAAAAGGTTCAGTTTGCTTATCGTTTAGTGATTGATGCTACAACAACTTCAATTTGGGAGAAATATGTTTTTGATGCGACGTACAAAGAGTATTATTTGCAAGAGCAGCTTTTTCAGCAAGAAACGAATAAAGTAGAAACTTTTCGAGAATTGTTGCGCCAAAATAAAAAAGCTGAGCAATTGAATTATTTGGTGGGAATGGCGGCGATTCCGTATATCGAACAATTGGAAGGAAATTTGTATCAAATCACAGATAACTTGAACAAAACCCACCTTAATTTTGTAGATTTCGAGTTGGATATTATAAATTCATCTAATCAAAATCACACAAATCACAAGGTTGCGCTTACATTTTATACCAAACAATATTTCTATTTTGGAGAAGTGAACAATCATTATTTAATTTCTTCGGATGAAGAATTAAAAACTAATATAAAAACATTGATGATTCCAAATAGACAACATTTTTCTATTGTTTCAATTGAGTTAGAAGATGAATAAAGTAAAAATTACAAAGAGAGAAATCGTTATTTTCAGCATAGTTTCAATCATATTTCTGTTGATTCCTTTTATTGCTGCGCCAAATTTTTCGAGCGATCAATCCATTTTCAAAACAGGTTTTTTCAAGCGAATGCTTTTCGAAAACATCTTATTGTTAGTGTTCTTTTTGGTGAATTATTTTGTATTAATTCCAAAATTATATTTTCAGAAACGTTATTTTTTCTACATCGTCATTCTTATAATTTTCTTTTTTGTGGTGTATAAATTTCCAGAATGGGCGTTTCATTTCAATAAAATGCCTCCGAAAAAGCCACCTTTTGATCAATTTCAACCTCGAAAACCGCCACGTGATTTTATGATGTGGAGTCCGAAAATTATTATGTTCTCGATGATGGCGATTGTTTCACTTTTTATTCGTCAAAATAAGCGTTATCAAGAGGTGAAATATGAAAAACAATTGTCGGAAATTGCTTATTTAAGAGCGCAAATTAATCCACATTTTTTGTTCAATACGTTGAATAATATTTATGCTTTAACGCTTCAAAAGTCAGATTCTGCTTCGGATGCTGTGATGAAATTATCCAAAATGATGCGATTTGTGGTTTCGGATTCTTCCAAAGATTTTGTGCCGTTGCAACAAGATTTAGATTATATCAAGAATTATATTGAGTTACAAAAATTGAGATTAACGCACAAAGATTCTGTTATTTTTGAAGTTGAAGGAAATCCTGCGGATTTAAGAATTTCGCCATTAATTTTAATTAATTTTATCGAAAATGCATTCAAATATGGTGTAATTGATGAAGCTTCGCAACCTGTCATTATTTCGATAAAAGTTGAGCAACAAACATTATTTTTGAGAGTAGAAAATACCATTTCGAAAGAGGTAAACCCTGAAACTGAGAAAAGTGAAATTGGTTTGAAGAACACGAAAAAGAGATTAGATTATTTTTACTCAAATCATTATAAATTAGCTATTCATAATGATTTATCTAAATTTATTGTTGAACTAAAAATTTTCTTGAATGATTAAAGTAATTGCGATAGATGACGAACCGTTGGCATTGATGGTCATCGAAAATTATTGTTCTAGAAATGAATATGTTGAGTTAGTAAAAACCTTCTCAAATTTGAAAGATGCGCAGAAATATATCAATCAATTTCCAATCGATTTGATGTTTTTGGATATTCAAATTTCGCGTACAAATGGAATGGAATTTTACAAAAATATGGAGAAGAAAATTCCCGTTATTTTTACCACAGCTTTTGCGGAATATGCGGTTGATGGCTTTAATGTTGCGGCGATAGATTATTTGTTGAAACCGATAGATTACGATAGATTTGAGGAAGCGGTGAATAAAGCGGTGCTGATTTTGGTGGATAAAAAACTGAATGAAGACAAAGAGTTTTTGACGATTCGAGCTGATTACAAATTGAATAAAATCGCCTACGACGAAATTGATTTTATCGAAGGTTTGGATGATTATGTAAAAATTCATCTCGAAAATGGAAAGCGAATTACGGCTCGAATATCGATGAAATCTATTTTAGAAAAACTGCCCGATCAACTTTTTGTGCGTGTTCATCGATCTTATATTGTTTCGATAAAAAAAGTGAAATCAATTCAAAATAAAGTCTTATATTTGAAAGAAGAAGAAATTCCGATTGGCGAAACGTACAAAAATGTCATTCTAGAATTTTTCAAAGTTTAAAGATTAGGGGAAATGGGGAAAAAAGTGATTAGTCGATTTATCGTAAACATTTTTTTTTCCAATTTTTTTTTAATTCTACTTTCTATTGCGCTCAATATCGAGACGAATATCAAAATTGGTTTACCATTTAATTCGATTGCGTATTATGCTTTTATTAGCACCATTACTGTATTGTTTTATTTGTATGCCTACAGAATTCCAAAATCTTTAAAATCTTCCAATAATCCCAGAACTCAGTTTTACATTACGCATCGTAAATCTGTTCGTATTTACACCGTTATTTTAGCTGTAATCGCTTTAATTTCTGTAATTATTTTAGCACTAAATTGTTTACCAAATTACGAAATATTAACTTGGAAATGGTTGGCTGTTTTATTTTTTACGACAGTTTTATCCTTTGGCTATTATGATTTAAAATTAGGTATTTCGTTGCGTAAAACGATGTTGTTAAAGCCATTTTTAATTGGCTGGACTTGGGCAATTACAACCGTTTTTTTACCTGTTTTATTTTTGATGTTGAAGAATGAAACACATTATGTCATAGATGCAAAATTCTATTTTCTATTTTCTCAAACCTTCATGTATTGCGTTGTGAATGCGATTTTGTTTGATTTGAAAGATTATGAAGATGACAGTAACCGAAATTTAAAAACCTTTGTTGTAAAATATGGTTATCATTTTACGTTAAACCGCATTATTTTACCTTTAATATTTTTAGGATTTTTGAGCTTTTTAATCTTCGGAATATGGTATGGATTGCCACTTCACCGCATTTTGTTTATGTTAATTCCGATTGTTTGTTTAGCTATTTTTGCCTTTAAACTCAATCGTCCAAAAGCCATTTTATATTATTTAATTGCGATTGATGGAATGATTTTATTGAAAGCAATTTGTGGAATTTTAAGCGTAATTTTATTCGAATAATGAACTATAATTTTATCGCGCCATATTATCATTCGTTAAGCCAGTTGATTTTTTTGAATCGTCAACATCAAGCTCATTTTGTTATTTTGAAACATTTGAAAGAGAATGATAAAATCTTGTGGGTTGGAGGAGGAGCGGGAAAATTTATCGCTGAAATAGAAAAATTAAATCTAAAATTGGAAATAGATTATGTTGATTTTTCTTCGAGAATGATTGATTTAGCCCAAAAAGAAAAAACGTCAAATTTAAATATCAATTTTATTGTTGCTGATATTTTTGATTTCGAAACGGATAAAAAATATGATGTAGTGATGACAACATTTTTGTTCGATCATTTTAATCAACCTAAAGCAGAAGAATTATTTAACCAATTAAATTCGTATTTGAAAGTAGGAGGATTGTGGTTTTATGTTGATTTTGTACAAAATCAGAAAGGTTGGCAAAAAAGTGTGACGAATGTAATGTTGAGTTTTTTTCGAATTGTTATTGGTTTGGATATTTATCAATTGCCTAAAATGCATCAAAGTTTTCTGTCGTATTTTAAAATCGTCGAACACAAATTCTTTTTCAAGAAATATATAGAAAGTATCGTTTATCAAAAGAAATAAAAAAAGCGATTCAATTTATTGAATCGCTTTCATTTTACATATAATCGGTGTCTAATTTACCTTTTTTGAATTGAATGATATTCAGTTTATTCATTGTCCAAATGCATGGATACATCGGATCGAATTCCCATTTCTTAACAGCGAAATTAGGACGTCCACCAAATTTATGGTGATTGTTATGCAAACATTCTCCCCACATTAACCAGTCAATCGGCATCAAGTTTGTCGAAGTGTCTCCAACATCGTAATTGCGATAACCTAATTTGTGTGAAAACCAGTTGATGATTACACCATGTAGTGGGCTCATTAAAACTTGCATTGGAATGAATACAAAATACGTCCAAAGTGGTGCATCAACAGCAACATAAATTAATATGTAAATGATTACCCAAGCTAAACGTACAGCATTATTTCCAGCAAATCTATCCCAAGAACGCCAAGAAGGAACACCTTTTTTGAATTTTTCTAAAACTTGTGTTTTATCGTGGTCAATTTCGTTGTAAACAATACGTGTTCTCCACATCATCGCAAAGAAATTTGGATCATATTGTGGCGAATGTGGATCCTTTTCTGTGTCTGCATACGCGTGATGATGTCTGTGCATAACCCCGTATGTGTAGGGACTTAGATAAGATGAACCTTGAAAAATCCACGCTAAAACGTGAAAGATTTTTTCCCAAGCTCTTGACATCGTAAACATTGCATGTGATGCATATCGGTGATGAAAAAAAGTTTGGAAAAATAAAGAAGCATACCAATGTATAACAAAGATAATGATTACTGCTGTCATTACTAATTTTAAATTTTTACAAATATAATCGTTAGGATTGTGAATTCCACTAATTAAAATCATAGAACTCATAAAATTATTGATTATTTATAATGAAAAAATTTAATTATAATCCGCTCTAATCAACTAAATTATCCATTTAATATTAGGTTTTTATGTGTAATTATTTAATACTAAATGCGTTGATTAAATAAATGTTAAAGTTATAAACCTAAATAAGCAATTATTTCTCTTGCGACTGCTGCACCAGCTCTATTTGCACCAATTGTAGAGGCAGATGGTCCATATCCTGTTAAATGAATTCTTGGGTCTTTTGCAACTTGCGTGGCTAATTTTCCACTCATTTCGATTCCGCCTTTCTCATTTTGTAAATGAAGAGGTTCAAGATGATCCAATGAATGTCGAAAACCAGTATTCCAGAAGATTACATCAGCATTCAAAACTGTTCCATCGTTCCATTTAACGCCTGTTTCTATAATTTCATCAAACATTGGTTTGCGATTTAAAACATCTGTATGTAACAAACTTTCGATTGCAGGAGTGATAGGTAAACCGGTAACAGACACCACCGATTGAGTAGGTAATCCTTCTCTCACGCGTTTATCTACCATTGCTACGGCTTCTCGTCTTAATTCTTCGGTGAATTTGTTATCTCTAAAATCGGGCGGTCTTCTTGTTACCCAAGTTGTTTCGGTAACTTTTGAGATTTCGCCTAATAATTGAACGGCAGAGATTCCACCTCCCACAATAATCACATGTTGTCCAATAAATTCTTCGGCATTTTTATATTGATTGGTATGCAATTGTCTTCCTTCAAACTTTTCGATTCCAGGATAATGAGGAATATTAGGCGTTTTCCATGTTCCTGTTGCATTTACAATTCCTCTTGCACTAAATTGAACACCATTTGTTCGGATAAGAAATCGACCATTATTTTCTTCTACTTTATCAACGCGCAATGGTCTAATAATGGGAAAATCATATTCTTTTTCATACTTTTCGTAATAAGCAGGAACAGCTTTATTCGCTTGCAATTCCTTGTCTTGTATATGTACAGCTTCAGAAAAAGTCAAGCCTGGTAAATCATTAATTCCATTCACTATACTCAATGTCAACGAATCCCATCTATGTTGCCAAGCACCGCCAGCATGTGGTTCGTCATCTAAAATCACAAAACCTTTTCCGGGGTTTATTCCTCTTTTTTTGAGATGATAGGCCGCAGATAAACCAGCTTGTCCAGCACCAATCACAACGATATCAACTTTGTAAAATATTTCTGAATGATTCATAATATAAAGCTAATTAAAACTATTTGTAAATTTATGTGAAGAAATGGTTTTATTTGGGTTTCTTCTGAATGCGATATGTAAATTGTGAAACTTTACATCCCCAAAGTTTTAGTGTCTGAATTGCTCGTAAATGATTATCTTTTTCTTTTACAATTAATTGATCAGTAAACGAAGAAATAAATTGTGCCCAATAATTGTGTTTAGCATCATTCAATAAAAAGTAGAAACCAGCATCGCCAAATTGTTTTCCACTCGAATCTAAAATCAATTCATTTTCAAGACCAACGCTTGGTTTCATAATAACCGTTGCATTACCTTTTGGTAAAGGAAAAACAGCTTTGATACACGTTTTTCCAGAAGGAAGTGTACAGGTTCCGTAAATTCCCGAATAAATCACTTTACCTGAAGTTTTGAATTTTCTCAACCAAATGGTGTAAATAGTTTTATTGTTTTGCGGGTGATTTAGCGTAATAATTTCACTTACCAAATCTTCGGATTGCGCAATATTTTTTGTCGGAATATTTAATTGATTAATCCGTTGGCTAAATAATCGGTTGACCAAATAACCAAAAAATGAAAAATAAGGATTCCATTTTACATTAAATTCTAAATCGTAATTTGCTGTAGCTTCATAAAAAGCAATCACTTTTTTTGATAGATTTTCTAGCTGATGATCTGTTAAATTTAATTCATGAATAGAACTTAATAATCCTTTTGAAGTTGAATTTCGAGCGATAATTAAATTCTCTTTTTTTGCTAATTGATACATAAACTCTTCACCAATTCCGTACAATTCACCGAAAGGAGCAATCAACCACGGAAAATCAGTTGGATTAATTTTTCTTCCCCAAAGAATCACCCATTGTTGTGTAAACCAATCCTGAAATTTTTGCATTGTAAAAGCTAAATTCATCTAAATATTTTTAATTTTAGGAAGAAAAGAATTGCAATTATTCCATTGTCCATGTTCAGAAATTGGCTTAAAACGAAGAGTTGTAAATTCAAAATGAAAATCCTTTCGATTACGCTCTTTCATTGCGTTAGCATGTCTTTTTGGATCAGGCATTTTGCTATGTCCATTCACCATATCCGTCATTTCTGATTGAGATTTCCAAATCGAAAATGTCGAAATAATATTGGGATATCGAATAGAAGCCAACGAAAGTGTAGTGCCTTTGTGATCTCGAACTAACTTCTCAACAGGTCTTCCCCAGCGTAGAAAACGAGGAATTTCTGTGTATTTCATTCGTGCAATTGTTACCGCAACAACAGGCTCATTTTTCCTGTTTTCCTCCATTTTTTCTGTCGGAATTTGAAAACCAGAAATATTTCCCCATTGTCTTAAAAAATCTAATCGAACATGCCAGCCTCTCGCTAAAAGTTTACCATATGAATTATTTTTTAGAAAGTTTTCTAAAGATTTTTCATCTTCCCATTGTGCAAATACAACAATAGTTTGGTTAAAAATTCTCGTTTTCGAAAAAATAGGCGAACCTAATTTCATAGCAGACATCGTTTCGGAATGACTCAATCCAATAATTTCACTTGTTTTCAAAGGAAAAAGCATCAATTTAAAGGCTTGAAAATGACTAAGCTTTGCGATATGATAAGAGAAAACATTCATCTATGCAAAATACTATTTTAAAAATGAAAAGGTAAAGTTGTTATTAAAAATTTTGAAATATAATGTTCTGTTTGCTTAGCTGAGTTAGTTTTTATATTTTAATCATTACTTATAAAACAATTAGAAACTTCTAATCTAACTGAGAATAATTTGTACTCAGCTAAAGTACAAACGGGATACTTTATAAATAGAAAACGTATTCAACTTACGACCTTACTTACAATATCATATGAAAATAATCTGTTATTTCCAATTTAAAATTAATAAAAAGAGGTTTGGTAAATGAAAATTTATGTTATTTCTATTTTATTTATTTGAAATTTTATTTAATCCAAAAAAAAATGAAGATTATATGATTTTTCACAACTAACCTATAAAGTGTTAAAAATCATATTGATTTAAGTCATTTAAAATGAGTTTGTTTTTAATTGTATGGGACATAAGGAATTATTCTTTTTATAAAGAATTAAGTTATTTATAAATGTCTGTATTTGATAAATATCATCATGTCTTCCTATTATACTTTGTAGTTTTAAGTTGGTTTAATTAATAAAAAAATTATGAAAAAAGTTTTACTTGCTATTGCATTTGCTGCACCCTCAGTATTTGTTTTGGCTCAGGTAGGTATTGGAACTAATGATCCTAAAGCGACATTAGATGTTACAGCAGTTAATTCAACAGGAACTTTAGAAACTGTAGAAGGTGTTTTAATTCCAAGAGTTGATAGAGAGAGAGCACAATCGATGCTTAATGTAGATAAGTCTACAATGGTTTTTATTAATAATATTAGTACAGGTTCTCAGACAGGTACAGCTGTTAATATAAATGCAGAAGGTTTTTATTATTTTGATGGCCTTGTTTGGGTTAAATTATCTTCTGGAAATGGGAATTCAGGATTCTTTTACATGCCTTCTATTGTATTACCTACAGTCGTAACAGACAGTAGAGTAGTTGATACATCAAATTTGTCGTATACTTATGATAATACAACGTCTATTTTTACAGTAAAGTTACACGATTTGTATCAACAACAATTTAAAACTCCGATTGCAACTAGTACGACAAGCAATGGTCTTCAAGAGATTGTATTAAAAGCAGATCATTATGAATATTTTGTAACATATGCAGATAATACTGTTTTTACAGATATAAAAGTAGATGATAATGGAATTCTTACATACAAAGTAACGCCTAATGCTATTATTAGAAATGGTTCTTTTATGAATATTGTGCTAAAGGTTAAGTAGTTAACAGGGATTAATGATTCGTTGAATCTTTAGAAATTACAATATGGAATTAAATATAAAAAAGAATCTTATAGGTTTACTTGCGTTGTTTGCTTTACAACAAACTAATGCACAAATCATCTTTAAAGAAGATTTTGGACAATCAACTACACGAAAATCATCTCCTTATGTACCACAAGCTGGTAATGATTTAAATTTAGAAGTTTCACCTTATACATGTACACCTTATTATAGGGCTGCAACATCATATTACGTCGCTGCAACAAGACCAACTTGTAAGGATAATCCTATCGGTACACCTGCAAGCAACTATGGATTAACTAATTATAATGGATGGCTAAAAAATATCAGTGATGGTTATTATGTTGTAGTCGCACCAGCTAATTTGAAAGATGTATTTGATAATGGTACAGCTGGAACTGGAAGTTGGTGGTTAAGTGTTTCGGATCATACAGCCAATACAAATGGAGCTGTAATGGTTGTTAATGCTGGTACGATAAGAAATCAGTATTATCGCAGAGCTGTTACCCTGAAAACAGGTACAACATACAAATTATCAGCTTGGGTAATGGGTAATGGTAGTAGTGTATTTGACCTTAAAATGGAGGCGCAAAATATTCTTACAGAACAGCTTCTAGGTAGTAATTTAACTGGGAATAATCAAAAGACTTTGAAATTAAGTGAAGCCAATAAATGGGAACAGTTATTTTGGACTTTTACTACACCGACTGATCAAAATTGTAATACAGATATCGCTGTTTCTTTAAGAAATAACTATACGACGAGTGAAACAGGAAATGATTTTTATATAGATGACATCGTTTTAGAAGAAGTTGTTGATCCTTCGGCTGATATAATAGATTGTAATCCACAAAATGGAGTTATTGATGATATTATCAAAGCGAATGATGATGCTATCACAACCACATTAGAGGGAGGAGTATATTCAATCATTGTTAATGATTCGTATTCTAAAGTTGTAGGAAATATTGTTTTGAATGGAACAGGTAAAAATTCATCAATAGTTCCATTGGGTACTTGGCCTACAGGTTATTCAATTGATACAAATGGACAATTAGTAATTACACCAAATGCCCCAGCATTAACTAATCCGTTAGAATATCAAATTACAAATTTGTTAGGCGTATCTTCAATTGCAAAAATTACAGTAAAACAGGATTTAGGCGTATCTATTAAAGGAAATACTGATGTTTATGATTGGGTTGCTGGCCCTAAAACATATTCAACTGTTAGTTCAAATGATATTTATAATGGAGGTATAGCTGGACAAGGATTTATTTTTTCTGGAATAGAACAGAATGCTAAGATCTCTCCAAAAGGAACTTGGCCTAATGGAATTAGTTTGAATACTACAACAGGGGAAATTACTACTACAGCTGCCGCAGTGAAACCAACAGGTGCTATTTATTATACACTATGTAATATGGTTGGTGTTTGTCAAGATATTGCTGTGACTTTTTTGGGAGTTGAAGGGGATTTTAATCCTGGAAAAATATCTACAACAGGAGAAACATGTTATAATGGAACAATAGAAGTTGTGAATACAGAAAAAGCAAGTTATTTGGCTTATCTTATGTCTTATAATTGGCAAGCAAGTATTGATAACGGTGTAACTTGGCGTGATTTTGGAACAATTAGCGAGAATGAAAATCAGGAAAATGAGTCTGTTGGAGATGTAATTATTCAGAAAGGTGATAAATTAATAATTAACGGTTTAAAAAAGCCAATTTTAGTAAGAAGGCAAGTAAAACGAATAGGTTTAAGTGGTTATGCTTATACAGCTCCTGTATTGATTACACCATCTGAAGAGAATACAATTACTCTACCCGATAATATCAATGCTTTTGCAGCAGAACAAGGAGCAAGTTTTACTTTTCCTACTGTGTCAACAAAATTCCCTTCTACTATTACTATTTATGATTCAGAAGGAAAAGAAGTAGGATATAAAATATCTAATTTGAAGAAGGGCGACTATTCGTTTACGATAAAAGCGACTACTACAGGTGGAGCTAGAGTAGGATGTAATACATATACAACGATAAAATTGATTGTTTATGATTTAAAAGATTGTGATATTGTTAAGAAAAAGATTTTTGCAACAGATGTTAGAGATTGGAGTTCTGGATTAAGTGGTGTTGCTAATAAAGAAAAAGCAGTAAATGGAAACCGTGCTGATTATGCAACAATTACTGGAGGTGTTGTTATTTTGGGAATTGGTACTGTAGGTGTAGATTTATACTTTACAAAATTATCTGATCCAAATGATCCAAAATCTAAACGTGTTTTATATACGGCTGAAGAGTTAAAAGGAAAAAAAGTATCCATAAAATTAGGTGAACAATATTCTGGACTTAAAGTCGCTGGAGGTTTATCGGTAGTAGGGCGATATACTAGTGCTACTGATCCAAATGATATTGGATTAACAAGCGGTATCCCAATAGGCATTACAAATGAGAATGCAGGAACGTCGTTTGGTGTAAAAGGAGGCGTATTAGATTTATTGAAAGGAGATAATGTATTCGATTTTTCTTTTATTCCTGCCAAAAGCAATGGTACTCATGTAGCTTATAATGGGGTTCGTGTACAATTAGGTTCTTTACTTTCTGTAGCTGATTTGGCTACTGTCTTCCATGCATATATAGAAGAAGAGGAACTTGTAACCGATCCAAATTATAAACCGCTAGGGGATATTACTGTCAACCCACCTTCATCATTACTCTATCCAACAGTACAAAAAGATATAGATGGAACAGATTTAACAGGTATCAAAAATGTAGATATTAAGTTGAATGAATTTACACATGATGTCACTTGGGGTAACCGTTCAGAAGTGTTGAATGTTGCAAGTGGTTTATCTTCTGTAGTACATCCTTATTATGCTGTAGATGATAATTATGATAGTTACACCTTATTTAATGCAACGGCAGGGGTGTTGAATCAACAATTTTTACGTACACATTTGAGACAAGCTGCTCGACCTGGAGATCAAATTCAAGTAACATTGGCTTATCCAAATATTAATGTCTTAAACTTAAGTTTATTACAATTAGGAAATTTTAAAATTGTTTATTATTTAGGTGATACAAAAGTAGGAGAAGAGAATATGGAGAAATTTAGAATTTTAGATATAGGTTTGTTTAACTTTAAAAATAAACGTAGAGCTGTAATATCTAAACCAATTACAATCCCATTCGATTCTTTCGAAATTCAGCAATTTAATACGGTTTCTGTAAACTTAGGAGATGGTTTACATGTTCATGATATTCGTGTTGCGCCAATGATGTTATTCGAAGGACAAGAAGATTCAAAAGAAGTGACAAAAATTTGTGCAGCAGACTTTTTAGCAATTAAAAGTCCCGATTTTTGTACAGAATATGAAATTTCTTTTGCAAAAGTAGTTAAGTTTGGTGGTATTTATACGCTTCCTGACGAAGATGAGGATCCGGATAATAATTTACCTTTATTAGATAAAGATGGAAATCCAATCAAAGAAATTTTAGAGGTAGAAGATATTCTAAATTCTCAGTTAAAATATAGTCATTCAGGAGCAGGAGTTATGTATTATAACATAGACAGATTATATACAGAATTCGAAAATGAAGGAATTATTCTTGTTAAAGTACAAACCAAACGACAAGGAGTAAATTATGGTAATCCACAATATTTAAGAGTAAAGCTTCAAAATTGTCAAGAAGCTTTAGTTAATCCAGTTATTAGATTATCTAATTAAATTTAAAAATTGATCATAAAAATCCAGACGATAAGTCTGGATTTTTTATAATTTATATAAGTCTGGATTATTTACTAAATGTCATCTTGAACTCGTTTCAAGATGACATTTAGTAAATACAATTATGTTAATAATAACGTATAAGTTAAGCAGAATTATCCTTCGATTTTGCTCAGGTGGCTTGATTCGTCAGTCAGAGTGACGGTTAACAAACCGTTGTATCGAAGACTTAGACGATAAATATACAAAATCAAGGAGATAATTCCCTTCTTGAAAGGAGTTAGTGGAGCTTAGGTACATTTTTAAACTTTTACCTTAATGCAAAGTCTGTGCTAACAGAGTATGTGATTACAAAACATCAAGTCTGTGCTTACAAGTCGGTCAATAGCGGCTACTCGCTAAATGCTTTAAATCATTCGCATATAAAATGCGAACAGTAAATCATTTTTAACGCTCTTTATGCCGAATTGACGCTCGACTTTTCAGCAATGACGGTTTTGAAATTCGTTGTTAAAAAGTTAATTTGAATATTGAAAAAGGATGTAGAAACCGGCATTAAAACTCTCACGTTAAGAAAATGTTTGAGAGCAACGTTAAAAAGATTTTAGCCCGTAGGGTTTTTTAAATCTTTAGTGGAGTGAAGACATTTTTAGTAGAGAGGTTTACAGCCAAGTCTTTTTTCGTTAGTTTTTTTGACCGTTCCCCATAGGGTATATGAATACCGATAATTAAAATTTAAAATTAATGAATAAAAAAAGTGACATTAAAGAAAAGGAATACCTAAGCCACACCGTGGATCCTCCTTTTAATTTCAAATGCTATCGCTCACTAATCTTTTTTGCGTTAGTTTCAATGGATTGAAGCTCGTCTGCAAATCGTATGTCGGCTTTTAAAACTTGTATTTTCAGCAATGACAGTTTTTTTAAAAGTTGTAAGTAATAAGTTTCGAGTTTTAAGTATTTTAGGATCAAGTTGAGATTTTAGATTTTAGATATGAGATATGAGTATTGAGATATGAGTATTGAGAGGATTGTAAAATGTTAAGATGTAAAATGTATAAAGTCGTATGTAAAAAGTACTAAAATAAAAAAACGTCAAGCTGACTTTTCAGCAATGACAGTTTTTAAAGTTATAAGTAATGTGTTTTGAGTTCTAAGTATTTTAGGATTAGGTTGAGATTTTAGATATGAGTATTGAGAGGGTTGTAAAACATAAAAAGTACTAATAACGAGTTATCAAGCTATTATCGTCAGTCAGAGTGGCGTTTGTAAAACGTTGTATCGAAGACTTAGACGATAAATAACGAATTATAAAAATGACAATCAATGATTTTATTTTATTACTTATAATTTATTATATTTACAACTACAATAACAAGATATGAACAGACTAGGTTGTCTTCCTCCTCCAAGAGTTTAATATTACTTCAAGATTATACAGAAGTACAGCGCTGGCTAATTTAGTCAGTTGTTTCGCTGTACCTCAAATTCTCAATTAAATTTTAATATTATAAATTCTCATTTCTACCAAAAGGAATGGAGAGACAATTTTTTATGAAAAATTCATATTTATTATTACACCTTAGTGTGATATTACTTGGCTTTTCAGGTGTATTCGGAAAGCTTATTTCTTTGAACGAAGGCTTGTTAACATGGTACAGAGTCTTTTTTTCTGCAATCATCTTATTTTTTATAATCAAACTGTTTAAGATTAATACCAATATCACCCTAAAAGAAAAATTTAAAATTGCTAAAGTTGGTATATTCATTACTTTCTCTTGGGTTTTATTTTACGGAAGTATCAAATATTCCAACATCTCAATTGGCGTTGTATGTTATTGTATGGCAAGTTTTTTCACTGCTATACTTGAACCTATTATCAATAAAAAGAAATTCAAATTATCAGAATTACTTTTAAGTTTATTGACTTTATTTGGAATCAGCTTGATTTTTAGTTTTGATGCTTCTTATCGGCTAGGAATTGTATTGGGTATTATTTCACCTTTGTTTGCTTCGCTTTATACCATTTATAATGAAAAGTTGACAATTTATTACGATACTAAGCTTATCAATTACTACCAAATGATTGGAGGAACCATTGGTCTAGGCATTTTATTGCCCGCCTATTTATATTTATTTCCAGTAGAAAATATTTTTCCTACTAGAAAAGATACATTCTATTTGATTATACTGGCACTTTTTTGCACAGTAGGAGTGTATGTTTCAATTACCGAAATATTAAAAAAGTTATCCGCCTTTACGATTAATCTAAGTCTTAATCTAGAACCTATATATGCGATTATACTAGCATTTTGGCTTTTTGACGAAGGAAAACAACTTAATATTTCATTTTATATTGGATTATTTTTTGTGATACTTTCTGTCGTATTACAAACATTTATTTCATTAAGAAACAAATAATTTCAAACCTCTTGCAGAGTTTTACTGTAGGAGGTTATTTTTTTTAAAACTTTTACCTTAATGCAAAGTCTATGCTTCCAAGTTGGTCAATAACGGCTATTTGCTAAATGCTTTATTTATTCATTTTTTTTCTTGATAAAAAACAACATTTGAAATTAAAAATTTAAGATTAAGAATTTGACATTAAGAGGAGAAGCTCCAGTGGAGCTTAGGTACATATGTTCATTTTTATTCATGAGTTATTATTGTTTTTAAATGAATTCATATGCCCTTCGGGGAAGTCTTGACACAAAAACGAACCAAAAAGTTATTCATATGATTTATTATTATTTTTAAGGTATTCATGAATACAAAGCATTACAAGACCGCGATTTTCGACGTTCAATCATCATTTCACTCACTAAAAAGATTAAACGATTCGCATACGCTCACTAATCTTTTTTACGTTTGTTTCAATGGATTGAAGCTCGTCTGCAAATCGTATGTCGCCTTTTAAAACTTATATTTTCAGCAATGACGGTTTTTTTGAGTTATAAGTAATAAGTTTTGAGTTCTAAGTGTTATGTATTTTAGGATGAGATCTTGAAACGAGTTCAAGATGACATTTAGTAAATGCGATTATCTTAATAATAATAATAATGTGTAGTTAAGCTGAATTACCCTTCGATTTCGCTCAGGAGGCTTGATTCGTCAGTCAGAGTAACGTTAGCAAAACGTTGTATCGAGGACATAGACGAGTGTGGAAATGAGGTTGAGTCTAATATTGAGGTAAGTTTTATCGAGTTTACTTCCACTTTATTTTTAGATCTCGAAATTCGATTGTTTTGTAATCATGTAGAATGTCCGAATAATAATTGAATTTGAATAGTTTTATTAGTTGTGTGTTTGTAGGGACTTTTACTAGAATAGGTTCTATCTTTTTTGGTACATTGGTATTAAAAGTGTCGCTACCAAGAGAATTTAAACCTTTGATTTCTGCAAAATCTTGTTTTTTGTATTCATTTCCTTCCAAATCTATAGCACTGAAAGTCCCCATTGCTATAACCTTATTGACATCTTTGTTGTTGACTAAAATGGTGAATGTGACAGTTTGTTGCTTTGTATCGCCTTCTATTTTAGTGATTGAGAACTCTGTTTTATCAAATTCTGTTTTGTATTCGGCTGTATTGATATGAAGGATTTGTTTTAAATAATCATTCTCTTTTTGAATTTCCTCGCAGCTCTGTGCAAAAATAGTATAGCTAAGCAAGAATGATAGGATTAATAATTTATTTTTCATAGAATGTAATGATTTTATTATTTTTATTATTTTGTTTTAGATGAAATATTATCCATTTTTTTCTTCAATTATTTGTGTGATTTTTTCGTTCTCTACTTTAAAAGTAAAATTTCTATATTCAAGTGAATTGAAATTATTGTCATTTGGGTGGGGAAAAAACTTTACGCCAATTTTTATAAAAGGTAACTTGATTTCCCAACTTGATCTAATTATGAAATTTTTGGAACAAATATCTTGTTCAGATGAAAGAATATATTCTTTGAAATTTGTTAGATTTTCAACACTATATTCTGCTCTCCATTTTTTTCTTTTTTCATAATATATATTTTCAGAAAGATTATTGAGTATTGTAGTACAATCATTTTTATTACAAGAATTAATGAAATTTCTAACTATTTTTCTAGGAATTCTCTGTTCAGCTCTGATTATTTTCTTTTTTTCAGCTTTAAAATTTTCATAATCCACGTTAACAGTTTTTTGCATTTGTTGCTGTCCAATCAGAAATGCATCGTGACGTGATTTATATAATTTATGAATTAATATATCTCCTTCGGTTACACGGTTTTTAAATTCATTTAAAAGTATATAACCTTCTTCATTTGTTTTTTCGTTTATCCCCTCAACAATATTGATATAATATGTTTGTTCAACATTGTCAAATAAAATTTTCATTTTTGAGTTAAATCTTTCTGATTTTGTTTTCGATTTCTTAACAAGGTATTTCGTCTCATCAAGAGGATCTTCAATTCTTCGTCCCCAGCCATCAGTAGAAAAACTAGATTGATATCTTGATAGCTGAATTCTCGCTTCTTTATGTCCTTTATCAGGGCCATAACTAAACTCATAATCAGGCAATGCTTTTACTATTTCTGTTTCAAGTTCCCATTGTTCATAGTCGCTTGTAAAGTTAATTTGAATGTGAAATTCGTACTCAACCATATAAATTGGAACATCAATTCTACTATTTATGATTATATTTTGAATTAAATCAAGATCAGTTTTGCGATTAATTAATAATGTGATAGAAGTTTCAATCATTTTCTAGATTATATGTTGTTGTATTGGAATGAACTAAATTAGTTTATTGATTAATGAAAAGCAATTTTAAGTTCCGTAAATATTTTTGGATAGGAGTTTGATTTTGATAAAATGTAAACTTTGTTTACCAAATATGTAAGGTTTTTTTACCTTTGTCTTATGCAATCTCATCCTTTACATATTTCGAATTTAAGAGGAATCGCTCGATTAATTAACCATGCTGCTTTTAAGAAAATAGCTTTGGATAGTAATCAGTCGTCTTATATTCGACAAATGAAAAAATATATTGAATGGGATTCTATTGTACAAGAACAACCAACTACATTAAGTGAGCTTATTGCTTATGGTTATTCTATATTAGAACAAGACTATCGTCACGAATATATATATAAAACAAGTTTATTAAATGATTTTGTACTTCATCACTATTCATTAGATGACACTGTTTTATTAAACGAATTTAGAATACAAGATTCAATTGCTGATATGGTGATTGTGAACGGAACAAATAAAGTTTTTGAAATTAAAACAGAGTTAGATAGTTTAGAACGTTTTCAATCGCAAATAGAAAATTATTATAAAGCATTTACAGAGGTTTATTTAGTTACCCATTATACTTTGATCGAAAAATATTCGAGCAAAATAGAAGAGACAGTTGGTATCATTGCGCTTACAGATGAGTTAAAATTGGTAGAGTATAGAAAAGCTACTTTTGTGGATGAATTGCTTGATATTCCTACTATGATGGCAACCTTGCGCAAGCCAGAATACATAAAACTCGTAAAAAATATGGTAGGGTTTGTTCCAGATGCAACTCCAGTTTATTTGTATACAGCATGTTTAGATGTTTTATTGAATTTTACACAGCAAGAAGTACAAAAGCAGTATCATAAAATTCTTAAAGAACGTATTTCGTTTGCAAAAAATATAGAGATAGAAGAAGGGGCATTTCCCAAGTTTTACAACTACTCTTATTATCATCAAAAATTAACAAAAAATTCTTATCTTACACTACAGAACAACCTGATGAAAAAGGTATAAAATTTTGTAGTATGTATTTCCCATATTTACGAGGTAAACAATTTGAATTATTAGCCTTAAGGGAGCTCGCTCCGATATTAGATTCTTCAAAAATAATTCCTTTGATAGAACCTGTAAAAATGAATACAGCTTCTCTCAAAACAGCAATAGATGTATTAGCAAAGAATAATATTAAAGTTCAGGTTATTTTGAATCCAGAAGTAGGTGATTTCAAATCAAATAACTCTTCTTTAATTACTTTTTTTAATCAATTACAAGCTCAAGGTTATACAAATCTTATTCCTTCTTTTATAATATCTAGTGATAGGGCGTTTGATAGAATAAAAACAATTATTGCAGATAATCATTATGATACAAATGGTTTTAGTTTTGTCCATCTCAATAAAGTGAGTGATTTAGATGCGTTACACTCTTTTTCTAGTTCTAATCATTGTCTTTATCATGTAGTGCAAATTGCTCATTTGTTTGCTATGAGAAGAAAATTGAGGGGAAATGTCTGTATGTTGAATGATTATTTTAATCGTTTATCGAACAATAAAGCTTATCTTGATATTTCTTTCGAAGTCTTTTCTTCTGATTATATGTATTATCAAGACGAAGGTTGTGTAGGATTTTCTGATTATCAAGTAATAGGAAAAGATTATTCTGAGACTGGAGGAGCTGCATTTGCAGTAGCTATCCATTTAACATATAAAGAAGAAGGAAGCGATGATATAAAAGTTGCTCATTTTGTATCAGATAGTAATGAAGGACGCGAGAATCCTGCGGGTAAATTTTTTGAAGCATTAGAAAAATTAATCGCTTTTGTTGATCAAAAACAATTAACGAGTTTTGCCATTGATAAATTTAGGGACTATTATAACACTCAAGCTTATCCGGGGTTAGGTGTTGTAAAGAAATTAAGTATTATGCACCATATTCAGTTAATACAAGGTTTAATTTAAACGATATGAATTGTTGTGTAAATTGCTTTTCAGATACCTACTTACAAGATTATATACTAAAGAATAAAGTAGGAGTAGGTAATTGTGATTTTTGTTTAAGTACTTTTGTTTCTTTAATCAATTGTGAAACACTCACAGAACTTTTTGATGAAATACTGGAGTTGTATGCACCTAATTCGTCGGGTGAAATGCTATTGCATGAACATTTGAAGCATTATTGGGAGGGATTGTTCTCTCCAGATTTGAATCTTACTTCAATCAAGCATTTGGTTTATGCAATTGGTAGAACGAGTATATTATATTCTACTGAATTATTTGAACAGCCAGTCGATTTTCAGACTCATATTACAGATGAAAGTGCCGCAACATTGGCTTTACAATGGGAAACTTTTGCCAATGAATTGAAGGAGAAAAATCGTTTTTTCTTGAATAAAACCATCGATTTAGAATTTATAGAAGGTATTTTAGAGCGTTTAGCGAAAACCTATTATCCTGAGACTATTTTTTATCGATCGAGAATTGGAAATACTAGGTTTCCAATAAATGAGTTGGGTAGACCTCCTAAAGAATATGCGACATCGGGTAGAGCAAATCCCCAAGGAATACCATACCTTTATTTGTCTGATAGTATAGAAACAACCATATACGAAACACGATCATCCCTGTACGATTGTTTAACGGTAGGTAGTTTTCAACTGAATCGTCCATTGCAAGTTATCTCCTTACATAAAATAGAAGAATTAAGCCCTTTTGAGGTCAAAGAAAAAGGTTTTGAATTAGAAGAATTTATTAATATCCGTCCTTATTTGCTTAAGTTACAAGCAGAATTATCAAAACCTATTCGTAAACAGGATTCTTTACTTGATTATCTCCCAACGCAATATTTGTGCGAATTTATCAAACTAAAAGGATTTGATGCGATAGAGTATAAAAGTGCTATGCATATTGGGGGGTATAATTTAGCAGTATTTACGGACGAATCATTTGTTTGTGTAGATTCGACATTTATTACAATCAAAAATTTAAACTATGAGTTTGAGGATAGATAAATTAAGAATTTAAAAATTAACATTTTGTTACTTGAAAGGAGAATACTCAGTTCTCCTTATTGCGTTACTATCTTCGTTTGAAACAGTTTTTTCAGAAATTCAAAAAACAAAAAATATTTTTCCCGAAATTTGGTTACTTAGGTTACTTAGGTTACTTTTTCAATTGCTTTTGCCATTTAATTTGTTAATTTTAACAACAATTAACCAATTGTAATAACAACACTTTGTTTAGATGACAATAAACCAAAATCCAGAACAAGTTGCTCGTGATCGTATTGATGAAATGCTTCGTCAAGCGGGATGGGCGGTTCAGTCTAAAGATAAAATCAACTTCAATGCTGCTAAAGGTATTGCGGTTCGTGAATATACTACTTCAGTAGGTCCTGCTGATTATGTGCTTTTTGTGAATCAAAAACCTGTGGGCATTATTGAAGCGAAAAGGGAAGATGAAGGACATCGTTTAACGGTGGCTGAAGATCAATCTAGAGGCTATGCTGAAGCAAAGCTAAAGTTCTTCAATTCGGCTGAAGCAATTCCTTTTGTCTATGAAAGCACAGGAACCATTACGCGTTTTACGGATTACCGTGATCCTAATGCTCGTAGTAGAGAAATCTTTTATTTTCATAAACCCGAAACCTTATTGGAATGGGTAAAGAAAGACAAATCATTGCGTGGTCGACTTCTGGATATTCCTGCCTTAGATGAAACAGATTTACGACCTGCTCAGATTATGGCGATTAATAATCTAGAAAAATCTTTCAAACAAGCAAAACCTAAAGCCTTAATTCAAATGGCTACCGGTGCAGGTAAAACCTTTACGGCAGCTACCTTTATATACCGTTTGTTGAAGTTTGCCAAAGCGAAGCGTGTTCTCTTTTTAGTGGATACCAAAAACTTGGGCGAACAAGCCGAACAAGAATTCATGGCTTTTCAACCGAATGACGATAATCGTAAGTTTACAGAATTATATAACGTGCAGCGATTAAGTTCTAGCTTTATCGCATCGGATAGTCAGGTCTGTATTTCTACCATTCAGCGTATGTACTCTATTTTACGAGGGGAAGAAATGGACGAGAATGCCGATATAGAAAACCCTAACGAGCAATCTTCTTGGTTACAACAAAAATTAGCCAAGAAAGAAGCTGTTCCTGTAGAATACAACGAGCAAGTTCCCATAGAACAATTCGACTTCATTATCATAGACGAATGTCACCGTTCCATTTACAACCTTTGGAAACAAGTCTTGGACTATTTTGATGCATTTTTGATAGGACTTACCGCTACTCCTGACAAACGCACCTTTGGTTTCTTCAATGAAAATGTAGTCAGTCAATATACCTACGAAGAATCGGTATTAGATGGCGTGAACGTACCCTATGAAGTATATACGATCGAAACCGAAATTTCTCAAAAGGGTGGACTGATAGAATCGGGATGGTATGTAGATCGTCGTGATAAACTCTCTCGTGCCAAACGTTGGCAACAAGAAGACGAGGATACGGAATACAAACGCAACGACTTGGACAAAGCGGTGGTGAATGTTTCGCAGATTCGTACCATTGTCAAAGAATACAAACGTGCTTTAGAACAGGTTATTTATCCAGACCGTTGGAATGCCGATCGTACGGAATACGAAGTGCCTAAAACATTAATCTTTGCTAAAACAGATTCTCACGCAGATGATATCATCAATATTGTACGTGAAGAGTTTGGCGAAGGCAATGATTTTTGTAAAAAGGTTACTTATAAAATTGACGAAGACCCAAAATCAGTTCTGAATCGTTTCCGAAACGATTACAACCCACGTATTGCCGTTACTGTAGATATGATTGCCACGGGTACGGATGTAAAACCTTTGGAGGTGTTACTCTTTATGCGTGATGTGAAGAGTATCAATTACTTTGAGCAGATGAAGGGGCGTGGTACACGTACGATCAATGCGGATAAATTGCAATTGGTGAGTAAGCAAGCACGAGTAAAAAATCACTTTGTCATCATAGATGCAGTAGGCGCGACCAAATCCAAGAAAACAGATAGCCGTCCGCTAGAGCGTAAACCTACAGTAGCACTGAAAGAGTTATTAGGTGCGGTAACCATGGGTGTAGCCGAGGAAGATGTATTCCTTTCTTTGGCCAATCGTTTAATTCGTTTGGATAAACAAATTACCGAAAAAGAAGGAGCTAAAATAAAGGAGCTTTCGGGGGGTAAAAGCTTAAAGCAAATCACTAAAGAATTAATTAATGCTTTTGATCCAGATGCAATAGAAACCGCAGCGCTACTCATCTTACAGCAGACACCTGTCGATGAGCAAACGCCATTCTTGCAAGAAAAAGCTCGAGAAGAAGCCCAAGAAAATTTAATTCGACAAGCATCTTTAAGTTTCAATGGTGAATTAAACGAGTACATCGATAATGTACGTAAGCAACACGAGCAAATCATTGACCATATCAACATCGATACGGTTATAAAATCCGAATGGGATACCACCACCATCGATAAAGCAAATGCCTTGGTACAAGATTTTGAAGAATATCTGTTAGCTAACAAAAACGAAATCACGGCCTTATCTATTTTCTTCGATCAGCCTTATCGTAGAAGGGAAATTACTTTCAAGATGATTAAGGAATTGATGGAGAAGATACGCTTAGAAAAGCCGATATTTGCACCTTTGCATATTTGGGATGCTTACAAAAGTTTGGGTAAAACCAACAGTGATGCGCCAAAAGATGAATTAACAGCTTTAGTATCTTTAATCCGTGCCGTGTGTGGGATTGACAGCGAACTAAAAGCCTACGACAAAACGGTGGACGACAATTTTAAGCAATGGATATTTGCGCAAAATGCCGGACAGCACAACCGTTTTACGCCCGAGCAAATGGATTGGCTTCGTATGATCAAGGAACATATCGTAAATTCCTATCATTTGGAAATGGATGATCTGGATTACAACCCCTTTGATGTACACGGTGGACGTGGCAAAATGTACCAACTCTTTGGCAACGAGATGCAAACAATTATTAATGATTTAAACGAAGCTTTAGCAGCATAATGAGAGAAGATTGGGTAGAATGTAAATTTGAAGATTTACTTGATTACGAACAACCAACTAATTATATAATTAAGGAGGAAAACTATAGTGATAGTTTACCTATTCCTGTTTTGACGGCAGGTAAAGGATTTATCAAAGGTTATACTAATGAAGAATTTGGAGTATTTGATAAATTACCGACAATCATATTTGATGATTTTACTACAGCAAGTCAATATGTAAACTTTAAGTTTAAAGTTAAATCTTCTGCGATGAAAATTTTAAATCCTACTAGTAGTTTGGTTAATTTGAAATTTTTATTCAATGTAATGCAAGTATGTAAAGTCCGTTCCGAAACACATAAAAGATATTGGATTTCTGAATATTCACAGATAAGATTTGGACTTCCACCACTTCCCGAGCAACGTGCTATCGTCAAAAAAATCGAAGCCTTGTTTTCGAGTTTGGATGCGGGAATTGCAGACCTTAAAAAAGCACAAGAGCAACTCAAAATCTACCGCCAAGCCGTTTTGAAAAAAGCGTTTGAGGGGGAGTTGACGAAAGAATGGAGAGAAAAGCAAACGAATTTACCGACTGCGGAGGAGTTGTTAGTTCAAATAGAAGAACAGCGTCAAGCTTACTATGAAAAACAAATAGAAGATTGGAAAGAAGCTGTAACTATTTGGGAAAAGAATGGAAAGGAAGGTAAGAAACCTAAAAAACTTGCAAAAAGTGATTTGTCAAAAAATGATTTTATAGATTCTGAAGAACTTCCAAACTCGTGGAAATTAGTTCAAATTTCTGATATTTTAAAATTCTTAACAGATTATCACGCCAATGGTGGATATGAAACATTACGTGATAATGTTGAACTATTAGATGAAGAAGGTTACGCTTTGATGATTAGAGCTACAAATTTTGAAAAGAATGATTTTAGAAATGATGTTAAATTTATTTCAGAACAAGCGTATAATTTTTTGAGTAAAACTAAATTATATGGTGGTGAAATTTTATTTGGTAAAATTGGTAATGCAGGCAAATCTTATTTAATGCCTCATCTTAATAGACCCTGTTCGCTAGCTATGAATTTATTTTCATTAACGACCTATATTAATAATAAATACCTTTCTTATCATTTAAAAAATAATAGGCAAGTACAAGAAATTAATAGTTATGTAAAAGGTGTAGGTAATCCGACAATAGATAAAAAATCTATTAGAAGTATTCATTTATCATTGTGTTCTCTCGAAGAACAAGCCCAAATCGTCAAAGAAATAGAAGCTCGTTTATCGGTTTGTGATGCGGTAGAGCAGCAAATAAAAGATAGCCTTAGCCAAGCAGAAGCTTTGCGCCAATCTATCTTAAAGAAAGCGTTTGAGGGTAAATTACTTACTGAAGAAGAGATAAAAGCTTGTCAGCAAGAACCCGATTACGAGCCGGCTGCTGTGTTGTTGGAGAAGATTAAGGCCGAGAAAGAAGCTAATAAATCAAGTAAGAAAATAATAAAAGGAAAACCTAAAAAGAAGATGGAGAAGAAAGAAATTTTACAACTCTTAGCAGAAAATAACAATGAAATGCTTGTCGCCCAATTATGGAAGAATTCTGTTTATGGAGAGGATATCGATGCTTTTTATTTAAAGTTAAAAGAATTAGCTGAGGAAGGTAAAATTACTGAAGTGAAGAATGGAAAAAAGGTATCCATTAAATTAATCTAATCCATGAGAATTGATAAGGTTCAAATTAAAGCATATAAAAATTTAACCGATTTTGAAATTGATATAGACGAAGAGAAGATGATTACGGTACTGCTAGGGCAGAATGCTACTGGAAAATCTAACTTCATCGAAGCGCTTGTTCTTATATTCAAACATTTAGATTTAAATACAGAGACAAAACGCTCATATCCTAATTTTGAATACAAAATCAAATACCAAATAAAAAATACAATGATTGAGGTGGTATTTGAAAATAAAAAATATGCCATTACTGTCGATGGTAAATCATTAAGTTTAAAAGAATTTTTCACTGTAGAAAATAAAAAACAGTTTCAGCCTAAATATGTATTTACCTACTATTCAGGTATCAGTAATAAATTAAAAGAACATTTTTGGGACCATCAAAACACATTTTACGATAAAATAATTAGAGAAGATTTCAACAAAAGTGAAATTGATGAGTTACGTAAATTATTTTATGTACAATTAGTGCACTCTTACTTTGTTCTTTTAGGATTTTATACGCATAAAACCGAATCAACTAATAATTTCTTAAAGGATGTGTTAGGGATCGAAGATATTAATTCAGTTCTATTCATTCTTAAAAAACCAGAATGGGCAAAAGATAATGAAGATGTATTTTGGGGAGCAAAAGGTTTAGTTCGTGAATTTTTAAATATTTTATGGGACTTAAGTTTTGCTCCAATCTATAATGCTGAAAGAATCAGAAAAGATTTCAGAGAGTACGATTCACAAGACCGATTATACTTGTACTTAAAAGGGGAACAAGAAATCGAAAGTTTAGCGAATCATTACAACACCAATGTAGAATTATTTAAAGCCTTAGAAAGTACATACATCTCTAAACTTTTAGAAGAGGTTCGTATACGTGTACAAAAGCGTAATGTAGATCAATCCATTACATTTAGAGATTTAAGTGAGGGTGAGCAGCAATTACTGACTGTACTAGGCTTATTAAAGTTTACAAAAGATGAAGATTCATTGATCTTGTTAGATGAACCAGATACACATCTAAATCCATTATGGAAGTGGCATTATATGAAATATTTGGAAGAAGTGGTACAAAAACCTGAATCTACACAAATATTCATTAATACACACGATCCGTTAGTAATTGGATCTTTAGTGAAAGAAGAAGTTCGCATTTTTACAAAAACGGAGAATGGAACCATTACCAATCAACCTGATGTAGATCCTAAAGGTTTGGGGGTAGATAATATTTTAAAGAGTGAATTATTTGGTTTACCATCTACTCTGGATGAACCAACATTGCAAAAAATTGAAAAACGTAACCGTTTAGCAATTAAGAATGCTAATAATGAAGCTTCAGAAGAAGAATTGTTCGAATTAAATCAATTACATAACGAATTACAAACATTAGGCTTTACAAATCCATTTAACGATCCACTGTATCAAAAGTTTGCTGTAGCTTATCAAAAATACGAACAAGAAGAGCATAGTACAATATACAGTTACGAGCAACTTAAAAAGCAAGAAGAAATAGCCTTAAGTATTATTGATAAAATAGAAAAAGGGCAACTATGATATTTATTGATTTAAGTAATTATAGGCCTTCTGATGAATGGTTAGAAAGAGCCCAAGCTGTTAAAGATTTAGTTAGTGCAGAAGTAGATTTTGAGGAAAAACTTCAAATAATAAATAATAATTCAAATCTTTGGACAGAATTAAAAGATGATCTGAGAGCATTATCTAATAATAAATGTTGGTATTCTGAAGCAGCAGATGCTTTTGCCCATGCGCATATTGATCATTTTCGACCTAAGGGAAGGATTAAAGAAATCGATAGAACTACTCGGACGGGTTATTGGTGGTTAGCTTTTGAATATTTGAATTATCGCTATTGTGGTGGTGCAGGGAATGTAAGGAAAAATGATAAGTTTGCTGTTAGAAGATATCCTTGTTTGGATGAAAGAAGCCCTATTGGTGATGAAATTATTTATTTACTTGATCCATGTAAAATAAGTGATGTCGGATTTTTAAATTTCATTGAAAATGGAGAAGTTATTTACTGTTCAGATTTAAGTGAATGGAATCAAAAGAGAGTTGTATATACTATTGATACTTTGAATTTGAATTTTCAATTACTAATAGAAGAGAGGGCAAAAGTTTGGAAGAAATGTGACAAACTAATTAAAGAAGCACAAGAAATTGCTTCTAATGAAGAAACAGAAGTGAGTGTACATTTACAAACACTTTTTGTAGAAAAAATTAATCAAATTGCTCAATTAAAAGATAAATCACAACCATTTTCAGCAGTAGCACAATCTTGTATTTATAGCTCAGGATTAGGATGGTTAAAATAAATTTAAGAATACAATAACCTCCAATTAAACTATTATGAAAGAATTTATTTATAACCTGGAAGAGTTATTTGTTTCCGATGGGTTATTAGAAACTTTAGCAGCTACTAATTACTACATTGGGGCTTATCAAAGAGGGTATAAGTGGAAATCGAATGCTGCACATGACCAAGTTCCGTTATTCTTAACAGACGTTTACGAAGCATTTATTGAAAATCAAGAGGAATATTACCTACAATACATTACGATCAAACGTAACGATGAATGTAAGGATTTACTTGAAGTAATTGATGGACAGCAAAGGCTAACCACAATTAGTATTTTATTCTATTGTTTTGAAAAAGCATTTGGTTTTTATAATATAACGAAAGATATTGTTCAATACGAACGTTACAACAATCGTCGAATTTTTGAGGAAATCATATTGATGGACGAAGATAGCGATGAAGAAAATGAGATTTTAAAGAAAAAACAAGACATCTTTTATTTATACCACGCCAAAAAATGTATTCTTAATTTTTTAGAATTACTAGATAAGGTGGAAGCAGAAGCTTTTTATAATTATTACCGTCAAAAAGTAAAAATAATTATCAATTTAGAAGATGATACAACAGCAGCTGAAGAAATATTTTCTAATCTTAATGATAATAAAGTAGAATTAAACAACCTCTATCTAATCAAAGGATTATTGTTTACTAAATCAACTAGAAAGGATAATGGTGACGATAATTTTATTCATATTCAAGAAAAGAGAAATAGAATAGCTCGTAATTGGGATGACATGGACAATTGGCTTCGTTCAGAACAACAAAATCAATTGTTTTTTTATAATTATAAATTAGTTAATAGTAAGGAAGGTTTTTTAGGGTTAAATCCTTTATTAAATGCGTTGAAACCTAATGTAAAAGAGGGTAATGATGAACGTTTAGATCACATTAACAAATTTCATGATAATTTGTCTATTACAAAAGAGCAAAACGACACCTATAAACTATTTAATTTATACAATGAAGGGTTACAAAATTTTGAAGAAGCAAACATTCAATTAGATCAAATTTACCTTACTAGTAAACGATTAAGAAACTGGTTTAAGAACAATGAATTGTATAATTTATTGGGCTTTTATACCTGTACTGGTGGAAACATAGATAACATATTATCGTTAGGTGTTTCAGATCTAAAAGAAAAATTATATCAACATCTTTATAACCAGCTTTTTATTAAAAATAAAAAGATCCAAGATTTAGTTTATAATGTCCCAAAAGATAAATCTAAATTAGATAAAATATTTTTAGCGCTAAATGTATTCCCGTTAGTAAAAATAAAAGATAGTAAAGGTTTTGATATCCATGTAATTGATTGGTCGAATCGTTTTGATTTTCATACCTATCGCAACAACAAGTGGAGTATTGAACATATATACCCACAAAACTCAGATGCGACAGAAGAAGATGTAAGCAAGTATAAAGAATGGTTTATTGAAAAATCAAGTGATTTACCAGAATTAAACCAAAAGATTAAGCATAATATTTTATTAACAGATGAAGAGATTAAAACGATCGTTTCACATGATGTTTCTGAACATCAGTTAGGTAATTTAGCTTTATTAGAAGGAGGAAATAATAGCACGTTAAAAAACTATATTTTTCCCAAAAAAAGAGAATTATTATTAGGTCTAATGAGTATGGGGTCTTTTGTACCTACACATACGGTAAACGCAGTTGCGAAAATATTGCATAATCTTTCTGATGAACCATTAACTTTTTCTAAAAACCTAACGTTTTGGGAAACAGAGGATATGGATGCTAATTCACTATGGATAAAAAATACATATAATGCTTTAATCGAATTTGTAAATGAAAACAGGTAGATACAGTCTAAAAGAATTGCTAACGCATAATGAAATAGATCAATTAGTAATTCCTGAGTTACAACGTGATTATGTTTGGGAAGAAGATCAAGTAAATAGGGTTTGGGAATCATTAATGAAACGTTGGAATAAAAAAGAAAATGCTGAACTATCTGTTAGTATAAATGGAGATACATTAGTTAATAATACAATTCTTCAACATTTACAACAAGTGTATAGTACGCTACATTTTAAACAAAAAATGGGGTTTATATACGCTTATCACGATAAGCAATTACCTGGACAATTTTTTTTAATTGATGGGCAACAACGTATCACAACGTTTTATTTGTTGTTATTAGTGTTGTACACAAAGGCAGGAAAAACAGAGGTATTTAGAAAACTTTATTATTATAATAATTTTCCTAAAGTAGATTATAAAGTTCGTGAATCAGCTTACGAATTTATGCGTCTTTTTATTGAAGATACTTTGCAAGGAAAAGATTATAGACAAAATAAAAACTTTTTTGAGATCGAATATACCAACGATATTACGGTTCAGAATTTGAGAAATAATTTCGAATTTTTAGAGAAGCAATTAGTTGGTTTTTCGAATGATCAATTAATTGATTTAATTGATTTTGTAGAAATTTATGTAGAGTTCAATTATTTCGATACTGAGCTTAGTGCACAGGGAGAACGTTTGTACCTGTATATGAACAGTCGCGGATACCATTTATCACATCAGGAAAAGTTGAGAGCGAATTTAATTGAAAAATGTTCTAATGAAGGTAAAAAGGAAGCAGGAGCCTTATGGGAAGAATGGCAAGACTTTTTCTTTGAATATAAATTCACTAATGAAAATGCGGATCAAGGCTTTGAATTATTTCTTTATTATGCTAGTGTATTAAAACAATATTTGGAGGGCAATTTTGACAAGGAAATAGAATATCAATCGGAGAAATTAAAAATATATGAAATAGAAAATCTTGATATTGATTTTTTATCAAAAGCATTCTCAGCGTTAAAAAAAGTACTAATTGAAATTGATAATCCAATTCATTTTATTGAAGATTTCTTTACCAAGTCATTAAAAACTTTGAATTTAAGAATTCGAGTTTTACCATTATGGTTTTGGTATTTGAAAGGGAATTTAAATGCTCAAAAGATAAATGATAAAGAATTATGTTTATTCCGAAATTTCTTAATAAACTATTCGCATACGAGAGAAGTAGCAGATGAACCTACCGTTCGTTTAAACCAAATTCTTGAAGGGATTAGTAAAAGTGAAGGGCATGATGTAGTTGGTATTTTAAATCATTTACAGATTCCTAGAAAAGAACATGAAATCAATAAAATAAATTACATCAAAGATTCACTTGAAGAAAGTATTAATCATCCAATTGAAGAATTGTATTATGATGATAAATTAAACAGGTTTTTAGAAGGCAGAACAGATATTTTATTTAAGCTAATTGATTTTAATTTAAAATCTGATTTTCCAAAGGATAAAGCGAATGCTGTAATCAAAATTTTAGAAATTCTGTTTGATGATTTAAGATCCAAAATGCTTAGAAAATATATTCTAAGTTATTTTGATTTTTCAACTCATACAGGAAATTCAGCAGGTAAAGAAAAATGGGCTTTGATGCACGATTCAAGGGCTTGGTTAAATTCAGTAGTGAATAAAGATGAATTTTTAAATATAATTAAGGA